>CAYOFT010000004.1:0-57902 GCA_964403295.1 uncultured Thermotogaceae bacterium | reverse complement strand
GAATAATGGCTCATATTGACGCGGGTAAAACAACAACAACTGAAAGAATTCTTTTCTACACTGGCCGAAAACATAAATTAGGCAGTGTCGATGATGGAACCGCTACAATGGATTGGATGGAGCAGGAGAAAGAGCGTGGAATTACAATTACTTCAGCTGCAACTACTGCTTTATGGAAAAATCATCGGATCAATATAATCGATACACCCGGGCACGTTGACTTTACAGTTGAAGTTGAGAGATCGTTAAGAGTATTAGATAGTGCCATAGCGGTCTTTGACGTGTGTGCTGGTGTAGAACCACAATCCGAAACAGTTTGGAGACAGGCAGATAAATATAAAGTTCCCAGAATCGCCTTTATGAACAAAATGGACAAATTAGGCGCTGATTTTGAAATGTCCGTTCAAAGTATGATTAAAAAGCTTGGAGCTAATCCTTTACCCATACAGTTTCCAGTTGGAGCTGAAGAAACTTTCAAAGGTGTTATTGATCTTGTACAAATGAAAAGTTTATTGTGGGAAGAGAGTGAAGGGTCGACTTTTACAATCAACGAAATTCCTGATGAGTTGTTGGAAAAAGCTGAAGCAATGCATGAAGATTTGGTTGCAAAAATGTCTTCCTTTGATGAATCGATTATGGAGCACTATCTAGAAGGAGAAGAGGTCCCTGTTGACAAATTGAAAAGTGCTATCCGAAAAGCAACCGTTTCAGGAGAATATGTACCTGTTCTGTGTGGAACAGCTTTTAGAAATAAGTCAATTCAGCCCCTGATAGATGCTATTGTTGACTTTCTCCCTTCTCCACTTGATGTGCCTCCCATAATAGCCAGTATTCAAGGAAAAGATGAAACGGTTGAGTTAAAAGCCGATCCAAATGGCCCCTTTGCAGCACTTGCATTTAAAGTAGCTTCAGATCCTTTTGTTGGACGCCTTACTTATTTCCGTGTTTACTCCGGTACGTTACAAAAGGGAAACTACGTTCAGAACATTAACAAGGACAAAAAAGAACGTCTTAGTCGACTTATTTATATGCATTCGGATAAAAGAGAAGATGTAGATGAGGTAACAGCTGGAGAAATTGTAGCAGGTATCGGTTTGAAATTTACTTCCACAGGGGATAGTTTATCAAATAGTGATATTCCAATATTGCTTGAAGAAATGGTTTTCCCAGAACCGGTTATACAAATCGCTATCGAGCCAGAAACAAAAGATGATCAGAATAAATTGGCCAAAGGGTTGACGGCATTAAAGGAAGAAGATCCGACCATACGCGTCATGATTGAAGAAGAAACCGGCCAAACCTTGTTAAGTGGGATGGGCGAATTGCACCTTGAAATTATCATAGACCGTTTGAGAAGAGAATTTGGTGCCAATGTTCGTGTTGGAAAGCCACATGTTTCTTACCGAGAATCCATACAAAATCCTGTGGGTACAGAAGGAAAATATATCAGGCAAAGTGGTGGAAGAGGTCAATATGGACATGTTAAGGTCAAATACGAACCATTGGAAAGCGGAAAAGGATTTATTTTTGAGGATGCTACCATTGGTGGAAGCATACCTAAAGAATATATCAATCCGATAAGAATTGGAATCGAAGAGGCAATGCAGGACGGTAATGTGGCAGGATATCCCGTTGTCGATTTGAAAGCTACTTTGTATGACGGTTCTTATCATGAAGTTGATAGTTCTGAGATGGCATTCAAAATTGCTGCATCCATGTCGTTAAAAGAAGCCCTAAAAAAAGGAAATTCATATTTATTGGAACCGATTATGTCAGTGGAAATAACAACACCGGAAGAATATATGGGAGATATTATCGGAGATTTAAATACCAGACGTGGAAGAATTGAGAAATTTGACAGCCGATCTAATGCAAGAGTGGTTGAGGCTTTTGTTCCATTAGCAGAACTTTTTGGATATGCTACTATACTCAGGTCTTTAAGTCAGGGTAGAGCAACTTATACAATACAGTTCTCACATTATGATCCTGTAAATGAAAAGACACTTGAAAAGATTTTACATAGAAGATAGTTTGGAGTTATTTGTAAGTTATTAAACGATAATGAGGAGGGAAACTACAAATGGCAAAAGAGAAATTTGAACGAAACAAACCGCATTTGAACATCGGGACTATTGGTCACATTGACCATGGTAAAACAACGTTAACCGCTGCTATTACAAAAGGACTCAGTCTTAAGGGTCTTGCGGATTATGCAGCTTTTGACACCATTGATAAGGCTCCTGAGGAAAAAGCGAGAGGTATTACCATTAATACCGCTCACGTTGAGTATCAAACAGAGAAAAGACATTATGCTCATATCGACTGTCCGGGTCACGCTGACTATATCAAGAACATGATCACAGGTGCTGCACAGATGGATGGCGCAATTCTTGTTGTTGCTGCTACAGACGGTCCTATGCCACAGACAAGAGAGCACGTTTTGCTTGCTAGACAAGTTAATGTGCCTGCTATCGTTGTCTTTCTCAACAAATGCGACATGGTTGATGATGAAGAATTAATAGACTTGGTTGAAATGGAAGTCAGAGACCTTCTCAGCAAATACGAGTTCCCTGGAGACGATCTACCTGTTATAAGAGGTTCAGCTTTAAAAGCTGGAGAAGAAGACAGCCCTGACGGTGAATATATGCAGTCAATATATGAACTGATGGATGCATGTGATGATTATTTCCCAGATCCTGAAAGAGAAGTTGACAAACCATTCCTCATGCCTATAGAAGATATATTCACAATCACAGGTCGAGGAACCGTTGTAACAGGAAGAATCGAAAGAGGAAAAGTCCATACTGGAGACGAAATAGAAATTGTAGGAATCAGGCCAACTACAAAAACAACAGTAACTGGAGTCGAAATGTTCAGAAAACTCCTTGATGAAGGAACTGCTGGAGACAACGTTGGTTGCCTACTTAGAGGTATCAAAAAGGACGAAGTTGAAAGAGGACAAGTTCTTGCGAAAACCGGGTCCATTACGCCACACACACATTTCAAAGCGAACATTTATGTTTTGAAAAAAGAAGAAGGCGGAAGACATACACCGTTTACCAAAGGCTACCGACCACAATTCTTTATCAGAACAGCTGATGTTACTGGAGAAGTTGCAGACCTTGGTGAAGGCGTTGAAATGATCATGCCTGGAGACAACATTGTAAGTGAAATCAAATTGATAAAACCCGTTGCACTCGAAAGCGGTATGAGATTTGCTGTACGAGAAGGCGGAAGAACAGTTGGAGCTGGAGTTGTTGCTGAGATAATCGAATAATTAACAGTAACTTACTGTTAATTATATCGTTACTGCTTTTGTGTATAATGCTGGGGAGTGTTGATACCACTCCCCTTTATAGCGTAATTTTAAGGATTGGAGGGAAATAATTAATGGCCTCACAGAGGATTCGAATTAGATTAAAAGGGTATGACCATGAATTACTTGATCAATCTTCCGGTAAGATTGTGGAGATTGTTAAAACAACAAATGCTCAAGTTTCAGGTCCGATTCCTTTACCTACTGAGAGAACAGTATATTGTGTTCTTAAATCACCGCATAAACATAAAGATTCAAGAGAACATTTTGAAAAAAGAGTACATAAAAGGCTCATAGACATTTTAGACCCTAAACCTAAAACCGTGGAAGCTCTCATGAAAATTGATCTTCCATCCGGGGTAGATGTCGAAATTAAGCTCTGATACAAATACGGAGGTGTAAAGAATGAGCGGAATTATTGGAAAAAAAGTTGGTATGACCCAAATATTTAGAGATGGAGTCATGCTACCTGTAACGGTTGTTAGAGCTGGCCCATGTGTAGTTTGTCAGAAAAAAACAGAAGAGATAGATGGTTATACAGCCGTACAACTTGGATTTGAAAAACAGAAGGAACATAGAGTAACAAAGCCAATGAAAGGGCATTTCAAGAAGGCTGATGTATCACCTATGAAGCATTTAAGAGAATTCAGATGTGACAATCCTGATCAATTTGAGCTTGGACAAGAGATCACAGTAGATATCTTCGAAGAGGGAACAAAAATTGATGTTGTTGGCACTTCAAAGGGTAAAGGTTTTTCTGGTGTTATGAAACGATGGAATTTTAGTGGTGGAGAAAAAACACATGGTTCCAAGTTTCATAGAGGATTAGGTAGTACCGGTCAACATTCATATCCGGCCAGAGTGTTTCCAGGGAAAAAAATGCCTGGTCAATACGGAAATGAAAGAGTAACCGTTCAAAATCTTGAGATTGTAAGAATTGATAAAGAAAACAATTTAATTGCTGTAAAAGGTGCAATTCCCGGAGCTAAGAACAGCATCGTTTACTTAAGCAATACAGTTAAATCTTACTGATATATACCTTATCAGATTACAGTGAAAGGAGGAAACAATGGCTAATATTAAGGTTCTCGACCTAAACGGACAGAGTACCGGTGAAGTTGAATTAAGAGATGATGTATTTGACATCGAACCCAATCAAGATGTTATGTACAGATATATCAACATGCAACTCACCAACAGAAGACAGGGAACGGCTTCCACTAAAACTCGAGCAGAAGTAAAAGGAACCGGTAAAAAACCTTTTCCACAGAAACACACAGGTAGAGCAAGACAAGGAAGTTTAAAAGGTCCACATCAGAGACATGGTGGTGTTGCCTTTGGTCCCAAACCAAGAGAATGGAAGATTAAACTTCCTAAGAAAATGAAAAAACTGGCATTAAGATCAGCACTAAGCACAAGATTTAGAGAGGGCAATCTCATTGTAATTGAAGAATTCAAAATGAATGAAATAAAGACTAAATCATTCAAGAAAGTATTAGAGTTATTGTCAGTAGAAAAAAACAAAACTCTGGTTGTTTTACCGTATAAAAATTCTGAATATGAGAATACCAAATTATCCGGAAAAAACATCAAGCAATCTAAGGTTATTATTGCCGATAATCCTGGAAATCCGGATCAAATAACAAATATTGACGGGCTTAACGTATACGATATTATAAACAGTCAAAAGGTTATTATAACCAAAGAAACGATTAAAAAAATCGAGGAGGTGTTGGGTAATGCCAATTAAACTCCATACGAGAGATATTCTCATTCGCCCGATTGTTACTGAACGAACAACAGCAAACATGGAAAACAACACTTACACATTTGAAGTTCATAGAAGTTCAAACAAAAAGATGATAAAAAAAGCGGTTGAGGATATATATGAAGTAAAGGTCTCAAAAATAAATGTGATGAACTGTAAACCGAAACCAAAGAGAAGGGGCCAGTTTACAGGTAAAACGAGAAGCTGGAAAAAAGCTATGATTAAATTACAGGAAGGTTATACCATTCCTGAGTTGGAAAACATCTATTAATATATAGAAAGGGGAGCTGAAAATGGGACTTAAACGATATAAACCAACAACCCCGACGAGAAGATATGCCATAGGACAGGATTATTCTGAATTAACCAAAAAAGAACCCGAAAAATCTTTATTAGAGCCTTTAAAGAAAACAGGTGGAAGAAACAATAGAGGTAGAATTACTGTCAGGCATCACGGTGGCGGACATAAAAGAATGTATCGTATCGTTGATTTTAAAAGGAATAAAGATGGTATTCCCGCAAAAGTTATGTCAATTGAATACGATCCAAATAGATCAGCAAGAATCGCTTTACTCTATTACAAAGATGGAGAAAAGAGATACATACTGGCACCCAAGAAATTGAATGTCGGGGACGAAGTCATGAGTGGACCGAATGCTGAAATTAAAGCAGGTAATTGTAAGAAACTGAGGGAGATACCAGTTGGAACAATGGTCCATGCCATTGAATATGTACCCGGTAAAGGTGCACAAATAGCAAGATCAGCTGGAATATCCGCACAGATTATGGCGAGAGAAAGTGGTTATGCACTTCTAAAGATGCCATCTGGAGAACTGAGAAGAATCTTGGAAACCTGTAAAGCGACTGTTGGTGTTGTGGGAAATGAAAATCATAACAACGAAGTTTACGGAAAAGCCGGAAAAAAACGATGGCTCGGAATTAAACCTACTGTAAGAGGTATGGTAATGAACCCTGTCGATCATCCAATGGGTGGTGGTGAAGGAAGATCCAAGGGTGGAAAACATCCGCAAAGTCCTTGGGGAACTCTTGCTAAAGGTTATAAAACCAGACGTGGTAAGAAAGCATCCGATAAGTTCATCGTAAGAAGACGAAAAACCAAAAAGAGAAGATAGTGGAAGGAGGTAATGCCTTTGAGTAGATCTTCTAAAAAAGGCCCATTTGTACATCCAAAGCTTTTAAAGAAAGTTCGTATGTTAAATCAGGCCGGAAAAAAAGAAGTTCTAAAAACATGGAGTAGAGCATCAACGATTATACCTGAGATGGTAGGGCATACGTTAGCCGTATATAATGGTTTAAAACATATACCAGTGTATATAAGTGAAAACATGGTCGGTCATAAATTAGGTGAATTCTCATTTACCAGGAGATTTGGCGGTCATGCTGATAAGAAAGCGAAAGCCGGACAGGTCGGTAAGTAGGAAAGGGGAGTTATAGAACATGGCACATCAAAAGAGATCTGTTTATCACAGAGAGAGAAAAGAACAAGCTGCTAAAACACCCGTGACCGAGGCCAAAGCTACCGCTAAATATCTGAGAATCTCCCCGAAGAAAGTTCGATCAGTCATTAATGCAATTCGAGGAGAAAAAATAGAAAGAGCGTTAGATATCTTGGAATTCTCACCCAAAAAAGGTGCAGCTTTGGTTAAAAAGGTTTTGAATTCAGCTGTAGCAAATGCAGTTCATAATTATGAATTAGACGTTGACAAACTAATTGTTAAAGAGACTTATGTCAATGAAGGACCAAGGTTAAAAAGGGTATGGCCAAGGGGTCGTGGCAGAGCTGATATACAGTTAAAGAGGATGTCTCATATAACGGTAGTTGTGGGAGATATATCAAAAACAGTTGAAAACGACGAAAGAGAAACGAGGTGATTTGAACCGTGGGTCAAAAGGTACATCCCAGAGGGTTTAGACTTGGAGTTTCGGAAGATTGGCAGGCAAATTGGTTCGGCGGAAAGAATTATTCTGATTATTTAATAGAAGATGAGAAGATACGAAAACTCATAAGAGATAAGCGCTATAGAATTAAAACAAAAAGAGGTCAAATTATTGATTCCGATGCAGCAGTGAATGAAGTATATATAGAAAGACCGAGCGCTAGCAAAGTGAAAATTTCCATTTATACTGCAAAACCAGGTATTGTGATAGGGAAAAAGGGTTCTGAAGTTCAAGCACTGAGAGAAGAACTTGAAAAACTAACCAGCAAGCAATGCTTTGTAAATATAAAGGAAATCAAAACACCCGAGACAGATGCCCTTCTTGTTGCGGAAAACGTAGCTGCAATGTTAGAGAAAAGGACTTCTCATAAAAGAGCTATGAAGAGAGTTATGAGAAATGCCATGAAAAGTGGTGCAAGAGGAATTAAAGTTATGGTTGCAGGCCGTTTGGGTGGAGCTGAAATCGCAAGGGTTGAATGGTATCGGGAAGGACGTATTCCACTTCAAACATTAAAAGCTAAGATCGATTATGGTTACACGGTTGCTAATACGAAAAGTGGAGTAATAGGTGTAAAGGTTTGGGTATACACCTCTGACATGTAAACTTCACGGTTAGAGAGGAGGTAATTAAAGATGTTGATGCCCAAGAGGGTTAAATACAGAAAACAACAACGTGGTACAATGACTGGACAAGCAAAAGGTGGGACTAGTGTTCATTTTGGTGAGTATGGGTTAAAGGCACTCGAAGCCGAATGGGTTACCGCAAGGCAAATCGAAGCGTGCAGGGTAACAATGGTCCGAACATTAAAGAGAAACGGTAAACTTTGGATGAGAATATTTCCTGATAAACCCGTTACAAAACAAGCCCAAGATTCAAGGATGGGTAAAGGAAAAGGAAACGTTGAGATGTGGGTTAGTGTTGTAAAGCCGGGAAAAATCATGTTTGAGATAGGTGGTGTTCCAGAAGAATTGGCAAAAAAAGCCTTGAAAAAAGCTTCTGATAAACTATCTATCAAAACAAAGATAGTCCAGAGGCATGCCGTTGGAGGTGAATAAAATGAAGGCTAGTGAACTGAGACAATACACTGATGAAGAGCTGAACGAAAAAATGGAAGAAAAAAAGAAAGAGTTGATGAACCTTCGTTTTCAATTAGCGTTAAAACAACTTGATAATACTAATCTTATCAAAACATGTAAACGAGATATTGCAAGGTTTATGACCATACTCACAGAACGAGAATTAGGTATCAAAAGATAAGGGAGGGTAGAAGATGCCCAGAAGAATTTTAACCGGCGAAGTAGTAAGCGATAAGATGGAAAAAACAGTTGTTGTTGAGGTCAAAAGACAAATTAAACATACTGTTACTGGAAAAAGGGTTAAAAAGACAAAGAAATTCATGGCTCATGATGAAGAGAATAAGTGCAAAATTGCAGATGTCGTCAGAATTATTGAATCCAAGCCCATGAGCAGACATAAGAGATGGGAAGTTCTTGAAATAGTAAAACATGATATTTTGGATGAAGAAGAAATAAAGGTTTTGCAAACTGAGGGAGGCGAAGAACAATGATATTTAGAGAAACCCTCATGAACGTAGCTGATAACTCTGGGGCAAAAAAACTTCTTGTCATCAATATCCTTGGGGGATCTAAAAGGAATTTTGGTACGATTGGTGATATTATAGTTGCTTCTGTGAAAGAAGCTATACCCCATTCAAACGTTAAACAGGGAGAAGTTGTCAAAGCGGTTGTTGTTAGAACGCATAAAGAAGTCAGGAGACCTGATGGTACATATGTAAGATTTGATGACAATGCAGCGGTTTTGATCGATAACCAAAACGTGCCCAAGGGAACTAGAATTTTTGGACCCGTTGCCAGAGAATTAAGGGAAAAGGGATATATGAAGATCGTATCCTTGGCACCAGAGGTATTGTAAAGGAGGTGCTCTTGTGAAAAAGCCAAAGAAAACAAACAAATTCAAATACATCATAAAAAAAGATGATCTCGTAGAAGTAATCTCCGGTAGAGACAGGGGAAAACGAGGTAAAGTATTAAGAGTAATACCATCTAATTCAAAAGTAATAGTAGACAAAATCAATATTGTCAAAAGACATCAAAGACCAACTCAACAGGAAAAGAACGGTGGGATTATTGATACAGATCTCCCGATGAATTCAAGTAAAGTGATGGTCGTCTGCCCCAGTTGTGATAAAAGAACCAGAATTGGATGGAAAGTTCTTGATGATGGAGATAAAAAGCGATACTGTAAAAAATGCGGTGAATTAATTGATAAAGATTAATTTTCAAGGAGGTGTACTCAGCGATTTATCCCTGTTAGGATAATCATATGCTGGGAATGAAAATGGCTAAAAAAGAAAAAAGCAAGCAGGAAAAACCAATTCGAATTAAAAGCTATTTAAATGAAATGTACAAAAAAGAGATTGTTCCTGCAATGATGAAAGAATTCTCATACAAGAATCAATTGGAAGTTCCCAAGCTTTCAAAAGTAGTTATAAACATGGGAATTGGAGAAGGGTCCAGAAATAAAGACTTGTTTAGAATACATCAAGAAGAACTAAAAGACATTGCAGGTCAAAAACCCGTTATTACACATTCCAAAAAGGCGATTGCAAATTTTAAGCTCAGAAAAGGAATGCCTGTTGGAATTAAAGTGACGTTACGTAACGGTAACATGGAAAACTTTTTCTATAAGTTAATCAGCATCGTTCTTCCAAAGGTTAGAGACTTTCGTGGGTTAAATCCTAACTCATTTGACGGAAGAGGAAATTATGCATTTGGACTTTCAGAACAAGTAATATTTCCAGAGATTAGACCTGAGAATGTGAAACGTATACAAGGAATGGATATTGTCGTTGCAACAACCGCTAAAACGAACGAAGAAGCCAAAAAGCTTCTTGAATTGATGGGTATGCCCTTTAAAAGAGGATAATTAGGAGGGAAAGAATGGCAAGAAAAGCAATGGTGGAAAAGTGGAAAAAACCACAAAAATATAAAACTCGAGAATATAGTAGATGTAGGGTTTGTGGAAGACCACATTCCGTTTACAGAGAATTTGGAATTTGCAGGGTATGTCTGAGAAAGATGGCCTTAGAGGGAAAACTTCCTGGTGTTAGAAAGGCCAGCTGGTAATTGAAGGGAGGTAGTTACAGGTGTGGAGCGATACTATAGCTGATATGCTCACAAGAATTAGAAATGCAAACTCCGTCTTTGACGAAAGTGTTGATATTCCTGCTTCCAATTTGAAGAAGAGCATATGCGATGTACTTAAAGAAGAGGGTTATATTAAGGATTACAAATACATAGAAGACGGTAAACAGGGAATATTAAGAGTAATGCTTAAATACAAGGGTACCAGAAGAGAAAGAAAACAGGTTATCAAGGGTATTGTGAGAGTCTCAAAAGCAGGAAGAAGGGTCTATTGTTCAAAAGACAATGTACCTTCTGTTAAGGGTGGTCTTGGAATAGCTATTTTAACCACCTCCAAAGGTGTTATGACAGACAAGACTGCCAGAAGAATATCTTCAGGCGGCGAGATTATCGCATATGTCTGGTAATTCCAAATTGTTTAATGGGAGGTGTAAATAATGGCTGAGAAAAAGTTTATATCAAGACTTGCAAAGAAACCAATACAAATACCCGCAAAGGTCGAAGTTACAATCAAAGATAAAATGATTTTAGTTAAAGGACCAAAGGGAGAATTGAAAAGGTCTCTAAATGATAAAATAATTGTAGAGCTTGATAATAATGAGATTACCGTAAAACCCAATCTGGAATTATTGAAAAGAACCAGTGAAGCAAAAATCTTTCGATCAATGACCGGAACATTTTGCTCCCACATTAAAAATATGATTACAGGAGTTACTGAAGGGTTTAAAAAGGAACTAATGATTGTTGGTGTTGGATACAGAGCAGCTTTAAAAGGAAAAACACTTAATATGAATTTAGGCTATGCACATGAAGTAAACGTTGAACCACCTGAAAACGTAACTTTTGAAGTACCAAAACCCAACCAGATTATTGTTAATGGAATTGATAAAGAAGTGGTAGGACAAATTGCAGCAAATATTAGAGGTTGGAGAGTGCCATTGGTTTACGGTGGTAAGGGTATCAGATATTCTGATGAAGTTGTAAGAACCAAAGTTGGTAAAAAGGTTTAATCGGGGGTGAAAAAATGATAAATAAAAATGACAGAAAATATTCCAGAAGAAAAAGGCATTTGAGAGTCAGAAAAAAAGTTACGGGTACCCCAGATAAGCCGAGAATGGCTGTTTTTAGAAGTGAAAAACACATCTATGCCCAAATCATTGATGATTCGACCCATCACACGGTATGCGCATCTTCGACTCTGAATGGCGAATTGAAATCGATATTGGAAAAAACTTGGGATAAAAAAGCAGCTGAAAAGGTCGGGGAAGATATTGCCAAAAAGGCAAAAGAGGCAGGTATCGAAGAAGTTGTATTTGATAGAGGCGGTTTCAAGTATCACGGAAGAGTCAAGGCACTTGCCGATGGTGCAAGAAATGCCGGCCTAAAGTTTTAAGGAGGGATTGTTTTGCCTCAAAACAGAACGAAGAATGATCAAGTTGAACTTGAAGAAAGAGTTGTAGATATCACTCGAACAACAAAAGTAGTTGGTGGAGGAAAGAACCTTCATTTTAGATGTGTTGCAGTTGTAGGGGACAGAAACGGCACGGTTGGTATCGGAATCGGTAGTGCGCTTGAAGTTCCAGATGCTATTCGGAAAGCCATTGCTGATGCTAAGAAAAACCTGATAACTGTTCCCATCATTAAAGGGACAATACCTCATGAAATACAATCCAGATGGACTTCAGCTGAGATTTTGATGAAACCAGCTGCTCCTGGAGCAGGTGTTGTGGCTTCAGATTCAGTTCGAGCAGTTGTGGAGCTGGCTGGAGTACATAATATTTTAACAAAGAATCTTGGTTCAAGAACGCCGTTAAATGTTGTTAGAGCAACTTTTAAAGGCTTAAAGGAACTTGAATCACCTGCTGATATCGCTGCGAAACGAGACTTAAAAGTTCGTGAGGTGTTTAACGGTATAGACAGAGGTGAGAAGAATGTCTAAGCTTAGAATACAGCTGATAAAAAGTCCAATTGGTTACAAAAAAGACCAGAGAGCAACAGCCATGGCTTTAGGACTCAGAAAAATAAGATCAGTTGTTGAGAAGGAAGATTTGCCTCAAATCAGAGGAATGATCAATAAGATCAAACATCTTGTCAAAGTTGAAGAAGTATAGTTAACAATAAAGAATGGGAGGAGGTTTTTAGATGCCCCTTAAATTAGAAGATTTAAGACCTACAGATGGTTCAATGAAAAAAAAGGTAAGAGTTGGAAGAGGACCCGGATCCGGGAAGGGAAAGACGGCCGGTAAAGGACATAAAGGACAAAAATCCAGATCAGGTGCAAAGAGTAAACCTGGTTTTGAAGGTGGACAGACACCTCTTTATGTAAGAATTCCTAAAAAAGGTTTTAAAAATGTCAATAAGAAGATATATACCGTTTTGAATCTTGATGTACTGGAGCAAAGATTTAATGATGAAGATGAAGTCACAGTATCTGGACTACTTGAAAGAGGAATCATTAAAAAAACGTTGGATGGAGTTAAGATACTTGGAGAAGGAACAATCAATAAGAAGCTGACTGTAAAAGTCAACGCCTTCAGTAAAAGTGCAAAGGAGAAAATAGAAGCAGCTGGCGGCCAAATTGAGGTGATCTGAATTGTGGACAGCATTTAAGAATGCTTTTCGTATTCCCGAATTAAGAGAAAGAATAATATTTACACTTTTGATGCTGATTGTGTATCGATTGGGTGTTTATATTCCCATTCCAGGAATTAATTTGTCTGAATGGTCAAACGTTTTCCAAAGCTTCCAATCAGGAGCTGCTGGTGGTTTGTTCAGTTTTTATGATGTATTTGCAGGTGGGGCGCTTCAACAATTTTCCATCATGATGATGAGTGTAACACCTTATATTAACGCATCAATTATTCTTCAACTTCTGATGAGTGTTGTTCCAAGTTTGAAGGAACTTTCCAAAGAAGGCGAAGAAGGAAAGAAAAAACTGGCGAAAATCACAAGATATTTGACCGTTGCATTAGCAGTATTACAAGGATTTATTTTAAGCTTCAGTATTTCTAGAAATCCAGCACTTATCGTTGAAGGCATTGCACCGTTCTTCTTTGTCTTTGTATCAACAATTACGATTGTTGCCGGTACGATGTTTGCCATATGGCTTGGAGAGAGAATAACTGAAAAAGGTATCGGAAATGGTATTTCTGTGCTTATTTTCGCAGGTATTGTATCAAGGTTCCCCAGCTACATAGGGCAAGCAATAGTAGGACAATTAGGAATAATGGAATGGTTGATTATGATTGTTGTTATGTTAGCCATGATCGTTGGAATTATTTATGTACAGCAGGGTGAAAGAAGAGTAAGAGTACAATATGCAAAAAGAGTTACTGGTAGAAAAGTATATGGTGGACAAACTACATATATACCAATGAAAGTTAATCAAAGTGGTGTAATTCCAATAATCTTTGGACAGGCTATCATGATTATTCCCGCTGCTATTGCATCCATGTCTAACAGTCCTGCCCTTGAGAGATGGCTTGGAACTGGTGGCTATTTATACGTTCCCATTTACGCAGTATTAATATTCTTCTTCTCGTATTTCTACAGTATTATCACTTTTGATGTTCATGATGTTTCTGATAATATCAAGAGATATGGTGGTTTTATACCCGGTATCAGACCTGGTGCACCTACGGAAAAATACCTTTCAAGAATATTAAATAAAATGACATTTATGGGAGCATTGTTCTTGGTTATTATTGCCGTCATACCCTATATTCTATCAGGCGTACTGGGTATTAATATATGGATCGGTGGAACTTCTGCGCTTATCGCAGTTGGTGTAGCACTTGATATCGTTCAGCAGATGGAACAACATATGATTATGAGAAACTATGACGGATTTATGAAAAAAGGACGATTAAAGGGGAGAAGATGATTTAATTGAAAAAATTAAATTTGATATTTCTCGGCCCCCCGGGTGCAGGTAAAGGAACAGTTGCAAAAGATGTTGTGGAACGCTATGGCGTTCCGCATATATCTACTGGTGATATGTTGAGAGATGCAGTTGCAGCAGAGACAGAATTAGGGAAAAAAGTAAAATCTGTTATGGAATCCGGACAATTAGTATCAGATGAATTGCTTTATGATCTGGTGAAAGAACGATTATCAAAAAAAGATTGTAATAATGGTTTTATTCTGGATGGGTTTCCCAGAAATATCGATCAAGCTGAAGATTTTGATAATATAATGAAAGATATTGGTTTATCGTTAACCGGTGTGATTTTTCTTAATGTATCTGAAGATGAAGTAGTAAAAAGGATTAGCAACAGACGAGTTTGTCCTAAATGTTCCAGAGTCTACAATTTAATCTCATTAAAACCAAAAAGTGATACAATTTGTGATGACGACGGAACACCTTTAATACAGCGTGAAGATGATAAAGCAGAAACTGTCAGGAAAAGGTATCAAATCTACATCGACAAAACAGCACCATTGATTAAACTGTATACAGACCGTAACCAAATTATTACAATAGATGCCTCCGGTAGTGTTGACAAGGTTGATGAGATTGTGTTTAATACCTTGGAAGAGTTGAGGCAAGAATAGTTTATGATAGCCCCGATAAATACTGAAACGGCTCCTGTTTATCAAGGGTCAGAAATCAGAAAGCATGAAAATCAAGCGGGGGAGGAATAAATGCCAAAAAATAACAGTGATGTCATAAAAATTGATGGTAAAGTATTAGAGGCTCTACCAAATGCAGTTTTTAAAGTTGAATTAGAAAATGGACATGAAGTAATTGCTCATATTTCAGGAAAAATGAGAAAGAATTTTATACGATTAGTTCCTGGAGATAGCGTTGTTGTGGAATTATCCATATACGATTTGACAAAAGGACGTATTGTTTATCGAAAGAAAGCATAAATGAATAGAAGGAATATGAAAGGAGAGTGTCTGCCATGAAAGTGAGAGCATCTGTTAAGCCAAGATGTGAATTTTGTAAGGTAATCAGAAGAAAGGGAATTGTTCGAATTATATGCAGCAGAAATCCAAAACACAATCAAAAACAAGGCTGACAGAAAGGGAGGTAAAAAGATAGATGGCACGTGTACTTGGGGTAGAGTTACCCAATCAGAAAAAGGTGTTTGTGGCTTTGAGATATATATATGGAATAGGACCAACCAGAGCCGATGAAATATTAAAACATACTGAGATTGACCCAGATAAAAGGGTTAAGGACCTTGCAGAAGATGAAATTCGAAAAGTTACTCAATTTATCAACGATAACTATAAGATCGAAGGTGAATTGAAACAGGAAGTCCAAAAGAATATTAAAAGACTTGTTGAAATTGGTAGTTATAGAGGAAGAAGACACAGATTGGGCCTTCCAGTCAGAGGACAGAGGTCAAAGACCAATGCCAGAACACGAAAAGGCAGAAAACCCGGAATAGGCCGTAAGAAAAAATGATGAATGGAGGGCTGTAAATGGCGATAAAAAAGAAAAAGGAAAAAAAGAAGAAGAAAAAACTACAATCTGATCGTGCGATAGCAAAGATCAGATCAACATACAACAACACGATTATTACGATCAGTGATATGAACAGCAATACCATATCATGGGCTAGTGGTGGAACGGTTGGTTATACAGGTTCCAAAAAAAGCACACCATATGCCGCGCAAATAGCTGCAGATCAACTAGGGAAAGATTTATTGAAAATGGGCCTTAAAAAGCTCGATATCGAAGTTAATGGTCCCGGACCGGGAAAAGAAGCTGCTATTAGAACATTTCAGGCTTCAGGTTTAGAAGTAAACAATATCAAAGATACTACTTCTAACCCTCACAATGGTTGTAGACCGAAAAAAAGACGAGGAATGTAAACTTAAGGAGGTAGAATTAATGGCAAGATATAGAGGTCCTCTTTGCAAACTGTGTAGAAGAGAAGGTAAAAAACTTTACCTTAAGGGAGACCGCTGTTTTAGTAACAAATGTGCTTTTGACAGAAGACCGTATGTGCCCGGACAACATGGTCCTACTTCAAGAAATAAGCTGACTCAGTATGGTATGCAGCTTAGAACAAAACAGACTATGAAGAGAATATACGGTGTTTTGGAAAAACAATTCCGAAATTACTTCGAAGAAGCACGAAAGAAAGAAGGCGTAACTGGCGATAATCTTGTTAAGATTGTTGAATCAAGGCTTGACAATACCGTTTACAGAATGGGTTTTGCACCGTCAAGAAATGTAGCCAGACAATTAGTAACTCACGGCCATTTTAAAATAAACGGTAGAAAAGCCACAATTCCTTCTATGCGAGTTAAACCGGATGATGTAGTTGAAGTAAAAGAAAAAAGCAGATCGCTCTCGGTTATCAGTGAAGCTATAGCAGCTGCCAAAGATAAAGGCACTGCACCTTGGTTGGATGTTAATTTCGATGCCTATCAGGCAACTTGCCTCAGGTATCCAGAAATGGAAGAAGCAGGCCTACCAGTTGATGTACAATCCATAGTAGAATTGTACTCAAAGTAATATCGCAAGAAGGTCTTCAAAGACCTTCTTTTGAGTTGATGCAGACAGCACTTTATGTCTGTAATGAGTTTAAGATAATAAACTCTACCGGGAGGGATCGAAAAGTATGATTAAATATGTTATGCCTAAGAAATTAATCATTGAGGAGGAAAGAGAAGAAGGAGATTACCTATACGGGAGATTTTCTCTCTCTCCGTTAGAAAAAGGATTTTCTATCACCATAGGTAATTCTTTGAGACGTGTTTTGCTATCTTCCATCATGTCTTTGGCGATAACCAGAATAAAGATTCCAGATAAATTCCACGAATATGATACCATTAAAGGTGTTAAAGAGGATATACTGGAAATAATAATGAATGTTAAGCAAGTTCAGCTAAGAAAAGAAATCAAACTTGATGAGATGGTTGAGCTAAAAATTAACAAAACAGGACCTGGAATTGTTACAGCGGCAGATATTAAATGTCCTGCAGGTATAAGTGTTACTAATCCAGCGCATAAGATCGCGACATTAAATGAAGATGCTGATTTTGAAATGTTTTTATACGCTGAAATGGGAAAAGGTTATGTTCCAATAGCTGAATTTGAAGAAATTGATGATATTCAGATGATACCCATTGATGGAATTTTCAGTCCCGTTATGCGAGTAAACTTTAGAGATGAAGATGTACGTGTGGGTAAAAAAACAGACTATGATAAATTAATACTTGAAATCTGGACAAAGAAAAACATCACACCAAGAGAAGCATTAAGAGCTTCATCAAATATTTTGATCGGTCATTTTGAAAAGATACAAGAAAATCTGCCTGAGTTAACGACCTTCGATATGATATTTGAGAGTCCTGATAAATCTGATAAAACAGAAATGGAAGATGAAGATACACTGCTTCAGGAACAAGAAATTGCTGAAAATGAAGCGGATATAGAGTCTGAAGAAAAGAAAGAAAATGTTGAGGAGTCAGAAACAACAGAAAGTGATCAAGAGGAAGAAGAAGATACTCAAGCTGGTGATGAAGATATTTATGCATTACCAATTGAGAGATTGGAACTTTCCGTTCGATCTTTGAATTGTTTGAAGAGAGACAAGGTTAATTCCATTGGTGATTTGCTCAACAGACCGATACAAGAATTATTAAAAATTAGGAATTTTGGTAAAAAATCTTTGACAGAAGTTAATGAAAAACTTAAGGAAAAATTCGATATATCTTTGGATATTTAGAATACTCCATTTTACTGCTCAAGGGCAATAGTTGCCCGAACATGAAGGAGGAGGCAATATGAAACACAGAAAAAAATTAAAGAAATTATCCAGGCCCAGTGATCATAGAAAGGCATTAATCAAGAACTTAATGAGGTCTCTATTTGAGCATGGAAGTATCGTTACAACTTTACCAAAGGCAAAAGCTGTAAAACCATTCGTTGAAAAGGTCATTACCAAAGGAAAAAGTGGTACAGTCCATTCAAGAAGATACATCTTTTCTTATCTTGGAGACAAAAAACTGACAAATAAAGTTGTTGATGAAATCTCTTCAAAATTTAAAGATAGACCAGGTGGATATACTAGAATTTTGAAAATGGGACAAAGAAGAGGAGATGCGAGTGAAGTCGCTTTGCTTCAAATATTGGATGATTAAGAATTAAGAAAACAATTAGAGGCGGTCAGTTGGCCGTCTTTTTTTATAGGTGTGTTTATATTGAAACTAAGAAAGTTAAGCTATAAAACATTCTCTATTTTTATCGTTTTTTTAGTACTGAGTTTGATTGGGTACATGAATCTTGAAAGTGCAGTTATCAATTCCAGATATACAAGATTACCATTTTTACAAATTAACTGGATAATAATTGCAGTAGTGTTAGTTATCATATCTGTTATTTTTCTTGAAAGAATTAATTATGCAAAATGGCTCTTTTTTGGATATGTAATTATTCTAAGCCTTTTGTTTTTACTTTTGCTGTTTGGAGAAAGATGGGGCGGTTCAAGGAGATGGTTTTCTACACCGATTGGCGGATTTCAACCTTCTGAGTTTGTTAAGCCCTTTATGATTATTTTGTTTTCGTATCTCTATTCACATGGAGTAAATCCTTCACGGGTTTCTTTGTTTAATCTATTCTTGACTATGCCTGTTATAATTTTGATCATACTTGAGCCTGATTTTGGTACAGGAATGGTATTTGTCTTCACTTTTCTTGTTTATTATTTGATTGCTGAAAGGAAGAAAAAAAGACTATTCCTGTTTTTTACAATATTTCTCATACTAATTGTTTTAGTTTATTCATTTGGATTGAAACCCTATCAAAAAGAGAGAATTACCGCCTTTTTGGACCCCTCAAAGAATCCAGACACCTATTATCATACTCAACAGTCTGTAACAATGGTGGCTTCCGGAGGTTTGTATGGAAAAGGTTATCAAAGGGGATTAGGAAATCTGTATGGATATATTCCAGCAGATCATACCGATTTTGTTTTAGCCGTATTCGCAGAAGAAGAAGGATTCTTGGGTATGCTGGTATTTTATGCTCTTTGGTTTTTTCTGTTTGTCATTAACATTTCGATTATTCGTGAAAAGACAGGGATGAAGAAATGGTTGGCTATCGGGGTATTTTCAACCTTCTTTATTCAATTTACAATCAACGTGGGAATGGTAATAGGTCTTTTGCCAGTGACAGGACTTCCGTTACCTTTTTTTACGTATGGTGGAAGTTCAACAGCTTCAAATGCTATATTGACAGGTATTTTACTATGGGCTTCGATGAAAGATGAAAAACGATTGGAGGTGTTATTATCTCTATAGTAGTCAAGGATATTATCGAACAAAAGGTTATAGCCCTTCTTTCTTTTGCAAGTAAAATGGGAACTCTGATTTATGGAAAGGAAAGATTGGAAAGGTATCTTAATGCAAGTAATTTTAAGATATTATTTCTTGCTTCTGATTGTTCAGAAAATACAAAAAAAATGTGGGTTAATAAATGTGACAGCACAAATGCAAAGCTTGTGATCTTTCAAAACACCACAAAAAAAGAATTAGCAAAACGTTTAGGCAAAAAAGAACTTAGTGCTGTTAGTACTACAAATAAAGATCTTATTAAAGGAATAATCAAATATTTGGAGAAGGTTTGATGTTTGGATATATTAGACCGGTGAAAAATGAATTTGATAATTACCTTTTTAAATCTCAATACTGTGGTATTTGTAAGACACTTGGCAATAGATATGGACAATTTTCCCGTTTTTTTTTATCCTATGATATCAGTTTATTAACCTTGATACTGCATGCCTTTAGCGGTAAGTGTTTTTTTTATCATTACGAAAGCTGTATCATTCATCCAATTAATAAAAGAAGGATCAAAAAAATTGGTGAAATTGATCACTTGGCGGCTGATTTCAGTATTTACTTTGCTAAAAAGAAGATTCAGGATAATATCAAAGATGAAAAGATGATGAAAAAACTATTACACCAGTTATTACATCGTTTAACCATAAAGTGGAATCGGAATATATCATTTGAACGAGAAGAATTAGATAACTTATTTTACCATCTTTCTAAAATGGAGGATCTCAAAAAACCGTGCATGGATGAAATGTCAAATACTTTTGGAGTGATTCTCAAAACATTAACTTATCATGTAGTTGAAAGTTTATCGATAAGATTGCCTGAAAAGTTTGATCAATTTGTCTTTTTAATTGGAAAATTAATATACACATTAGATGCCTTTGAAGATCTTGAAAAAGACTTAAAAAAATGGAATTATAATCCTTTAATCTATGAGAATAAAGATATTATTCTCTCAAATGATAAAATGGTCAATAGAGTGGCAGAAATTCAACAAAAGGAAAAATGGAGAGTCAAACTTTTGCTTGATCACATTAACTACACCTATTCTTTTTTTCGTAATTATTTAGGGGTATATCATTTAGAAATAGATGGTATAATATCAAAGTCATTACCGGCAATGGGTTTCAGAGTTATCGGAGAGGATATGGTTTGTCAGAATAAAGGAGATTTTCATGAATAAAGATCCCTACAAAGTCTTAAACATTAAACCAACAGCTACAAAAAAGGAAATTAAAGAAGCTTATAATCAGTTGGTAAAAAAATACCATCCAGATTATTACAAAGAAAAACATATGAAAGAATTGGCTGAGCAAAAGATGAAAGAGATTAACGAAGCATACGATTATGTTATCAAAAACGGAGTTCAACGTCAAAGCTACGAGGATGATCAACATAATTCGAATAGCACTGGTTCGGGAAGTGATTCTTCAAATTATGATTATTCCTATATAAGAAGGTTGATTCAAGCAGGACGATTTACTGAAGCCAAGAATATTTTGAAAGATTTGACGATAAGAAATGCTGAATGGTTTTACTTGATGGGTGTAATTGAAATTTCATCTGGCAATTATAATCAGGGCAGGGTTTATTTTGAAAAGGCCCTTAGGCTTGATCCTGAAAACCAGGAATATCAGGCAGCCTACAGACAAACAGTTAATGGTTATTTCTTTTCAAGAAGAGCGGGACATGCCAGAACGGATGCAGAAACATGCTGTCAGGTTTGTGGTACTTTATGGTGTCTTGATTGCTGTTGTGAATGTTCTGGAGGAGATTTTATAACGTGTTGTTAAATAAATATTTAAATATTTCAGTGGAGGGATAAACAAAGTGGATATGTCTTTAGAAGAATTGATGAATATGCTAATTTCAAGATTAGAAGGGTTGAGTGCATCTGTGGAGGACCTTCGTTTTAGAATAAATATAATTGGAAGTGCATTAGCAGATCAAGAAATAATAAAAAAAGACGATATAAGAGCAGCTGTGAGAAAACAATTAAATATTATGAAATACTTAGGGTCAGCAGATAATGTAGACTACAATACTGTAGAAGGATTAACTGAAAGTATCATGAATTGGTTTGATGGAGATATGTCAGCCATTAAAGCAGAATACGAACAATACAAAAAGATCATGGAAGAAGCTGAAGAAAAGATAAAAAAAGAAAGCCAACGCATTGAAATTGCAGGAGCAGGCTCCTTGGGAGATTTGAAATAACAAAACAGTTAGAACAGGTGATTGCATTGGGTAACACAACAGCTGTTGAAATTAAGAATATTAGCAAGAATTTTGGGAAGAATCGAGCACTTAATGATGTATCCTTTACTTTCAACAAAGGTGAAATTTTTGGATTGCTAGGCCCAAATGGAGCTGGTAAGACAACCTTGGTAAGAATCTTAACTACAATACTTGATCCGGATAGAGGATCTGTGAAGCTATTTGGGATGGATATCACAAAAAAAAGAAAGGGAATAAGAGAAATTATTGGCTATGTACCTGCTTCTGTTATTTTATACCAACATTTGAGTGCCTATGAAAATTTAATGAATGCAGCCAGTCTTTATGGTATTAGTAAAAAAAAGGCCAAAGACATTATCGAATTGCTTCTTACGAAATTTGACATGTGGGAATGGAGAAATGAAAAGATTAAGAATTATTCTTCAGGTATGGCTCAAAAGATCAATATTTGCCGGGGGCTTTTACATGACCCACAACTTTTAATTTTGGATGAACCCACCAATGGATTAGATCCAAAATCGCGTCAGGTAGTAAGAGATTTTATTCTTGAAATTAATGAAAATGGAACCACTGTACTCTTAACAACGCATGTTATGTGGTCTGTGGAAGAAATTTGTAAAAGAGTCGCCATAATTGATAAAGGCAAATTGATTGCAATTGATAGCATTTTAAACCTTAAAACCGAAGAATTGAAAAAAAAGGATGATATAAAGGTTTTCGTCTCAGGGTTAATTGTAAACAAAGAAAATTATAAAAAACTCAAATTGATTGAGTGGGTAAGAGATGTAGAGCATGAAGACAAAAAAAATTACGTCATTACTATCAAAGGAAACGATAAGGTCAAAGAATTACAGCAACTTTTGTTAGAAACTTTTTCAACAATTGAAAATATTAGAATAAATGAACCAACTTTAGAGGATATATTTATTTCATTAACTAAGAGGGTAATTTAAAATTGGAGGTGTAACATGAAAAAAGTTTTTTTATGTTTTGTAGTTTTATTGGCTTTTGTAACCGTACAGTTCTCTGAAGTAACAGATTATATTCCTGCAGATTCTGTATTTGCATTTACCTCAGTCAACAATCCAGAGAATTATGCAAAGTTAAAGGAACAAACGATATTTGGGTTTTTGCTTAGAGACATGGGATTGGAAGGTATGTTGTCCCAGCAGGTAGAAAGTATGAAATATGCCGACCCTGAATTTAAACCGGAAAATGTTTGGGCATTGCTGCAAGGAGATATTGGTTTATTTGTACGTGGTGAAATTAATTACGATGTTCTTGCTCAAATGGATGAAATGTCCAATCCGGAACAAATGATGGCAATGGACCCAATGGCATCTCTTGGACCCCTAATGGAAGCAATTGAAGATCTTAATTTCGGTTTGATTTTAAAACCAACTGCAAACCCTCAGGATATACTTGAAACAATGGGGAAACTGCTTCAAATGGAATTGCAATTTGGTTCTAATGGACCAGTTGTCCTTGCTCAAGATAATGGGCATCTCTTAATCACAATGGATCAGGAATCCATGGATGTTGCCATGAAAGCAAAAGCTGATAACATCATGTCAAATTCAGTTTTCTCTAGTTTGTTCAAAGAGGATAACTGGATGATCTTCTATAATGGGAAAATGGATAATCAGAAGATGATGGAAGCCATGCAAAAAGCCTATGGGATGGAGCTTGATTTTGATTTAAGTGAAAAGGTTGAAATGGAATATGGTTGGACAAAAGGTTATGTTAAAAATGGCCTTGTTTTAGAGAGTTTCAATCAATACAATTACAAGGATCAAGCATTTAAAAATATGGCTATCAATATGGGGAACACTCAATCAGAAATAACTAAAATGTTGAATATACCAGGATTTGTAAGAGGAGCCATGGCCTTAAGAAATATGGATCAACTTTGGACCATGTTGGATCCTGTTATCAGAAACGTTATGTCACAAGCTGCAAAAATGAGCGGAGAAGAAATGCCAGCTGAAGCGATGGATATGATTATGACGTTGATGGAAAGCTGGACAGGTGATCTGCGAATGAGTCTAGATATATCTATGACTGAAACAGGGGAAATGGCTATTGATATGTATGCCGATATGGGAAGTTCTAATATGGCATATGTAGAACAATTGATACAATCTGCCGGTGAACAGTTAAAGAGTACAAACGGGATGAAGTATATGAAATTGTCAGGAGAAATGGAAGACATGACAGAAACAGACCCTTATATGGATGAGTTTGGAACAGGGGAATTCGATCCATATTTAGTATTAAGTCAGGATAAAATGATGATAACAACCATAAAACCTGAAAACATAAATGGAAAATTAGCTCAAGCAACCCCAATTACTTCCAATCAGATGTTTGCCAGTATGAGTAATGAGTTCAAAACGGTCGACAACTATTATGGAATGTTATTTGTAGATATTGCTGACATTTTAACTAAACTGATGGGTATGGCTTATCCTTCTGCAATTTATGCTGAAGTAGGAGTCAACAATGAAGGAGATTCTCAAGCAGTATTTGTGATTAAATAACGGAGAAATGATGTTTTCAGCTATTTTTTGGTTATTTGCCTTAATATTGTCAATAGCTTTGTTAATCGAGAAAAACATGAAAACATCAATCTTATATTTTGGATTATTTGGAACGATTACATCCGGAGCTTACTTATTTATGGGAGCTCCGGATGTTTCTTTTGCTTCACTTGCTTTAGGAGCAGGGTTTACAACCTTTGTGTTTTTAATTGCAATAAAAAAAACCGGAACGGTTGGAGTTAAATACATTGAAACACCTTATATGATATTTGGGAAGAAAACTGAAAAGCTATCAGGATTTGAATATGAATTATTAAAGTCTTTTTTGATCGAACAAAATCTTTCGGCTGATTTTTCAATTCTCGATTCAAAGGAAATTAACAGAAAGCAAACTGATATCATATTAGGGGGAATCTATGATACAGAAAAAATGTCTATCAATGAAAAAAAGTGGCTTAAAGTGCCTATTTTGGAAACAAAGATTTTTAAAGACAACGATTCAACGGAATTAGATCTGGTAAGAATGAAAAAAGAGATATTAGAGCATGAAAGAAGTTCAGACGAATTTCAATTTGTTAAAGAATCCCAATATCTTTTTTTAATTGAACATCATAGACCGGAATTAGCGGAAGATCTCAGGCAATATATCAAAGAACTTAAAAACTCTGGAGAATTTCAAGAAATGGTGAGGAGATTTATCGGATGAAGTGGACATCCATATTGGTCTTAATTTTATTAATCTTTTTCGGGGCAGTTGTGTTTTTTTATATTTCATACAACGATTTTGAAAAATATGATAATCCTTATTTAGACAACCCTTTGGAAACAAATACTTCAATGAATTTAATCAGTGCCATTTATCTTGATTATCGTTTTTTCGATACGATCTTTGAAGTCATCGTTTTTTTTGTCGCTGCTTTTGGTGTAAACATGGTCCTGGAGAAACTTCCCGATAGCAAACTAAGAAAACCTTCAAAGATGATTGCAATTCATTCTGAAGAAGTTGATTTGAGAATGGAAATTTCAGGTAGTTTTATTTTTACGCTTTCTCTCATATTTTCAGTATATATAGTTTTTTCAGGTCATATCGGACCTGGAGGAGGATTTGTTGGCGGCGTTGTCGCTGGGACAGGATTATTGGTTTTGAGCGGATCGAAGGATTTAAAACGTATAGAAGACAATTTGAACAGTATGCATATTCATGAAATTGAACAATCGATAATGTTTTTTATACCCATTTCAGGAATCATCGGCCTATTGTTTTCAAATGCCAGTTTTTCGAATTTTTTCCCTCAAGCTGCTCCCGGGACATTTTTCTCAGGGGGTAATGCGTTGCTTTTTAACTTTCTCATAGGTTTTAAGGTATTTTCTGGTACTTGGACTATTTTATACAATTTTGTTCGACATAGAGGGATTATCTAATGAAAATAAAGGTTCTCTTTTTGTTGCTACTTTTTATTACCATAATGGTTAGTTGCTCTGAACTTATTGAGGGATACAGATTAAAAGATCATCAATTTACGGATGAGATTTCTTTGGGTGAATTTGAGGTTTTGGCTTATGGCAATCAATTTTCAATTAAAGAATGGTGGGAGCAACAACCCATGATTAATTTAGAGTATGCAGGGGAAGAAAAGGTTTTTAATGAGATTAAAACAGTGCTGCAAAATCTCGGTTTTGTCATGGGAAAAGGCAAAAACATTTATATCAAAACTGAAAGGTTACAAAATAGATTTCTTTATATTGAAATGATTTATGATTCAAAAGAAGTTAACAATATGGATTCCCTTATGATTTTTTCAGAAGACAACACCCCTCAATTAGAGATTTTTTTAAAAAATGCATTGGGCGATTACTCTGAGAGTCTACCAAAATTGATACTCGTATACACAGATCAATTTTTTCAAGTCAATGGGGAAGTCCTGTATAAAGGACCTGATTATTGGATTATTAAGTTATTTGATGAAAAGTTAAAAATCACCATGGAAAATAGAACCATGGATTTTAATGTTCCATTTTACCCTGTTTTTTTTCTCGATTTAACTGAAAACCAATATATGTTAACCGTTGAAGCCAATAACAGCCAGACTGTTTATATTGATGGGGAAAAATTTAAAGCACCAATTCAACTAAATTTAAGCGAAGGTGTTCACGAGATAAAATACGCGGATCAATCTCAATTTATTTATCTCAAAACCGATATGGTTTTTTCTCTTGATAAAATAGAAAAAGCTGAAATAACCATTCACTTGAATGTTCCTGCCCAGGTCAGAATACTTCAGGATGGACGGATCGTTGAGTCTTTTTATGCAAAAACAGAAAAAGTGGTGCTTACACCTGGAGAATACCAATTAATTGTGGAAGAAAAGGGATATAGAAATCACGAAGAAATGGTCACACTGAATTCATCCCAACAATTATCGAAAGATATTGTGCTTGTTGAGATACCGGGAACAATTCTTAATCGTATGAAATTGACTGAAGAATTTGCTGACATTTATTTTGAAAATCGACAAGTCATATTGACAAAATTGGACGAATCCATTCTTATCAATATCGAAAACGATGATATTTCCAGAATAGAATCAAAGGTTGTGTGGTTTGATGGGCATATTCTTGTTAGCGGAAATAAAATTACCAACCTTGAATCAAACATTCTATTTACTACAGATAGCTTGATTATTAATGCAGTGCAAACGAAAGATTCATTATGGCTTTTTACATCAGATAAAAAAGTGATCTCAGTTAATGTAAATACTTGGAATCTTCAGTGGACAAGGAATGTAAATTTTATAGCTGATCAAATAGTCACAACTGATGAGCATATTTGTATATTAGATCCTTATTCAAGGGTAATATTGATCAATACTGAACTTGGATACAGAGATTTTTTCGACATAAGGATTCCGGAAATTACGGAGATTGATTTTCTAGAAAATACAGAAGAAAAAATCAGAATAAGACTTGAAGGCTATCATGGTTACATTGATTACTATTTTAAAAGCAGGTCAACAGATCTTAGAAAAACCGATATTGAGGGTCAGCAAGTTGAATTTTATCAATCTGGCAATAAGCTTTATCAAGATGGACAACCTCTTGTTTCCATCAAAGGTTCATTAATTAAGGTTGTGAAAAAACAAAACCATCTCGCCATTCTTACAAATGAAGAGATGGTCGTTTGTACATCCTTTTAATTAAGCATTTACAGCCATATGATTGGCATCTGATGAGTTGAATTGATCTTTGAGACGATCCATTTGCTGGATGATTCTTTGATTATCTTTTTTTATCATTGTATCAATTTTGTTAATAGAATAGTTAACAGAAGAGTGGGTTTTTTCAAACCAATTAGCAATCCCTGTAACTGATTCTTTCATGGTATGAACAGCCAAATACATAGCCAGCATTCTAATTTCACTTACCGGTTTTTTCCTGGTTTTTGAGATCAGTGTTTCTTGATCTATACCAAAGGCTTTTTCGACAGAGCGAAATAATTTTTCCTTTGGAGAGGGTTTTCTATTTGTTCCTTCTGTTGAAGGTATCATTTCATTTAAAATAAGTTTTATGGTTAATAGATCAACAGGTTTATTTTGCAATTTATTAGCCATAATGATCTTTATGAGAAAACCGATTATTTCTCGGATATTGTTAGAAGAACTTTCCGCTAAATATTCAACGGCATCATTCGGTAAAGCAATGCCTTCATTTTCAAGAAAATTTTCAATGATTCGTTTTCTAGTAGACACATCCGGTGCAAGGGTTTCAACAACTAGACCCATTTGAAATCTAGATATAAGACGATTATGGAATGTTCCTAGATCGTTTGGGTTCCTGTCACCACAAAAAGCGATTTGTTTTCCCGAATCATAGAGTGAATTAAAAGTGTGAAACAACTCATTTTGAATACCTTTTTTTCCAATAAGGAATTGAATATCATCAATGAGTAAAACATCAATATTTTGTCTGAATCTTTCTCTGAATTTTTCAGTAGTATTGGTTTTAATACAATAAATGAGATTGTTCATAAATTCTTCTGATGTAATGTACAAAACGCGCAACTGTGGCTTTTCTTTCATGATTTCGTGAGCAATAGCTTGCAGCAGATGCGTTTTTCCTAATCCCACTTCTCCGTAAATAAACATGGGATTGAATTGGCCCGGATTTCGTGAAACTTCAACCGCGCTATTGTAAGCAAACAAATTTCCTCCACCAGGAATGAACCGATCAAAGGTATAATTCTTGTTGAGATTGGATAATGCAACGGGTTTTCTCTTAATCAGACGTTCTCCGCTGCTCTTTTGATTCTCCTTTGTTATGGAATTGTTTAAATCCAAGGTAGAAAATTCTAAACGAAAAGAATAATCTTTACCAAAATAATCTTGAACCGTTTGTTCGATTATTTTTCCATATTTATTTTTTAGTCTCTCTTTAAGAAAGAGATTTTCCACAGCAAAAGTTATAAGATGCTCATCATCTTTTATACTTGAAATACTGAGTGAACCGAACCACATATCCCAATGATTTGGATGAATATTCTTTTGCAATAACTGGAAGAACTCTTTCTCTTTGTCAGTCACATTCGTCTTTATATGTACCACCCTTGAGAAAGAATTGTAGTAGTCTCAGAGCTTTATAAAAATAGAACCCCTTAATTCAGCAGAATAATCATAGCATCTTTTGGCAAAAAAAAACATGTTTTTTTGTTAAAGATTCTTCTTTTTTTCTCGAAGAGGTAAAAAAATAAAATTTGACTTGACATTTGACGGGTCAAATGGATATAATTTAGCGAATTTTATGAAAACATATAAGGAGGTGGCAGGTTATGAAAAGAACTTATCAGCCGTCACGCAGGAAAAGAAGGAACACACACGGTTTTTTAGCGCGAAAAAAAACCAGCAGCGGTAGAAGAATTTTGGCTAACAGAAGAAGAAAAGGAAGGAAGCGACTTGCGCTCTGAGCAATTATTCCTTTTCTAAAGATGAAAGATTAAGATTAAATTCTGAAATCAAAGACATCGTTCAAACGGGGAAAATAATCCAAACTGAAGATTTTATAGCTTTTTTGAAGAGAAATCGTACCGATCAAAGAAGATTTGGTATCAGTGTTAAAAGAAAATTTGGCAATGCAGTTAAAAGGAATAGATTGAAAAGGTATTGCCGGGAATATTTTAGAATAAACAAAATGAAATTTCCCAAAGGAATCGATGTCTTTGTTTTACCGAGAAAGAGATTATCAAAAAAGTTTGAGGGATTGCAATACAGTGAAATTGCTGCTGATTTGGAGGAGTTGTTTAAAGGACTTGTTTAAATTACCAAGTAAAATGATGATATTAATCATAAAGTTATATAAAAAATGGTTATCTCCTATGAAACGAACTCCAACTTGTAGATTTTATCCCACATGTTCAACCTATGCCTTGACAGCCTATGAAAGGCATGGTTTTTTTTTGGGAACCGTTTTAAGTTTTTGGAGAATTATCAGATGTAACCCCTTCGGAAAAGGAGGTTACGATCCAGTCCCTATCAATATTCAAATCAAAAGAGGAGGAAAAATCGATGAAATTAAATAAGATCCCAATAGTAATGTTAATACTACTTTCGTTTATCTTATGTTCTATGATATTTGCAAATAACGAAATTGATGTCACCTATTTGGATGGCATGCTTAGTGTTAAAACAAGAATTGCACATTATATTTTTAACGCCCAGCAAGGTGTTTTAAGTGAAGTAACATTAACTGTAGAAAACCAAAACCTCATTTATAGAAATGATAATGACGGGTTTTATACCACACTGGACGCTAGTCCGGTATATCCTTCACAAATAACAGTCAATGGCAAAGAAGTTACTGATTTTCAAAATAAAACTCAAGAGTTTGATCAGGATGTCGTTGTATCATTTGATTATGGGGATTTTCAGAAGAACATTACAATTATATTTGGACCATTGTATCAGATTAATTTGGAAGTAAGCGGAGAGATACCCCAAAATCTGAAAGTTACATTTCCAAGAGTGGGATTTGTTTCAGAAGATGATGTCAAAGATGATGGAACAATCATGACAAATTATTATGAAAAGACAAAGGCTTTGGCAATTTGGAAATTAGCAGCACAAGGGTCTTCGTTTTTCAAAATAGATGGTTCAAAAGAAGCAAACACAATAACAGTAACCTATCGCGGGCTAAAAGTATTTGGTTATCTTGGCCCCGCAAAAAAGATGACTTTTATAAACAGAGCCTTTCCTGAAGAAAATGTGTGGATTTCAAGAGTAGTCAACAGTTATCCGGGAGCTTCAAGCTGGTATGATCCAATTTTCTATCTCTTTGTTGGTTTGATTGACTGGCTTAAAACTGTAACTGGTAATTATGGTTGGGCCATTATTTTATTCACTTTGATTATCAGAACGTTAATGTATCCTTTGTTCCACATGCAGACAAAATCAATGATCGACAGGAAAAAATTAGAAGATGATCCGGAATATAAAAAGATCATGAAGATTGAAGACAAACAGAAAAAACAAGAGGCTTTGATGAAATTCTACAAAGAGAAGAAGGTCAGTTTGGCCGGGGGATGTTTGCCTATGCTCATACAGATGCCTTTCTTCTTCTTGTTATTTGCTGTTATTCGGTATGAATCGGAACTTTTTATTTACAGCCCCGGATTCCTCATTTGGCAGGACCTTTCAATAGGAGGATTCCTCCAAAATATACCTCTAGTTCTCATTTCAGCTGTTATCGGATTCTTTAACAGCTTAATCACAACATCGGATTCAAAGATGGCTATGCAAGGAGTATTAATGGGAGCTCTGTTCCCCTTCTTGTTTATCATGTTACCTACCGGATTGCAACTTTATTGGGTAACATCTACACTATATCAGTTTGTCGTGACTTATTATGCTTACAAAAAAAACGATATCCATGGTTTATCCGCCAAAGAATTTTTCTCCAGCTTGAAAAAACGATGAGGTGTCGTAGATGAAAGAACTAGAGATAACAGGTAGAACAATAGAAATGGCTTTAGAAGAAGCAGAGAATAAATGGGGTTTGAGTGAAAATGAGTATGAATACGAAGTATTGGATCCTGGTTCCAAAGGGTTTTTAAAAATTGGTTCCAGAGATGCACAGTTAAAAATTACCATGAAAACGGATTTTTTTGCCCGAAAAGTTTGTGATTATATTTCAAGTATTCTAAATTATTCCAACGGAATCAGTCACGATTTAAAGATCAGATACAAGATTAGAAATGGAAAGATTTATATTAACCTTTTCGGAGAAGAAATGGGAAGAATTATCGGGAAACATGGTAAGACAATCAGTGCTTTACAACATATTGCAAATATTTATGTCAACAGAATAACTGATGTAAAAGCAGTTGTTTTATTGGAAGTTGGCGATTACAAAGATAGAAGAAAAGAAATTATAGAAAAAATTGCTTTTCAAAATGCAAAAAAAGCAAAATATCAAGGGGAGAGAATTGAACTTGATCCCATGTTTTCATTTGAACGAAGAATTGTTCATGAAACCATCAAGAAAATGAATGGTGTGAGGAGTTATTCAAAGGGATTGGAACCGTATCGGTTTGTGGTTATCGAACCTCAAAGCAGGACTAAAAATGGTTCAACAAGAAGAAATTACAGGAGGAATGAGAGATGAAAGAAGGAAAGGTCATCAAATGGAGAGATATTCATCCTGAAATTATCAATACTCAAGAGATTAAAGGTGTCAAAAAAAGAGTTGTGATTGGCGAAAAAGAAGGTGCACCTAATTTTATTCTAAGAGTTTTTACGGTTGCTGCCGGTGGTTACTCGCCTAAGCACGTTCATCCTTGGGAACATGAAGTGTTTGTCTTGCGTGGAGAAGGAAAAGTACTTCTTGGTGAGAACTTCTTTGAAATTTCAGAAGGCCATGCAGTATTTGTTCCTGAAAATATTGAACATCAATTCCTCAACACATCCGAAAGTGAAGTGTTAGAATTCATTTGCGTTATACCAAAAGGCGGCATGTGATCGTTTTTTACAAAATAAGCTACCTGTGTTATAATTCCAAGAATTAAAAACAAATCGGGGTGATATACATGACAAAGAATGAAATTTTTAAGCATTTAAAAAAGATGCTAATGGAAAAATTTAATCTTGAGAGTGATGATGTGAAGCTTGAATCCACTTTTGTTGATGATTTTGGTGCTGATTCATTAGATTTAGTCGATTTTGTTATGGCCATAGAAGACGAATTCGGGATAAGAATAGATGAAGATGATACTGACAAAATCACCTGTGTTGAAGATGCTGTTAATTTTATCTTTGAAGAAATGGGTGGATCAGCAGATGAAGAAGATATAATCGACGATGACGAGGATGAAGACCTAAGCTAAAACAAAGAGAAACTAAACTTGGGGGCGATGATAATGTATCAAAGCTCCCATGTTGTTTTTGTTAATGGAGGATTTATGATTAAAATTGCACCATCCATACTTTCAGCAGATTTTCTTAACCTTGAAAAAAGCATTAAATCAATATTAAAGGATGCTGATATGTTGCATATTGATGTGATGGATGGGCATTTTGTGCCAAATATAACCATTGGACTTCCAATTGTAAAAGCCATTCACGCAAAATTCAACATTCCGCTTGATGTACATTTGATGATAACGAATCCAAATGAATATATAGACGATTTTGCTAAAGCTGGAGCAGATATTTTAACGGTTCATTATGAAGTCTGCCACCATTTGAATCGTACGATTAATCAAATCCAATCTTTAGGGTTGAAAGCGTTTGTCTCTTTGAATCCACATACACCCATTCACTTGCTCAATGACATTGTAGAATATCTGGATGGAGTATTAGTAATGAGTGTTAATCCTGGCTTTGGTGGACAGCGTTTTATTGAAAATTCTCTTCGTCGCATCCATGAGTTGTTGGAACTAAAAAAACACAAAAATCCTCATATGTTGATAGCCGTTGATGGTGGAATCAACAGTGATAATATTCAAAAGGTGGTACAAGCAGGGGCAGATATCATTGTAGCGGGAAGTGCAATTTTCAAATCTCATGATCCTGCCATTACTATTAAAGAATTCAAAGGTCAGTTATGACTAAATCAGAAGAAAAAGCCAAACAACGGATAGACTATTTAAGAAAAGAAATCGAAAAACACGATTACAATTATTACGTGATGGCTTCTCCTGAAATCAGTGATCAAGAATACGACAAAATGTATCAAGAGCTTGTTGATTTGGAGAAAGAGTATCCTCAGTTTTTTTCAAAGGATTCTCCAACCCAGAAAGTGGGTTCGAAAGTTTTAAAAGATTTTCAACGGATTGAACATTCCCAACCTATGTTATCTCTTGATAATACTTACAATGAAGAAGATATTTATGCATTTTCAGAAAGAATTAATAAAAATACCCATAAGTCTTTCAAGTATTGTGTTGAACTTAAAATTGATGGTGTTTCTTTTGCTGCCAGATACCTTAACGGAAAATTTGACAGGGGAGTTTCCAGAGGCAACGGAGTTATTGGGGAAGATATCACTGAGCATTTAAAGCAGACTAAGGGTATACCAAAAGTTTTAAATGAATCATTAGATATTGAAGTCAGGGGAGAAGCATATATGCCTGAAGATGTCTTTGCCCATGTTAACAAAGTTAGGGAAGAAAATGGATTGGAAGTGTTTGCCAATCCCCGAAACGCAACTGCAGGTACCTTTCGACAATTAAATACTGTTGAAGTAAGAAAACGGGGGATTTGTTCATTTACCTATTCAATTATTGAACCTGACAAATTTAGTATAAAAACACAAAGTCAGATGCTCGAAAAACTTCAATCATTAGGTTTTACTGTAGAAAAGCATCATGAAAGTGTTGACACAATTGATGATGTTATTGATTATTGGCAAACTTGGACTGAAAAAAGACATCAACTCAACTTTGATATAGATGGATTGGTCGTGAAAGTGGATGAGCTTGATGTACAGAAAGAGTTGGGGAGCACATCTCACAGTCCACGATGGGCTATTGCATTCAAGTTTCCGGCGGAACAAAAGGAAACGACCCTTGAGTCCATTTCATGGAGTGTGGGAAGAACGGGTGTAATAACACCTGTGGCTCATCTTAAACCTGTTACTCTTGCCGGAACAACGGTGAAGAATGCCAATCTTCACAACATTGATAATATAAAGGAAAAAGATATCAGGATAAAAGACAAGGTAATCATCGAAAAAGCTGGGGAGATCATTCCCCAAGTTGTGAGTGTGGTTAAAGAAAAGCGAAAAGGATCTGAACAGGTTATTTTACCTCCAAAAGAGTGTCCAGTTTGTAGCGGAGATGTTGGAAAGGTTAAAAGTGATGAAGTAGCCATCAGGTGTTTGAATCCTTTTTGTCCTGCTAAAGTGAAGCGTGCTTTGCAAACCTTTTCATCGAGAGAGGCTATGAACATCGAAGGATTAGGAGAAAAACTCATCGATCAATTGGTTGAAAAAGAATTGGTTGAAGATATTGCCGATATATATTATCTCAATGAAGAACAATTAATTGCTTTGGACAGAATGGGTCAAAAATCTGCGAATAATTTAATCGAGGAAATAAATAAAAGCAAACAAAAACAACTGCATCACCTTTTAACCGGATTGGGGATACCAAATGTGGGCAAAAAAACAGCAAAAGAAATTGCCATTACATTTCATTCATTGGATGAAATCATAAAAGCAAATAGTGATGAACTGAAAACAATAGACGGTGTGGGAGAGGAAATGGCAAAGGAAGTGGTACGTTTTTTTGCCAATGACAGGATCAAAGCAATCATTAAAAAACTCAAAGATGCCCAAGTAGGACTTTCAGAGGGCCAACAAGTTCAAAAAGGAGCAAGCCTTAAGGGATTGAAGTTTGTGATTACAGGCGAACTGCCATCATTAACCAGAACAGAAGTTAAGGAGAAGATAGAATCACAGGGCGGTCAGACCACGAGTGCTGTGTCCAAGAAGACCGATTATTTGCTTTGTGGTGAAAATCCAGGTTCAAAGTTGGAAAAGGCAAAACAATTAGATATAAAGATAATTGATGAAAAGGAATTTTTCAACCTGCTCAAACATTAGGCTTTCCTTGAAAATGGCTCAAGATTTCCAGAAAAACTTAAGCTGAAAATTTTGAAATCCATTCCTTAAAAGCATATAAAACTTGTGTGTCAAGCAGCAAATAGAAAACTGTACCAATAAAAACAAACAATAAATCAGGTCCCCAAGTGGCTAGAATCGGGTTGATATGCCAAGGACTCCAGACATCAGCACGTCCCATAGCTGCCATCCATTGTGTAGAACCCTGATATAGTGCAATCAGTAAAAAAGTGAATATAACACTCCACGCCTTACTTTTAATGTTTAGAGCAAGTGACAGGGGGACTCCCAATATTGCAATTACAAGCGGACCTAAGGACTGAGCATAGCGGGTATGTAATTCCACTTCAAAAGTAAAACTTTCTCTGTTGTTAACACCCCTTCTGTTATTCTCCTGAATGATGAAGAGTAATTCTTGAGAAGTCATGTTGTACATATTTTTATTGGTTAGTAAAAAATAATAGTTAATATCATCAAGTATCATTTGTTCCTGTTGGTTTGTTATGGTTCTTTGAACCATTTTTGAATCTTCCAGAGTGCTGTATACCTTCATTTTCGATAGATTCCAGTCATCTTTCTCATCATCATAGGTTATTTCATCTGCATAAAAGATCTCCATTTTGTTTGATTCATTGTTGATTTCGTATATAAATACACCGTTTAATTCTTTTCGGTTTGCGTAAACTCTTTTCATAAACAAATATCGATCATCTTCAAGCAAAAGGAATTTGTCTATACCTGAGGAGAGATAAATTTCTGCCTGTCGATTTCTATAAATTTGTGGGACTACATATTCCTTTAAAAAGAATGTGAAAAGGGATAAAAGGATCCCTAAAATCAAAAATGGTGTAACGATTCGCTTTAATTTAACCCCATGTACTTGTAATGCTATGATCTCATTGTTTGATTCCAATTTTGAAAGTAACCAAAAGATTGACAACAAGACACCAACCGGAATGGCTTGTGGGATATATCTTGGAATTTGATAAAGAATGAATGGGAACATTTTCCAAAAGGATAGATCATTCCGAATGATTTCTGAAGAAACTTCTATTAAGATAAAAACATTAGCATAAAGCAAAAAGCCACCAAAACCAATAATAAAAGGTAATATTGAGGATTTAAATATGTATCTTTTTAAGATACTCAAACGTTTTTCCTCCGTTCTTATTTTCTGACAAATCTTTCTTTAATCAAGAACATGACTTTTGAATCCAATAAAACAAATAACAACAAGCCAAGAAACATGAAAATCAGATCAGGTGTCCATACCGCCAAAGACGGATTCAATTGATATCTGGTGTTGGAAAATGATGCCACGTTATGCAAAGCCACACTTTGCATAAAAATTTCTCCCGATTTAAAGACACCGATTAAAAGAAAACTAATAACAATACTCCAAGATTTACTTTTAATATTTGATATAAGGCAAATAGAAGTTCCAAGTAGTGCAATAATGAATGGACTCAAAGATTTTGCCAGCCTGGAGTTCAGTTCCAAAAATGCTCTTTCTTTTTTTTCGGTTTGGTTTAGCATGCTGATTAACTCAGACGATCTTGAATATTTATAAGGATTTTGTTCATTGTTATCTTGTTGACCATATATATTAACTTCGGAGAAAATACTCATCGCGTCTTTTAGAGAGTCACTCAGTTCCTCAGACAATTCTTCAAATTCAGTCTCATTAAAATCAACGTTTAAAGTCAATCCTTTTTCATCATCCAAATTGACAACTTGTCCATCTACCATTGTCCAGCTGTCTTTATTGACACGTTTTCGAAGTTCATCTGCAAATATCGTTTTAACAGATGATTGCTCAAGTTCATAAACGATAACATCATCAAGTGTTTCGTTGTTAATGGGTTGTTTAACGTAAAAATACTTGTTGCCTGTAATAGGAAGAAATTTATTCGATATCGTAGAATACCCGATGTTTTCTGACATAAAATCAGTAAGTTCTTCTTCTTTTTGAGCGTTGAATTCCGGTATAAGGTAGTCGTTCAGTAAAAAAGTGAAGATGCTCAATAGAAGCCCAAAGATTAAAAACGGCAACACTACAGATTTAAAAGAGATTCCGTGCACCTGTAAAGCCATTAATTCATTTTTAGTGGACATCTGAGAAAGTATCCAAAAAATCGACAATAAAACACCAACTGGAATTGCCTCAGCCCCCAGTTCCGGTAAAAAGAAATATAGGAGCTGAAATAATCTCCAAGGCGGTATACCATAATCGATTATATTTAATGAAAGAAAATACAGCAGATTAACGCTAACGAATATGATGAATCCGAAAAATCCCAGAAAAAAAGGGGATATTCCATTCTTCCAAATATACCTGTTAAGTGTTTTCAAATCACGACTCCTTCAACAATAGTCAAGAAACATTTTATCATATTTCAACTTGTTTTCCCCATTTTTGTGACGGAATAAACAAAGAGGTGATTGACAACTGCTGTACTATCTGTTATAATACACTAAAGATTTAGGAGGGAGATAAGATGAAAGTTAAATTGATTTTTGCTTTAGTTTTATGTATGACAACAATTTTTGTTTATGGAAAGGATGGGAGTTCAGTGGCATTTGAAGAGTATCTTAATGCTTTTCTTAATGGGAATTATCAAAGTGCAATAAAGCTTCAAAATGATCAATTAACAAAAGCTTTTGGTGCTCAGGCAATGGAGCAATCCGCAAATATTATCGTTACACAGTATGGAAAACCGGAATCAACATACAGTACTGATATCGTGGAACAAGGTGAATATAAAACATACATTAGACTCATGAAGACGACCAAGGGATATATCAAATTCACTGTTACCGTTGATCAAAACTTTCATATCGCAGGATTCTATGCCGCCCCTGCCCCTGACCCCAGAAAAAACCTATCTTATGTGGATAAAAGTGCTTTTGAAATACAAGCTGTTCAATTTGGAATAGAAGGTTGGGAATTGGATGGTATATTGACGTTACCTGTGAACAAAAATAGTTATCCAATTGTGATTATCGTGGGGGGATCAGGGCCAACCGATATGGATGGTACAGTAGGATCAAACACGCCATATAAGGATATTGCAGAAGGACTAGCGTCCTCGGGTATAGCAGTAATGAGATACAACAAAAGAGCTGCACAGCATGGTCAAAAAATGAGCAGTATGAGTGAAGAAATTGAGAATATGGTTGACTTCGAATATTCTGAAGATATTTTATTAGCCATCTCTTATGCTTCAAAACTAGATAAGGTAGAGAATATTATCTTGGCTGGTCACAGTCTTGGTGGTACTGTTGTGCCTAAGATTGGAACCGCTTCAGATTTGGTAGATGGAATAATCTTATTGGCACCGGGCATAAGAAGATTGGCTCAGATTAGTCTCGATCAGAACCGATATGTCAAGGATCATTTAGGGATATCAGATGAACAAATGGAGCAGGTTGAAGTGTTTTTCAATTTGATTTTAAATCATGAACTGCCAGATGAATATCCTATTCAATCCGGTTTGACAGCAAGATATTACTATGAGTTTGATAACTACAGTCCAATGGAAGATTTGAATAACTACGACAAACCCGTATTGGTCTTACAAGGTGAAGAAGATTTTCAGGCAACAATGGAAGGAGATTATTTACCACTTAAAGAGAAATACCACCAATATGATAACTTTACATTCCTTTCATTCCCTAATCTTAATCATTTATTCATGAAAACTGAAGAAGGTATTTTTCATTGGACTGATGAATACAATAAACCAGGGTTTGTTGATGAAGAAGTTATTGTATCATTGAGCAATTGGATCCATTTGTATTATTAATATCTGTTCACAACGAGAGATTTCTGTTATAATCTCGTTGGTGATAAAAATGAATAATATTGAAGCCATCCATAATAGTCTTGAAAAATTATATCCTAAAGAAGTGGATGATCTATGTAGTACCGTTAAAAAGAAAATTGCTCTCTTTAACGAAAAACATACACACTGTCTAAAAACAAAATTAGAAGATATCAATGGAATATTGATTACTTATGCAGATATACTCAGAGGGGAAGGCTCCCCTCTGAGTGTTTTAAGAAATTTTCTTTTGAAATATTGTGATTCTGCATTCAATACCATCCACATTTTACCTTTTTTCCCTTACTCCTCCGATGATGGTTTTTCCGTTATTGATTATGAAAAAGTCGATCCCGCTTGTGGTAATTGGGAAGATGTTGAAGAACTTTCAAAACATTATCATCTAATGTTTGATGCAGTCATTAATCATATTTCACAAAAAAGCAAATGGTTTCAAGGATTCTTAGACTCAAAAAGGGATTATGAAGATTTTTTTATAACGATTGAAAGTGATGAAGGCCTTTTACATGTAACCAGACCAAGGGCGACTCCTTTATTGACAAGCTTTAATACCAACAACGGTAAAAAGAGTGTATGGACTACATTTTCTTCGGATCAAATAGATTTAAATTATAAGAATCCAGAACTCCTGTTAAAAATCATTGATATTCTTCTTTTATATATCGAAAAAGGTGCCAGTTTAATCCGTTTGGATGCCATCGGTTATCTTTGGAAAGAACTGGGGACAACCTGTATCCACCTGGAACAAACCCATGAAATTGTTAGATTATTTCGTACTATTTTAGATGCTTTAAATAAAAATGCATTATTGATCACTGAAACGAATGTTCCTCACTCTGAAAACATTACCTACTTTGGAGAAGGAAAAAATGAAGCACACATGGTTTACAACTTCTCTCTGCCACCGCTACTTTTACATGCTTATATGCTGCAGTCTTCCAATGCATTAAATCAATGGGTAACAAATCTTGAAGATCCCGGTTCAGAGGCAACTTATTTAAATTTCTTAGCTTCTCATGATGGCGTGGGTTTGATGCCCTTGAACGGATTAATTGAACCGGATGAAGTTGACAACTTGGTTCAAAAATGCCTAAAAAATCATGGTAGAATATCATTTAAACGAAATGCCGAAGGAACTGAAATTCCCTATGAAATGAATATTAATTATTTTGATGCTTTATCTGATCGTTCCCATCCTGAAGAATACAATATCAGAAAGTTTTTAGGGGCGTATGCCATAGCCATTGCTCTCAAGGGAATACCAGGTATATACATTCACAGCCTTTTAGGTTCACAAAACTGGGAAGAAGGCATTCAAATTCATGGTCATAATCGGGCGATTAACAGAGAAAAAATCGATTTTAAAACAATCTCTGAAGCATTATCTGATCAATCATCCAGCAGGCATCGTATTTTTAATAACCTTAAAAGAATGTTGGAAGTTAGAGCTTCTCAAAAATCCTTTTCTTATAAAGCAGAACAAAATTGCATTGTTGAGAACAACAGACTTTTTATCATAAAAAGGAGTTATAAGGATGAAGAGGTTTTGGCTATAGTAAACCTTTCAGAAGAATCACAATTGGTTCAACTTTCTAAATTGAATAGATATCATATTTACAAAGATTTACTGACTGGAAATGAATATGCCGAAACGATAAAACTTGTACCTTTTGGTTTTTGTTGGCTAAAACCCCAGAGAGGTCTTATTCATGCTGGTTGAAGAAAGGATCGATTATCAACTTATCAAGGATTGTCAAGCATCCATTTTATCAGATGTTGATTTCAAACAAATAGACGAACTATCTTCTGTTGTAATGGTAAAAACTCAAAAAGTTATCAATAGCAAACTTATTCCCGAAACGATCAACAGTGAGATGAAAGATTCTGATGAAGAGACAAAAGAACGCTTAAGATATGCGCTAACTTCTCAAATCAATAAAAAGTTTCATGGATTACCCCCATTCTATTTTCCAAAAATGAAAGTTGAATTTACTACCTATGAAAAGCTCTTAATACCTGCATTTATTGGAGCAGTCCTTTTTGGAATCATATTTTATTATAGTTTGAGAACTTTTTTTAAAGACCCTTTATATGCCCCAATAATAGGTATGCCTATTGGAGCATCCATTTTCGTTTATTTGTTTTCTAAAGCTATTCGTCACCCCTTCATTACAAAAATAATAAAATGGGCTTCTGTTGCCGGTTTGGCGTTTATTACAATTGGAGCAGTTTTTACAGGACTTAAAAATAGGTTTATACTTAAACCCAAGATTTCATTTATTCAATGGATATGGCTGGCTCTTCTTACAGTTTTGACTTACTGGATACTTCACCTGTTTAAACCAAGGAAAATTGTAGATGAAGAAGAAACGAAGCGTGTGTTGGAAGGACAATTGGCTATTTTGTTATACGAAATACATATTTTATGTCAGCAGATGATTGTTTTTTTACCCGAGAAAAATTCTTTTGAGGTTTCAGAGCGTTTACAGGATGATACTCAAAGGCTGTTTATTCTACAGAGTGAAAAATTGATGCCTTCTATTCAACAAATGAAGTATGCAGAGAACAGCGAAGACAAAGAAGCGGCTCTATCTTCTATTTCAAGTTTCCTGAATAGTTTACATGCAATGGGCATTCGTGAGAAAGAAAAAGAACAAATCTTTCAATATACTCTTTCAGATAGTGAATATTTTGACAATTTTGGTATTATTAATGAAGGAGATTGGGTTGAACAGCTTTACAGTGCGTGGGTAGATGAAGAAGGAAGATGTGTTCTTAAAGGGAAGGTCAAGAAGGTAAAAAGATGAATAAAGATTTGGATCAAAATATAAGGCATATATTTGGACTTGATTTTGGAACCTCAAATACACATATGAGTATATCAACTGCAGCAGAAGCTATTCCTCTTGTTGATGATGTCAAAATAGAATCAAATGCCTCAGTACCCTCGGTGATTTTATATGATGAAAGAAATTTTGAAGTATTGGGTTTTGGGCAACCAGCTCTTGAAGAATGGCATTCCATGAGCCGTTCTCAGAGACGTAAATACACACTTGGAACAGGGTTTAAACAAAGACTTTCCTTTAATAAAAGGGCTGAAACAGAGACAGATTTGTTTTTAGGAGCTTTGTTCTCTAATCTTGATAAGCAGAAAATTTTCGATATTAAAAATTTTGTCAGTAATACCGAGATGGTATGTGGTGTGCCTTCGAAGTCTCATGAAACACATTCTGAAAAAATGATTGCCATACTTTCCAAGATAACAGGCAGGTCACCTGTTTTGATTGAGGAACCATTAGGTGCTCTTTATTATCATATCGTTCGAAAGGACATTACTAAGGAAGATGGACGGGGTGGAGTACTGGTAATTGATTTTGGTGGTGGCACACTTGACCTTGCATATATTAAAAACTTTAAAATACAGAAGGTATGGGGATCACCGGTTATCGGTGGTGTGTTGTTTGATGATTTGTTCTACAATTTATTCCTCCAACAAAATAAAGGAGTAAAACCTTTAGTCGAGAGGGAAGGACTGAGTGGCTATCTTCGCACCGTTTTATTTAAAACGCTGAAAGAGAAATACTCTGTCTTACATGCCACATCTGAGCATACTCAAATGCAAGAAAACATCGTATTTGGACAGCATGCCTATGGGACATTGAACATTCCGAATTTTAGTTTTCTTTACGAAAAAATGGCAAACTATAAAATGAGTGATGAATTAAAGCACGATTTAAAAGGGTCTGATGCTTTAAAAAGTTTGGGAATTGATGAGCAACTTCATTTACCAAACATCATTCATTCCCAAGTATTGAGAGGACAAAAAGAGTTTGATATAAAACCTGATACAATCTCCTTGATCATCCTTACAGGCGGAAGTAGCCGGTGGAAATTTTTTGTTGATATGATAGAAAGAGCATTTCCCTATACGAGAATTTTGGCATCATCCGATCCTGAATCCACAATTAGTAGAGGATTGGGATTATCTTATTCAGCAAAGTTATATGAGAAAAGAGTCAGATCGGAGTTAAGTGCAAACAAAGAAGAACTTGAAAAAAAATTAGAAGAATCTTATAAAAAACTGTTTCAAAATGCTTTGAATCAATATACTCAAACTGTTTACTCAATTTTTTCCTCGGTAATTGAAGAAGTCATTATGAAATTTTTGAAAGAAGGGGGGACCATCATAGAATTAGAAAATCGAATGAAACAAGCTTTTTCTGATCGAAAACCGGAATTAAAAAGTTTAAACGATGGTTTTCTCAAAGAAATCAACCATCAGATAGATAAAGTGACAAGAGAAGAATTGAGCAGGTGGTTCAGTCGTTCTTTGATTAGCTACGAACTTTTAAACAAAAACAACCTTTCAAGTAATCAGTTGACTGAAACTGTTGGGGATATAAACCCGCTAAACGATATGATCTTTAACATGATAACGGCTATTTCCTCACTAATCGTCGGCTTATTATCAGGGGCAGTCCTTGGCGGTGGGGGTATTGCCTTACTTGCCTCAGGTCCGTTGGGGTGGTTAGGGGGATTCATAGGAGGTATCGTTATAGTGGTTGCTTCAGCTATGGGTCTTAAAAAACCTGTAGAAGAAAAATTAAAAAATTTACATATCCCCAAATGGGTTGTTAAAATTCTATACGTTTCAAGGAAAAGACTGATTCAAAAAGCCAAGCAAAGGTTGGAACTTGATTTACAAAAATCTCAGAAGAAGATTTATGCGAACTTTTTAACAATACTCAAAGAAAACGATAAAAAGCTTGAAAAACTAATTGATGAACAAATACAGGAGATTAGCTATTCTAATATTGTGGATGTCTACAATTAGAAAAATTATAGTAACTTTAACAGAACAAAACATATGATAGAATTGTCCTATCAATTATTTATGGGAGGGTATGTGTATGAAAAAAGGAATCATTTTGATGGCTTTAGTAGTGATAGTTTCGGTTGCTTTTTCCGCCATAATGGCTACAACTGATGATGGCAGAAGAGTTGTACTCAATAACAACGGTACATGGGAATGGTTAAATCAACCTCAACCAGGTCCTTCACCTCAACCAAGATTACTTTATGATATAAGTGGTTCCTGGACAATCTCTTTTACGATCGGTATTTTTGACGAGAGTTTTGATATGGATATACATCTTGAAAACGGATCTTATGTTGTCTTATGGCACGGGACTTTTTCTGATGAGAAATATCCAATTACGGTCTTAAACGAAAGGGAGATCAAATTCCAGGGGAAATCATTCCATAATGGTGTAATATCTTTTGATGCAACATTGAAGGATTCAAATAATATGCAGGGCGTAGCTTCCAGTAGTGGAACCTTTGCCAAATCTGGTTCTTTTAAAGCGATTAGAAAGTAGGAGAGTGATGAAATGAATAAGAGTGTTGAATTAGGTGTGAAGAAAATGGAATGGGCATGGCAATACATGGATGTCCTTCGTGCAATTAAGGAGAGATACATCGACGAAAAACCTTTTAAGGGTTCAAAAGTGGTTGTTTGTTGTCATCTTGAAGCCAAAACGGCAAATCTGGGAAGATTAATCGGTGATCTTGGAGCTGAAGTATGGGTAACAGGTTCAAACCCCTTATCTACACAAGATGATATCGCAGATGCTTTACGAGAGCATTATGGTGTGACTGTACATGCCAAACACACAAATGATGATGAAGCATTCAGAAAAAATTTATACAAAGTATTGGAACTCGAACCTGACCTGATTTTGGATGACGGTGGAGATTTAGCAACCATTGTACATACAGAATATACCAATTACTTGAAAAATCTCAAAGGAATCTCTGAAGAAACAACCACAGGCGTTCACAGACTTAGAGCGCTTGATGCTGCAGGTAAACTGAAAGTACCGGCAATCGCTGCAAATGACGGTATGATGAAGTATCTTTTTGATAACAGATACGGAACGGGACAATCCACATGGGATGGCATTATTAGAAGCACAAATGTTTCCATAGCTGGGAAAAAAGTCGTTGTGGCAGGTTATGGATGGTGTGGCAGAGGTGTCGCCCTAAGAGCCAAAGGTCTCGGTGCAAAAGTAATCGTAACCGAAGTTGATCCGATAAAATCAATCGAAGCGGTTATGGATGGTTTCGAAGTCATGAGTATGGCAAATGCCGCACCCTTGGGAGATATTTTCGCAACATTGACCGGTGATATTAACGTTATCACTAAAGAACATTTCCCTTTGATGAAAGAAGGAGCCATATTGGCTAATGCAGGACATTTTGATGTTGAAATTTCAATGAAACAACTTCGGGAATACAGTGTAGAGCAATGGGAAGCAAGACCAAACATTATGGGATATAAGCTTCCTAATGGAAAAAGCATCTATGTCATTGCTGAAGGAAGACTCGTTAATTTGGCGGCAGCTGACGGTCATCCCATAGAAATTATGGATACTTCTTTTGGTGTTCAATTGATGAGTTTGAAATATCTGTGGGAAAACAAAGGTAAACTTGAAAATCACTTAATGAATGTTCCTGAAACGATTGACAAGGAGTTAGCAACGATAAAATTAAAAACAATGGGAATCACTATCGATGAATTGACTGAGGAACAAAAGAAGTATTTATCAAGCTGGTGATGTAATGAATATTGAACGTGCCTTAATATCTGTCTATGATAAAACGGGAATTGAACATTTGGCTTCTTATTTAAACAATAACGGTGTGGATATTATATCAACAGGTGGAACTTATGAATATTTGAAAAAATATGGGATCAAAGTTCAATCAGTAGAGGATTATACCGGAATTGTTGAGATGTTTGACGGCAGAATAAAGACCATCAGTCCAAGGATAGCTGGAGGTATCCTTGCTGACCGATCAAAAACAGAACATTTGGATCAGATGGTTAAAGCGAATATTCCCAATATAGACATGATAGTCGTTAATCTTTGTCCCTTCAAGGAATTTTCAAAGGAAACCTTTGATGAGTTTGAACTGATTGACAAGATTGATATAGGCGGTATTAATATCATAAGATCGGCAGCAAAAAATTACCGTGATGTGCTTCCTATTGTAGATCCCGCTGATTATGAAAAGGTGATTAAAAGCTTTGATTTTTGTGGTGATGTTCCTCTTCAATCTAGAAGAAAATATGCTCTAAAGGCTTTTTACAGTACCATGAAATATGAAGAGAGTATTCACGAAGCCTTATCTTTTTTGTTTGCTGAGGAAAAATACACACATTTAACTTTAGAAAGGCTTGAAGAGTTTAAGTATGGAGATAATCCACATCAGGATGCCTTTTTGATGAAAATTGCAGGTGAAGAGACTCTGTATAATCATGTTGAGTTTATAACCAAGAATCAATTCACCCTGAGATTGTATCGACAAATTTTTAACGGGATTAGCTTTATGAAAAATTTGTCATCAGGAGGATTTACCATAATAATTAATCTTACTCCAGTTTTCTTTTCTCAAAAAGAAAACGATGATGAGTATTTACAAATGATTGAAAGGGATTTACAAGATCGTTCTACCAGTAATTCAGCGTTTATTAGCAAAGATTGTCTTCAATTATCAACAGCTGAGTTTATACTTAGAAATAACATCAAAACGATTGTTGCTGCTGATTATACAGAAGAAGCTGAACAGCTCTTAAAATCATCCGATATTAAGATTCTGGCGAAATGCCGTAATTTTGCTTATGATAATACCCAAAGAACTTTTTTAGAAAATGAGGTGTTACTTCAGCAGAAAGATAGTGTAGAGGTTTTTGGGAATATTGTGGAGAGATATACTGCATCAACCTCCAAGCAATTAAAAGATGATATGCTTATTGCCATGCAAATGATTCGTATTCTTGAAACCAATTCTGTTGTCAGATTAAAAGATGGTAGAATGGTTTCCGTTTCAGGTGGTATGTTAAATTCAGAAGAGGCAATAGAGGTAGCGGTATCGAGATTTAAGATGCTGACCCAGAAAGTTAAAGGAGGCGTTTTGGGATTTGATTCCGATGCTGGAATAAATGTGATCAAAAAGGCCTATGATGCATGGCAAATGGCATGTATACTAAAACCAAAAAACGAAAGTGTTCAAGAAGCGATTATGGAATATGTGAAAGAGAAAGGCATTTCATTATACGAATTTGATCGAAGACATTATGCATAAAGAAAGACTCGGGAGGCATATATGGAGAAAATAAAAGAGATATTCGAGGAACTGGTAAAAGTGAAGCAGGAGGCAATTGAAGAAATCAAAAGTGTTGACAGTCAAAAAAACCTGGAAGAGATAAGAATTAAATATCTGGGAAAAAAGGGCATTTTGACAACCAGATTTCTTAAGCAGTTGGGTAAATTAGATCCACAAGAAAGACCTCAAGTTGGTCAGGAAACAAATGCCTGTAAAGATTTGATAAATCAGCATCTTGCTGAGAAAAGAGAAGCGTTGGTTTCCGTTGAAAAAGAGAAACGAGAGGAAGAATTATATGTGGATATAACCAGACCAGGTGCTAGAAGGAGAACAGGTTATGAACATTTGCTAAAGAAAACCCAGAAAGAAATCGAAGAGATTTTTATCTCTTTAGGCTATGCTGTTAAAGAAGGGCCTGAAATCGAAAATGTATTTTACAATTTCGAAGCCCTAAACACACCTGATTGGCATCCTGCAAGGGATGAACATGACAGCTTCTATTTAAGAGAAAACGAATATTTACTCCGTACCCATACTTCCCCAGTACAGATCAGAACGATGGAAAAAGAAGAACCGCCAATTGCTGTTATTGCACCTGGAAAAGTATATAGAAGCGACTATGATGCCACGCATCTTCCAATGTTTCATCAAACCGAAGGCCTTTTTGTAGATAAAGATGTGAATGTAGGGCATTTGAAAGGTACTTTGGAACATTTTATGAGAGAACTTTTCTCTAAAGATATTACTATTAGACTTAGACCATCATTTTTCCCGTTTACAGAACCTAGTTTTGAAGTGGACATCAGTTGGAAAGATAAATACGGGAAAGAACAATGGCTTGAAGTTCTTGGAGCCGGTATGGTTGATCCTAACGTTTTTAAGGCGGTTGGTTATGATCCGGAAATCTGGAGCGGATTTGCTTTTGGAGCGGGAATAGAGCGTTTAACCATGCTGAAATACGGCCTAACTGATATCAGGGATCTTGTGAGAGGCGATATCAGATTCTTGAGACAGGAACTTTAAGGAGGTAAAGAATGCTTATTTCCAAAAAATGGTTGAATCAATATATTGATATCATGGATATTGAGGACGAAAAACTTGAAAGTTTATTAAGTTTAAGTGGAACTTCCGTTGAAAGTATCGATAAACCCTGGCAAGAAATATCGGAAGTCTACACTGGAACAATCACACAAATAACTAGCCATCCCAATGCCGATAAGCTGATCATATGTACGGTGGATACGAAGGATAATCAGTATCAGATTGTTACCGGTGATACGTCCTTAAAAGAAGGAGATCTTATTCCTTTGGCAAAGATCGGGGCTACGTTGAAAGACGGGTTTAAGATCAAAAAGGCTAAATTGCGAGGTGTCCCTTCAGAAGGGATGATGTGTTCTTTGGAGGAACTAAAACTGGAACAGAAATCTCAAAGTGTTTATCGATTTCCAGAGAATGTTGAAAATGGGTTGGATATTGTTCAACTGTTTAGCCTTGATGATAGTGTCTATGATCTGGAAATTACCGCTAACAGACCTGATGAATTATCTTATTTAGGGATTGCCAGAGAAATAAAAGCCCTTTTAAACGATCAACGAAAAAGAAAAGAACAACCGATAAACTATCAAACCAGTGATAAAAAAACATCCGACTTTATGTCCATAAAAATCGAGAATCCTGAGTTCTGTAATCGTTATTCAGGTCTGATTATTGAAGGAGTAAGGGTTGAACAATCCCCGGTTTGGTTAAAACGTGATTTAATGTCAATGGGAATCAGGCCTATAAACAATATTGTGGACATCACTAATTTCATATTAATGGAAACCGGTCATCCGGTACATGCATTTGATTACGACAAGCTTGAAAATAAATCAATCGTTGTAAGATTGGCGAATGAAAAAGAGACATTGCAGTTGTTAAACGAAGAAGAACCCGAATTCCTGGGTGATGAATTATTGATTACAGATGGAGAGAATCCATTGGCATTAGCCGGGATAATGGGTGGAGAAGGTACAGGTGTTACTGAAGAGACCAAAACGGTTTTTTTGGAAGTTGCTTATTTTAATCCGGTCAAGATTCGAAAAATAGCCAGAAGGTTGAATATCATGAGTGATTCCTCATATCGTTTTGAAAGAGGTGTTGATCCAAATGATGCTGAATACGTTCTTAAACGATTGGCTTATTTGATCTCTCAAATAGCTTCCGGTTTACCTGCAGCTGAGATACTGGATGTTTATCCAAATGTTATTGAACCAAAACAAGTTTTATTGAGAAAAGAAAAACTTGAAAAATTGCTTGGAATAGAATATACACCAACGCAGATTGAAGATGTGTTAACTAATTTGGATTTTGATTTTGTTCTTAACGGTGATGGTATTAGCTGGAAAGTCATTATACCAACATTCAGACCTGATATTGAAAGAGAAGTAGATTTGATTGAAGAAATTGGCAGGATTGTTGGGTATGACAAGATTCCTTCTAGAATTCCATTCTTAAAGGGTTATTCAAAATCAAGAGATGCCTATCAACATTTCAGATACAAGATTAGAGAGTTAACAATGGCCGCTGGTTACAACGAGATAATTCCCATATCTCTAATTGACCCGGATGATATTTTAAAGATATCAAAAGATTTGGATTTTCCCTGGAATAGAAATAAAATTGAAATTATCAAATCACTGTCTAAGGACATGTCAATTTTACGACCATCATTACTAATAACCATGTTAAAAACTTTGGGGTACAATCATTCCCATCAGCAATACGATTTGAAACTCTTTGAAACAGGCTCATCTTTTCTGGTTAATGAAACAGGTGATTTTCAAGAGCATGAAAGACTTGTTATGGCTGCTACAGGGAAGATTGATCCGGAAGATTATCAAAGTAAACATCGGGTGGATTTTTTCAACTTCAAGGGTTCAATAGAAGAGATTTTGTGGCATCTGGAAATAGATAATGAAAAAATTGTCTTTGAAAGGCAAAAAAATGATACCATTTATACACAGATCATGTATCCGGCACAGTCAGCTTGCATATTGTTAAATGGAATGCAAATAGGTTATTTTGGGCTGATCCGGAAAGAATTACTTGATGAATTTGCTGTCATTGACAGAACCTTTTTTTGCGAACTAGATCTGGAAATGATACACAAACTCCAAAACGAATCACGAAGAAAATGGAGGTCCATTTTGGGAACTAATTTCCCCGCCAGCAGAAAGGATTTTTCAGTTTTAGTGGGTAAAGGAACTGAAATAGGTCATATTATAAAAGAGATCAAGCATATCGAATTTGTTGAAAATGTAACCATCATAGATGTTTACAGCGGGAAGAACATACCAAAGGGCTATAACAGCATTACCCTTTCTGTCTTATTCAGATCAACAGACCATACTTTATCTGAAAATGAACTGGATCGGAATTTTAAAGCAGTAATCCATATTTTTGAAGAAGAAGGTTTGGAGTTGAGAGAGGGATAATCAATGCTAATTACAAAAACTTTTAAATTTGATGCAGCCCATAACTTGGCTCATTATCATGGGAAATGCGAAAAATTGCATGGTCACACTTATCGATTGGATGTGACTCTTGAAGGAATACTTGATCAAGAACAAATGGTGATTGATTTTTTAGAGTTAAAAAAAATTGTGAAGACTCAAGTATTAGATATTTTAGATCATTCATATATAAATGATCACATCGAGCAACCAACCGCTGAATCGATTGCCATTTGGATTTGGAAAAGATTAGAAAAAAAATTGAACAACAATAAATACCATCTTTATGAAATAAGAGTTTTTGAGACTGAAACTAGTTTTGTTACCTATAGAGGGGATAACGCTTGAGTAACATGATCTTGTTTTTTTCTATCATTGTACTCCTTGGTTTTCAGTTGTTAAATGCAATCAGGAAAAGAAACAATTGGAATATTCTTGTGCAAATGAACTCAGTTGGGATGAAAGTTCTGACACTTTTTATGATTTATGCAATGGTAAATGATTTATCCTACACGCTTGATATCATTCTGGTGTTATTGGTTTTGAATGTTGTTGGAACCATTATCATTTCAAGATATAATAGCAAAAATTAACAAAAAAATAATATATTTTTTTTATATTTTCAACAAAAAACTGCTAAAATTATTAATGATTAAGATGTAGCATATGGGAGGTGCTGAGAAAGACAATGGTTAATGATATTTTGAGAAAAGAATTAAAGGATAGAAATTTTCGGATCACAGCTCAAAGAGAGCTTATTATGAGAATTTTTGCTGAATCTCCTGAAGATCATCTAAGTGTTGAGGAAGTATACAGAAAGTTACTTGATAAACGATCAAGAATAAGCAAAGCCACAGTTTATAGAACAGTTGAACTCTTAAGTGATTTGGGCTTATTGAGGAAGATTGAAATTGATGAGGGGATTGTTCGGTTTGAATTGGCAGACAGCAATAAACATGGAAAGCACCATGTTATTTGCACCGATTGTGGTGAAACAATAACTATTCCAGATCAGTTGGTGGAAAAAATCGAAGAGTTGGTAAAAAATGAAATGGGTTTTGAGCCTGAGGACCACAATATTAAATTTTACGGTAAATGTGAGAACTGTATAAAAAATCAGAAATAAAACATTCTTTCAAAACGGGCGGATTTTATCCGTCCGTTATAGTATTTCTATTTTTTCTTCTTCGACAAAACCTTCACTAATAATTTCAATCTGTTCATTGATTTTTTCAACAAGAGATTGTAGACTACTTTTTTGATGTGATAAAATACCAATAGTAATACCTACATATCTTAGCGAGTCTTGATTATGGCTTTCAGCAATACAGGCATTATACCTATTTAAAACATGTGTTTTTATTTTTTTTAAAATGGATCTTTTTTGTTTCAGTGAAAAGACTTCGTCTATTCGAACAGTTAATATTATTTTAGCCAAAGTAAACATACAATTATTTCCTTAAGATAATTTGTGGTTTTTGATCATCCTTGTGTTGGATAATGTATGAATCTGCATGATAAACAGTATTCAATAAACGGTTGTTGATAACTTCTGATGGAGGACCCACAGTTTCGAGTATTGCATCATTTAAAACAGCTATTCGATCACAATAAAGAGATGCAATGTTGATATCATGAAAGATGCCGACGACAGTAATGCCATCATCTCTATTCTTTTTGTAAACCCTTTTAATCAATTGTTGTACATGTCCGATATCCAAATGCGCAACAAACTCATCCAGTAGTAGAATAGGTGTGTTTTGGGCAAAGCATTTAGCGATTAATACCCTTTGTTTTTCACCACCACTGAGTTGATTGAACAATTTCTCTTCGAATCCATCCAGTTCAGTTTCATTTAAGGCTTTTTTCACCATCAAACAGTCTTCTTTTGATTCATCGGAAAACATATTCAGATAGGGAGTTCTTCCCAGATGAACGATTTCTTCAACGGTAAAATCATATGCCGGATAAAATTCCTGCATTACTGCAGAAATATTCTTTGCTACTTCTTTTCTTTTCATATGTATTAATGGAATACCCAATATTTCTATTGAGCCTTCTGATGGTGATAAAAATCCCAGTAATAATTTAAATAAAGTTGTTTTTCCGGCCCCATTTGGTCCAATAATTCCGAAGAACTCACCTTGTTTGATCTCAAGGTTAATGTTATTCAGAACAGCCTTTGTTCTGTTATCATATGAAAATGTTAAATTTTTTATTTTTATCATGAATACTCCTTATCAGTGTTATATCATTCCCAATAACGTATTTTGTATCCCGATTTTTGGCGTTATTTCTTCTCCAATATATAAATCAAGAGTCAAACGAAAATCTAGCCAATATTGAAGTCCAACATCAAACCAAAGACCAACAATACCGGCAAAGGGAATTTCTTTCGATAAATCGGTATTGATTCCAAAATGGAGTATTGGTGATGATAACCTGAACTTTCCCTCGGAACTACCCATCGATGCTATGAAATTCATAGGATACCAGGCTTCTGCCTGAAGAGATGTATTGGAGTAAGCAGTCCTTTGACTGATCATCCCAATAATCGAATAAGGGAGTGAAAGTCCAATGCCTGTCTGAGAGAAAAAACCCGAAGTCCCTAATTGGATAACTTGGAGAAACTGAGGGACGGAAATTGGGTTATCCGGATAGACAATAGGGTTATAAGCTTGATGTAAATAGAAATCTGTTATCACTTTCCAAGTCAAATCATCTCTTGTGTGATTCATTCCTAGATTAAGAGCCGGTTCAACATAAGCAGCTCTTTCATCTTCTCTTAGTGTAAAAGGAAAATGAAAAGCAGCTCTGAATTCTTCATAATCAGAATCACCATTCCAAGTCAGTTGAAAATCAGGAAAACCCCTGTGAATAAGTGAATAATCCCAGGCATAATAATCACCTATTCCTCCCAAATATCCATACCAAATCCATTCCTTCAAATCGTCCCAGCCGGCGAAACCCGCAATACCGGTAAGCTGATTGTTCAGTAAGAAAAGTGTGGGAATTCCAAAGCGAAGGATTGGAAAGGGGGTATGTTGATAATGCCAATTTTCAAGAACATTTTTGATTACAGGATTTTCTTCTATGGCTAATTCAGGGTAATCATTTGATTCTTTTTCAAGGAGAATGAAATCATCTGCAGCCTGGATTAAGCGAATGAAATCAAATCCCTCTCCTGAATAAGCCCTGAAATATGTATTATTATTGAAACATATTGGATTAAAAGCGCCATACTGTGTATCGGTCAGTTTTTTCTGAGAAGACAGTGATTCGTCATAAAGATAGATGTCAAAATCCCCTTCCTGGTCGCTTGAAAATAGGATGCCTTGTGCGCAGAGAAAAACATCAATCTCATTAGATTCTGTCTGTAACAAAAGACGAAGTTTGTTTTCTGCGATAACAAACTCATAAATATCAGCTGTGCCTTTATAAGTAATAGACAAAATGAGGCGTCCATCATAACAACTGAGATCATTGATATAAAAATCCGGACTTGGTGACAGAAGATAGGTTGTTTTCTTCTCTAATAAGTTGTAAGTGGCTAAACCCGTTCCGCCTTTTTCCAAAAAACAATAAACTAATGTTTCATCATCCAACCATTCAACAGATACAGGTCGTTTTATCTCATCTAACCGTCTGAATGACCCCGTAAACCTTCCGGTATATAGGTTTAGGTCATATTGTTCATAACCGTTAGAATTTGCATAAATAAGGGCAATATGATCCGATGGGGAGACAGCAAAATCTGTTGGTATTGGTAAAAGCATTGAAGTCGTCTGTGTTTCATCAGTTCGATATAAAGTTGTCTGTGTCCCTTTCTTTTGTGAAAAATAATAAAGGTATTGGTCTGAAACATCGCTGATTCCTGAATAATAGCCTGAATTTGTGATGTTTTCACTTTGATAATGATCAGAAGATGGTTGTTTAGCAGTTATCTCATACAGCCAAGATTTCCAGTGTGCAATCAATTTTGGATAAGGCTTTTGACTGATCTCTTCTACGATATGAATAAAGTTGAATCGGTATTCATTACCAAATTGATTAACGATTTTTGAAACTGCCTGAGAACCATAATGTTCTTCTATGTATTGAATAAAATAGGAACCATAAAGATAATTAAATCCTGTTGGAGTATATTCTGGAGATGTCATCCCTCCAGCTAAAGACAAACCCCTGAATCCGTTTTCCTGAATTTCAGCTTTCAGATATGAGAGATAACGATGATCATTAAGTCTTCCTTCCTCGAAAATCAGTGATTCTGAATAGATGGATATCCCTTCATGAAAATGAGAAGGGGTGAAGGCTGTATCAAAAAGAGTGGAAACGGGATGACCAAATATTTCGAGCAGGTCTTTAGTCCAATCCGATTTGTTGGCCACTAAAATATGAGTTAATTCATGGGAAAAGACAAAAGGAACCCACCAATTGTAGGTGTTGTTGTAATAATCAGAACCATTTCGGTTGATGTAGATAATAATGACATTGGAAAAGATATCTGCATAGGCATTAGAAAAATCAACCGTATCCAGCAAGTAAACTCTTAATCTGTTTTTGGGATGAATGCCATAAAAGTCAGTTAAAGTTTCGAAAATTGTGTTTCCTTCCTGTATTAATTGAACGGCTGATTCTCTAGAAGCATTTTGATAATAAACATCAAAATGCTCTGTTGGAAAGTGATAATACTGTTGAGAAAAGGAAAGGCCAACGGTTAAGAGAACTATACTAATCAAAATAAATCTTTTCATGGTAAAAAACCTCCCTGAGATTCTTTGCATTTTGGAAAATTTAATATATAATAAAAAAAAACTAATGGGAGGCATAATTTGGATATTTACAAAAAATCTCTTGAACGCCATAAAAAGTGGCAAGGAAAGATTTCCACGCATGTGAAATCAATCGTTCAGAACAAAGAAGATCTTAGTTTAGCATATACCCCCGGAGTTGCGGCTCCCTGCAAAGAAATCGTAAAAAATCCTGACAATCTATATGATTATACAATAAAAGGCAATACAATTGCCATAGTCAGTGACGGTTCAGCTGTATTGGGATTGGGAAATATTGGTCCTCATGCCGCTTTACCGGTCATGGAGGGCAAGGCGGTGCTTTTCAAGGAATTTGCCAATCTCAATGCCTTTCCCATTTGTTTGAATACTCAGGACAGTGATGAGATCATTCAAACAGTAATCAATATTTCCCCGGTTTTTGGTGGGATCAATTTGGAGGATATTTCAGCTCCGAGATGTTTTTATATTGAAAAAAGGTTAAAGGAAGTACTGGACATACCTGTGTTTCATGATGATCAACATGGAACAGCAATCGTAGTTTTGGCTGCAATCATCAATGCTCTAAAAATCGTTGGAAAGTCTTTACAAAAATGCAAAATCGTAATTAATGGGGCTGGAGCTGCCGGTATCGCCATAGCTAAATTATTAGGTGGCTATGGTTTTGAAGAGATCATTTTATGCGATATCAAGGGCGCTCTTTACGAAGGAGCAGATGATTTGAATACTGAACAGGCAATCATGGCAAAACTGACCAACCCTAAAAGAGAAAAGGGAGACCTAAGAAAAGTCATGGTCAATTCAGATATATTTATCGGGGTTTCAGCACCTGATATTGTCGATAGGAAGATGATCAGCAGCATGAATAGAGATGCAATTGTATTTGCAATGGCAAATCCTGTTCCAGAAATACCACCAGAAGAAGCTTTAAAAGCCGGAGCCAGGATTGTTGGCACAGGAAGATCCGATTTCCCCAATCAGGTGAATAACGTGTTAGCTTTCCCAGGGATCATGAAAGCGGCTGTTGAGGCTAGAAAACAAATTACAGATCAGGTAAAGATGAAAGCCGCGCAAGCCTTGGCGTCCTTTATACCTGAGGAACAGTTATCCGCGAACAAAATCCTACCTTATCCTTTTGAAAAAGGGATAGCACAGCATATTGCCAACGCGGTAAAAGCTTTTTTTCAGCCTTGAGATCAAAAATGGAGGGATCGCAATGAAAAAGGTATTATTACTTGGAGAAGCACTCATTGATTTTCTTTCAGATGATTATTCAGAAAGTTTATCCAATGTAAACAATTTTATTAGGCATGCAGGGGGATCGCCGGCAAATATAACAGCTAATCTTCTAAATCTGGGTGAAGAAGCTATCCTAATTACAAGAATAGGGAATGACCCCTTTGGAGAATATCTTAAAAATACATTTAAAGAAAAAGGGATAGATACAACTTATGTGCAAGTTGATAAAGAAAAAAATACTTCGATGGTTTTTGTAGCAAAATCCAGGGGGAATCCCAGCTTCTTGCCGTTTAGATCTGCTGATTACTGTATTGAGAAACCCAAGGACATGGCTCAATTGTTAAAAGAAACACGTTTTTTTCACATTAGTTCTTGGAGTATTTCACATCATCCATCTCGTAAAACGGTGTTCAGTATCATGGATGATATCGAAGGCTCTGATGCGAAATTGTGTTTTGATCCGAATTTTAGAAAGATATTATGGGAAAAGGATGAAGATCCCATGCAAACACTAAAAAAAGTATTAAAAAAAACCTATCTCTGTAAGCCTTCCGATGATGACGCCTTTCACATTTTTGGGCGCATGCACAATGAAGACTATATCAAAGCATTTCATCAATTGGGAGCACAGAATGTTATTCTTACTATAGGAAAAGACGGGGCGCTAGTTTCCAACGGACTGATAACGGTTCATCAAAAATCAGTCAGTCAAATTGTTGTAGATACAACGGGAGCCGGTGACGGATTTTGGTCTGGTGTTTATTGTGGTATATTAAATGATCAAGATATATTCACTGCTGCTAAATGGGGTAGTGCTGTGGCGGCTTTCAGATTAAGGACGATTGGTTCAGATCTTCCCTTGCCTTCTATGGAAGTCATTAAGTCTGAATTCTTATTGTAAAAGAATGAATTAGTTATGAGCCCAAAAAGGGAGTGAAAAAATGAGAATTGCTTTTTTAAATCCACAAGGTAAT
>CAYOFT010000003.1:0-63145 GCA_964403295.1 uncultured Thermotogaceae bacterium | reverse complement strand
AAACTCGGCACGCTTCCTTAGATCCGTCAACTTCCGTCGAACCCTGATCGCCCCCCTATAGGGGTTTAAATCCTTTTACAGAAATAAATTTTACCACAAAAATACTTTTTTTGCAAACTACAATTTTAACGTTAATCCGCTGATTAGATGATCACATTTTTTGTATAATTCTTCCAAAGAACCATCGTTTATTATGACGTAATCAACTTTATCTTCATTCGTATTCTGAGTTTCAAGTATTTGCTGAATTTCAAATTCAGATTTATGATCTCGTTTTATAATACGATCAACAATATTTTTTTCCGAGGCCTTTATTAAGACTGAATAATCAAGAAATTTGTTCATCTCCATTTCGAATAGAATGGCTGCTTCGATAAAAACAATTTGCCGCCCCTTTTGAAAATGTTTTTGAATCCAATCCCTTGCCTTTTGATTCATTTTTGGGTGCAAAATAGCATTTAACCGTTTGAGTTTTTTGTGATCGTTAAAAACGATGGTTGCCAATTTTTTTCGGTTGATTTTGTTATCCTTATCTAAAATATTTATGCTGAAAGAATTCACAATAGTTTTGACAACTTCAGTGTCTTGAAGGCAATGATGTCCAACCTGATCCATAAAAAGGACCGGAAACCCGGCCCTTTTAAAATAATTGGCTACTACACTTTTACCAGAACCCATTAAACCAGTTAAACCCACACTGATGTGGATGGTTGCAGACATCTTATTCGTTTCCTGCAATATCCATTTCACTGATCAAAATTGAAGGCGTATACATGCCATGGGACATCACCATTGCCATCTGTTTGTCTGAGCCTATTAATTTGACATCTTGAAGCATTTTAAGAAGATTTCCCGATAATGTGATTTGCTCAATAGGATAGGCCTTTTTTCCATCTTCAATTTTGTATCCTTCAGCACCAAGAGAAAATTCACCTGAAACAGGATTAGCACCAGAATGCATTCCCTGTACACCTGTAATGTATAACCCTGAACCCATTTGTTCCAAAAGCCCTTCAAGGCTAATGTCTCCCTCAGTAAAGTCAATGTTTACAGGCAGAATTGATTCTACTCCTTTATAGCTTCTTCTAAAAGCATTTCCGGTAGGAGAAACACCATCTTTAAGTGCTGTCTTTAAGCTGTGAAGATAGGTGGTAAGGACTCCCTCTGAGATGATCTCTTTGTCTTTTGTCAAGGTGCCTTGAGAATCAGCGGGACAATTGAAAATACTGTCCTGATAGAATCTTTTGTCTGTTATGGTTATCTTTTCAGAAACGATATTTTCTCCGAGTTTGTTTTTTAACAATGAAAAACCTTTTTGGACATTTTCAGCTGATATCATCTGAACCAACAGGCCGAGAATATTGCCAAGTACATTGTAACTTAAGACTACAGGGTATTTCCCGCTTTTTATGCTTTTGGCATCCAGTAAACCGATAGATTTTTCAGCAACAGATGAAGCAAGCTTTTCAATATCAATTTGATTGGGATCAGTTGTAAACAAAAAATCCATTCCGAATTTGTTTTGTTTACCATTGGTTGACATTGCACCGGCATACATACCACCGCCACCATTTTTGTAGGCATACTCTACATCATTTGAATTTGCAAAGTAAATTTCATTATACATATCGTTGTAGAAGCAGTAAGGTACCATGACGATTCGTTGATCTTTTTCCAGTATTCTTTTCTCTAATTGTTTTGTATCTTCAATTTTTTGCTTTGGGGATATTTCATCAAAACGCATATCATAATCTTTCCAGTTTTCGATTTCAAATTTAGTCGTCCCTATGACTTCCACATCATCAGAGTCGATCAACTCTAGGTTTTCCAGTGCATCGGCGACGATTCTCTCGGCTTCATCTTCTGTATAATCTTCTGTGAAACTGTATCCGGCTTTACCATCTTTCAAGGCCTTAAAACTGGCACCACCATTTTCTGCGTCTTTATAACTCTGTATTTCTCCTTTATTGATCGAGCATTCAAATTCATGAGAACTCATGTGATATAACTCAAAATGTTCAATTCCCTTTTTCTTGGCATTTTTAAAAACCGTTTTTTTAAACTCTTTTATCTTCATCAGTTTCTACCCCCTACTAATAGTTCTGAAACTCTTATCGTCGGTTGTCCCACATCTGCAGGGATCGATCCAGATAATGATCCACACATGCCCTCATCCCTGGCTAAATCGTTTCCAATCATGTCTATTTTGTTGAGAATTTCAAAACCTTTACCGATTAATGTTGCACCTCGTACAGGTTTGGCTATTTTACCGTTTTCTACTAAATAACCTTCCCTGACGGAAAAATTAAACTCTCCTGTTGAGGGATTGACCGAGCCGCCTCCCATTTTTTTTGCATATAACGCCTTTGGCGTGTCCGCAATGATTTCTTCCGGAAGAAAACGGCCTGGTAGGATGAAGGTATTGGACATTCTTGAAGTAGGTGCGAAAGTATAATTTTGTCGACGGCCACTTCCGGTGGATTGCATATTCATACGAATGCCTCCCAGTTTATCGATGAGAAAGCTCTTCAATATACCGTTTTCAATTAAAAGGGTCCTTTGGGTCGGTGTTCCTTCATCATCAACATTGGTAGAACCCCATGCATTGGGTATCGTGGCATCGTCCACAGCAGAAACACATTCATTGGCAATTTTTTGCCCTAATTTGTCTGCAAAAACTGATGCGCCTTTAGCGACTGAAGTCGCTTCAAGTGCGTGTCCACAAGCTTCGTGAAAGATAACACCGCCAAATTTGTTTGAAATAATGACAGGCATTTTACCTGCGGGGGCAAATTCTGCATTGATCATTTTGACAGCTATTCTAGCTGCTTCCTTTCCGGATTCTTTAACATCAAACGTGTTAAAAAATTCAAAACCCATGCCTGCTCCAGGGCCAACAAAGCCGGTTTCTTTTTCGCTGCCTTTTGTAGCCACAGCAAATATCATCAATCTTGTTCTTATTCTTTCATCTTCGGTTAATAGGCCATCGGAGTTGGCAATAACGATATTTTGTCGATAGTCGAAATAATTTATACGGACCTCGCTGATTTGTTTGGAATAGGAAGCTGCTCCTTCACTTGCCAGTTTCATGATATGGTATTTTTCTTCTTTTTTGATTTTGTCCGGAAAAAGCAAAATAGGGCTTAAGTTATCCATTTTACTTTTTGTTAGATTCAACTCAACATCTTCTTTACTGTTTGCTTCTATTGCTTGAGCAATTCTTTGTGAAGCATTGATTACAGATTCTTCAGACAAATCGTTGGTATAGGCGTATATTGCTTTTTTGCCTGCAATTCCTCTTAAGCCTACTCCATGAATGAGTCCTGAGTTAACCTGTTCTAACTTACCGTTGTTCATCTCCATGTTGTTACTGGTGCGTTTTTCTAAAAATAATTCTGCAAAATCAGCTCCACCTTTTTTCATAACTGCCAGAGCTTTTTCAATCAATTTTCGTTTCATCTCTCATTCCCTCCGTTTTTTAATTCACTGATCATCTTTTTATTATAGTTTTTTATGAGTTCAATTTCTTCGATAGTGAGACCTTTATGCCAGGAATAACTAAGAATGGTATTATTCAGAAGAAGAGGATCAAAACCAATGGGTAACTGATTGTCACTAAAGACTCTTTGGAAATCAATGGTGCCGGGAATTGGGGTGTATTCATTTATTTCTGGAAGTATCTTTAATTTCCTGCAAACATCATGAATTTCAATCGCTTCTTTAAAACCCTGTCCGGGAAGATTAATCATAATAAATGCCGAAATTTCATCTTTTGTAAAACCAGACGTTTTTAAGATATCCAAGGCACGATAAAAATCTTCATTCGTAACTTTTCCCCCAGTTGAGATCTGGAGGCTTGGATTAATGGTCTCCAATGCCACTTTGATGGTTTTAACATTGGCCTCCATCATCAAATCGGCAGTGTGCTTTGTCAATAGTTTGGCATGAATGCCGTTCGGTATATGAACCATTATACCACGTTGTTTTAATCTTATATTGATTAATTGTTGCAAAATTTGATCGAAGTGCTTTTGATGGTTAATCAGTATGGCATCGTCAAAAAAAGCGATATTTTTAACTTTGTACATCGAGGAATAACGATCAATTGCATCAACCAGTCTGTGAGGATCTTCCTGAATGAAATCCTGTAAAAATGGTGTTGCACAATATGTGCATCGATAAGGACAACCTAATGAAGTGAAAAAGACCAAATGACTCATGGGATGATTATATAGTTCGTAAAGTGGAATTAAATCATTTTGGTATTTTAAGTTTTCTTTGATGGTTATTCCGTGGGAATTAAGAAAATCAAGGACTTCCGGCATCTTGCTTTTTTTACAAACATAATCAGCACCTGAATAGTTGGAATGTTCTTTCATGAGATTGGCATAATTACCACCAAGAAAAACCTTCGTATTTGGTAGGATGTTTTTTACGATTTTTATTGCTTCATAAGGTCCAGGATACCAATAAGTCATAGCTGATGTGACAAAGGTACAAACCGGATCAAAGCCAGATTCCTTTAAATCAGTAATTTTTTTCTCAAACAATGCTTTTGGTAAACCGTAACGCTTAAAATATCTGGGGATATGAGACATTTGTGGAGGTTTTTCTACTTTTTCAAAAAAAAATTTGCCGGTACCGTTCCATTTGCTTTTAGTTGGTTTCCCTGTATATTGAACCAAATCTAGATCATATCTGTCCAAACAGTCAATCAATTTTAATTCATGACCGCTTTCTTTAAGTCTTCTGGCCAAAATTAATAATCCCATGGGTTTTAACCAGTAATCAAAAGAGGCCACATCGTAGATCCAAGGGTTGATAAGAAGAATTTTCATGAATCCATTTCTCCTATTCTTTTGGAATAAATGATTTTTCCATTGAAAAGAATCCCACAACGGTAGGATCAAAGATCAAGTTGATGCTTCCTACCGGACCATTTCTTTGTTTACCAATAATGATTTCAGCTGGATGTGGATGATTAAGCATCTGCACTTCTCCTACATCCTCTTCTTCTTCAAATTTTGCTCGTTTATAATAAGATTCTCTATGAATAAAAATAACGGTATCGGCATCCTGCTCAATTGCACCTGATTCTCTTAAATCGGATAATCTAGGTCTTTTATCTTCTCGTTGTTCTACGGAACGGGAAAGTTGTGAAGCGGAAATGACAGCAATGTCCATTTCCCTTCCAAGTACTTTGAGACTTCTGGAAATTTCAGAAATTTCTTGTTGTCGATTCTCGCGATTTCTGCCACTGTTCATTAACTGCAGATAATCAATAACGATGGCATCCAAACCATATTCCTTTTTTATCCTTCTGACTTTTGTTCTTAAACCCCTGGGGTCAAGCATAGAATCATCATCTATGATGATTGAGGCTTTCATGAATTTACTTGCAGCATCAGTGAGTCTGTTCCATTCATCAGCTGAGATATCCGCTTTCCTAAGTTTTTCAAAATTAACTTTTGACTCCAAGCTTAACAATCTCAATGCTATTTGTTCCGATGACATTTCCAAACTGAATATTCCTACTTTATAACCGTGGACTACAGCCATGTTTCTTGCTAACTGTAATGCCAAAGCTGATTTTCCCATGGAGGGTCTGGCAGCAACAATGACTAAGTCAGAACGATGAAAACCGGTTGTCATTTCATCCAGAGATTTAAATCCGGTGGCAAGACCCGTTACAAGAAGAGAACCCTCAGGAGAATCGTGTCGCACTTTTATTTGATCCAGCTTATCGAAGGCATCATGTACGATTTTCCCGATAGGGGCATAGGATTTTTCAATGTATCTTTCGCCGATACTCAATATGCTTCTTTCAGCCTGATCTAATATGTTATCTACATCATCCAGGCTAAATGCACTCTCTACGATTTTCCCGCCCGAGTTAATCAGATTTCTTAAGATGGATTTTTCTCTAACGACCTTAGCATAATGCGTGGCATGTGCGGATGTAGGAACACTGTCTGCCAATTGTGCAATAGCCAATTCTCCGCCTACTGTTTCTAACTGCTTTTGTTTTCTTAGGAGGTCAGAAACTGTTAAAGGGTCTATAGCTTCTGCATCATCGTATAGCAACTCCATGCAGTTATAGATCAATTGATGAGAATGTGTGTAAAAATCTTCATGCCTTAGTATTTCGAATACATCACCGGCAACTTCAGGATCAAGCAGGATTGAACCTAGAACAGCTCTTTCTGCTTCCGAATCATTGGGAGGGATTCTCCTTATTTCTTGCATATATCTTTATGCTTCCTTTCTATCATTTCGAATTAATATTTTCTGAGTTGCTATCTTTTCCATATTTTCTTACCAAAACAAATAAAAGTAGTCCAAAAATGATTAATAAAACACTGGTGATTTGAGCAGCTCTATATTCTCCCCAATACAAGCTATCCAATCTCAACCCTTCAATGAAGAATCTTGCAATGGAATAAAAGATCATGTATAAAGCCAAAATTTCCCCGAAGTTTTTCCGTTTGTTTTTATAAAACCAAAACAGAAAGACAAAGATGCCAATATTCCAAAGCGATTCGTATAAAAAGGTAGGGTGAAAAAATTCAAAAGCTTCATACCCAGGCATTCTAAAACGAGGGGGGATGTACATTTTCCATGGTAAATCAGTCGGTTTTCCATAGGCTTCATGATTACAAAAGTTCCCCCATCTGCCTATAGCCTGTGCTAAGGGAAGCATCAGTGCGGCAATATCAAATCCCTGTAAAAAAGTAAAAGAGCTCTTTTTTCTCAATTTTGTGTAAATAAAAACGCCTATCATGGCACCGATAACTCCGCCATGGATAGCCATCCCGCCATGCCAGGTTTTAAAAATTTCTCCGGGAACCTGAGAATAAATATCCCATCTTGAAAAAACATAGTATAATCTGGCGCCAACAATTCCTGTAATGACACCAACAATTAACGCTTCAGCAACATGTTCATCGTTAATTCCTTCTTTAATAGCAAGACCTCGACCAATAAGGTAACTGATAATGATACCGGTTGCAATAATCACACCATACCAATGGATCTCAAAAGGTCCGACTGAGAAAATTACAGGATCGATAAAGATTTCGTTGGCAAAAGTTGCCTTTAAGAAAAAAAACATTCCGATACAAACAATAACGATTAAAATACCAATAACAATCCTCTTCAAAACATTTCCCCCTTGATATTTTGATTTTTTAACTGTCCGCATGCACCTGCTATATCTGTACCTTTTTCATGTCGAATAACCGTTTCAATACCGTTTTTTTCCATTATTTCTTTAAAAATTGATATATGCTTATGTCCTGGTCTTTCATAATCAGGATTAACCGGATTAACGGGAATTAGATTTAGATTTACCTTTAACTCTTTCAAAGTTTTTGATAATGCTATAGCATGCTCCAATGAATCGTTTACTTCTTTTATCAGCAAATATTCAATGGTTACACGTTTTCCGGTCATTTCATTATATTGCTTGATGGTGTTGATTAATTGTTGGAACGGATAAGTTTGGGTGATTGGCATCAGCGTTTCTCTGATTCGATTATTCGGTGCATGAAGAGATACAGACAGGACGACTTCTGGAAAGTCCTCTGCCATTTTTAAGATGCCCGGTATAATTCCAGCTGTGGATACTGAAATGCGCCTTTTTGATATGTCCAATGCCTCTTTTGAGTTAAGGATATAAATGGATTTCTTTAAATTATCATAATTAAGAAAAGGTTCTCCCATTCCCATAAAAACAACATTTCCTATGCGTTGTTCATGTTCAAGAGTCATAGCCAACACTTGCCCGATAATTTCTGAAACTTTAAGATTTCTGGTAAAACCGCATTTTCCTGTGGCACAAAAACTGCAATTAAGGCTACAACCAACCTGAGTTGAGATACAGGCGGTGTTTCTGTCTGGATGGATTAGCAAAACGGATTCAATTTTTTCTCCATCATTCAAATTCCAAAGGTATTTTTTTGTGCCATCCAAAGACGAAATCTGTTTTTTAGCTAATTCAGGTAAATCAATGATATATTCCGTTTTCAGCGTTGTTCTGAAGTCTTTAGGCAGATTGAGCATTTTCGAAAAATCAAAAACATGTTTTTTAAAAATCCAATCGAAAACTTGCTGTGCTCGGAATGGCTTGATACCTTTTTCTATAAAATGTTGCTTCAACTCATTTAAATCAAATTCAAGAATGTTTATCATGGATTATCTCCTCATTAATAAGTGTACTGTTGTAAGCCTTTAAGGTTTCTTTCAATATAATATGATTTTTTTCCAAGGCTAATCTAACCTTTCCCTTCAATATTAGAAAAAAGGCGGAATTTAAATCAACTATTGACAGTTTTCGCAGTTCTTCCACTCCTGGATAAATTCTGTTTTTCTCCAAAGAATCGGCAATGAAAACAATTTTTCCTATTTTTGAAGAAAAGGTATAACCACTGGTATGGTATTGGACCGCTTGTGCTATTTCATCGATTCTTGATAAAGATGGGTATCTGGTTCTTAAGTCATTGGCAGCCAATTTTCCATGTAAAAGAATGGGATTAAACTGTTCTTCCGCTGTGATTGTAATTCCGTTTTTTGTTGCAATCTGGATAAGCTCCTTCTTTTTATGATTCCTGAATGCATCATGATAAAGGGCCGCAATCTTAATTGGTAAACTGTCTTCATTATGTTTTTCTGCAAGCAAAACTGAATAATCCAAAACACCCAACGTATGTTTTAGGCGTTTTGGATTAAGTTCTTGTTTGATTCTTTTAATGATTTCTTCAACGATCATATCTGATTTCAAAAGTAACCTCAGCTTCCATATGGGCATGCAATGTTAAGGGGATTTGTAGCATTGTTGCTGTCGGTCTGGTATAGTCGTAAACATCTACTTCAACATTGGAATCTCTAGGCATTGAGAAATTTAGTTGAATGACTTTCTCTTCTTCTGAATAATTTTTGGCTGTGAATTTGTAAGCTTCAAAATAAGTGTTTCCACTTCGATTTGATTGAATTAACTCGACTTTGCCTTGAAGATCATAAGACTTTCCGAAACTAATCTCTAAAGGTTGTCCTTTACTTGAATTGTTTATGGTATTTTCCCCAAGGAAAACCGTTTTATCCTGATCAGATTTAAGAATCCGAACCTTACCTGCCATTAATGGTTGCTTTAATTGGGGTATTTTGATGGTTTGATCAAATGCCTGAAAATCAGTGCCTCTATTGGAATAGTAAGCGTTAAAAGTATAAATCATGTCATAGACTTCTTTGGTTTGCAAGAAATGGATATAATCAGTGGAACCTTTCCTAAATGAGAAAGAACCGGGGATAGAATAGATTTTGTAATCACTGAAATTTTCCATTGTTGAACCGCCACTGTATGAATCAGCTTCTAAGTTAAAACTTCTCATTGTCTTTAAAGCATAATCAGTGGAAACGGTATTCATTTCCCCGGAGAAAATATACAAATGATCCGTTTGAATATGTTGTTTCGTTGCATTATTAATAATCAAAGTCCCCGAAATGTCGGCATTTTCCTCTTCATCATCAAGATTCATAACGTAAACGGTTGAATAAGAAAGATTTGTAAACATGAATGAATAATCCAGTTGTTCGATTTCATTCTCAAAATATAAGTCAAGGTACTGTTGCGCTTTGTTAATGTGAACATTTTCAAAAACAGCGCTACCATTTTTTGGAGAAAATACACCCTGTTCATCGGATAGTAAGAGTGGATCATCCAGAAGCAGTTTGTATTGTTTGATTGTCCCATCATCAAAGCGCCATTTGATTGTATTGCCTATACTTTTTTTCAAAGTTTCTTCATAATCAAATGGTTTTTGAATAACATATTGATAGAACTGGGGATAGGGAACGGATGTGAATGATTCTACAATCCAAGTTTCAGGGACATCCAAATGAAAGCCTTTAGATTGTACAGAAACTGTATCTCCTTTTATTGCTAATCCATTGGGATAAACCATTAGGAATTCGTTGCCAAACATACTTGTGATAAAGAGAACCAACATCAATATCATCATTTTTTTCATATTGTAATCCTCCTACTGCCATAATTTTGTTTTACTGGTGGAAATTGCTTTAGCCCCACATTTAAAAAGATCATTTGCTTCTTTTTTTGTTTCTATTAAACCTGCTGCGATCATATTGTCCGTTTTCAGTCCGTTTGCGTTTAGATAATTATAAACCTTTGGAAAAGCACTACCGGGTAGTATTTCTAAGAACATTGGGTTGATATTTGAAATCATTTCGTTTATTCTTAGCAATGAATTACTGTCGAGGGCAAAACTTCTTAAAACGTTTGGAACGCCATAACTGTTTGCAATATCTATCATTTTGGGTTTAACTGTAATGATTCCGTCTACACCTTGTAAAGTGGAATATCTGAAAGAATATTCACCATTTCCTAAACCCTCACAAAAATCAATATCCAAAAAAACCTTATATCCCTTTTTTTTTATTTTTTTCACATGATTGCTAAGATTAACTAAATCTGAACTTAAAAGAAAAACGGTATTTCCACTATAAGCATCTAATTTGTCAATTTCTTCCTTTGGATTCCAAATGGCTGCAATAATGTTGGAAAAAACATAAGGTTTCATCATTATTGGCCTTTCTTGATAAATGAGATAAATTGTTTTCCAATATCAGGATCGAATAGTTTTCCGTTATCTTTGGCAATTATTTCCAGAGCCTCATCTTCACTCATCACACCAATCGAGAATTCAGAGTCGACTGTATTCAATGCATTATCATACCAATTCACTATTGTCAAAACCCGAACCCAATAAGGAATTTCTTCTCCTTTGAGTCCATCAGGAAAACCTTTACCATCAAATCTTTCGTGATGACTTCTGACATAAGGCACAAAATCATTAAGCACTTCCAGTGTGGAAATATAAACCGAGCCTGTAATGGTATGGTCTTGGCCGGTTTCTTCAAAATTTCTCAAACGAGTTGGCGAATATAGCATTAATTGTTCAACGCCTATTCTTCCAACATCATGTAACATGGCATAATGAATAAACAAGGAACCTTCATTTTGATTTAAACCCAGTTCTTTTGCAAATGCTGTGAATAGAGACGCAACACGTTGAGAATGACTGTACCCTTTTGAATCTTCCACTTCCATTAAAACGATCAATGGTTCCAGAACAGAAATAATTCGTCTTCTCATGGAATAGGGTGAGCAAAAATCAAAATTGGCGTTTAAATTGTGTTCTAAAAACCAGTTTACACCTAAAAAAATATTTTTATTGTTGATCGTATCTTCCAGATAAAATTTGCGTTTACCGTCAATATACCCAAATAAACCTTTGCCTTCTAGAATATGCAAATAAGTTCCATCGTGAATTATGTCTTCATAATCGCTAATGACAGAATTAACTGGGTAAGGAATATATTCTAAATAGACATCTAATAGTTCTTCAACGATCTTTCTGTAGATGTCATTGTCAATTTTTAAAAATTCATAATTCCTTTTTTTATCTCTCATATAACCCCTCCAGATTATCCGAAAATTCCGGATAAATTGATAAACATGGTATTAAAACCCGATATGACCGGATACATGATGGCCTGTACAATTCCCATGATAATCAAAATCAATAAAATTAAAATCCCGTATACTTGATATTTCATGACTGTTTTCATATGCTTTGTAGTGATAAATACTGACCATAAAGCCGAGGCATCTAATGGCATGATTGGAATAAGATTAAAAATGGATATGATCAAATTTACAACCATAAATGATCCTAACACATCTGATAAATAATTAAGAAAAAAAAATGTATCTTTTGGATTAGGATTAAAAAACCAGCTAAATTTATGTAATCCAAAGCCATAAAACACAAAAGCTGCTAATATGGCTAATAATAAACTAAATGCAGGGCCAGAAAAGGCTATAATAAAGGTATCCTTATTTTTATTTTTCAGTCTTAGGTTATTGACAGGGATTCTTCTGGACCACCCAAAACTTAAAACGATAAAACATATTAACCCAATTGGATCGATATGTTTTAATGGGTTGATGGTATATCTTCTTAGTAAAATTGGGGTATTATCCCCCAGTTTAACTGCCATATAAGCATGGGCAAATTCATGTAAACCCAATGCAATAATTACAGCAGGAGTACGTACTAGTATTTGCCTTAAAAAAACAGTTAAGTTAAAATTGTCAAACAATGACATAGAACCCTTCATTCATACAATTTGACGTATTTTTCCATGAATTGATTCCTGATATCTCCTTCATTGATCCTGGGATATTTACCAAAATAATAAGTGAATTCACCATTAACCATTGTAGCAATGACATCCGATCCTCTTCCAGAATAGACTATATTGGAAATGGGCTTTATTAAAGGAAAAAGATTAATGCTATCCATATCCAAAAAAGTAATATCTGCTTGCATACCTTTTTCCAATTTTCCAATAATAGATGATCCCACTGCTTTTGCACCGTTAATTGTAGCCATTTTAAAAGAAGTTTCTGCTGGTACTACTTGTGGATCTTTTGTTTTACCTTTATGAATTAGAGAAGCCAACAACATTTCTTTGAATAAGTCCAATGAATTGTTACTGGATACACTATCAGTTCCCAAGCAAACATTTATTTCTTTGATGAGCATTTGCTCAACAGGTGCTATTCCATTGGCTAATTTAAGATTGGAAGATGGATTATGTGCAACCGAAACGCTATATTCCTTCAAGATTTCTATATCTTCCGAATCAGCGTATACACAATGTGCTGCAATTGCATGAGTGTTGAATAAACCGATCTCAGCTAATTCCTTAAACGTATACTGATTCATTTCGTTTTTGCTTTCCTTTAAATGAATATGGATGAGGGCATTTAATTGTTGAGCCACATCGGCAATTTTTTTTAGATATTCTTTGGAACACAGGTATGGGGAATGGGGACCGAATCCGATGTTAATTCTTCCATTTGCAGATCCGTGATATTTTTCATAAGCTTTAATATTTTTTTTCAATCGTTCACCATCATTCATAGAATCATCCTGAAGACCTCTACAGATGTAGCCCCTCATTCCAAATTCGTCAACAGCTTTGACAATTGAATCAAGCATCATATACATGTCTACAAAAGATGTGATTCCATTTCGGGCCATTTCCATTTGTGAAATCATGGTTGAAAGATAAATCATTTCATCATCTAATTTGTTCTCAAGGGGGATGATTGTTTTAAAAAGCCATTCTTCAAAAGGCAAATCATCTCCCGCACCTTTCAAGGCAGCCATTCCTGAATGAGTGTGAGAATTAACCAATCCAGGAATCGCCAAGACTCGTTTTCCTTTTAAATCTACTGAAATGGCATCAGTTGTTTTAACTGAGCCCTCCTCGATATTAGTGATGATACCGTTTTCAATGATTATAAAACCGTTTTCAACAATTTTGTCACTACTTAAAATTTGAATGTTTTGTATAATCTTTTTCATTATTCATCCTCTCTTTAAGAAACGGTTATTTTTATCGTATTCATTTTTCGATTTGAAATAGCCGTTTTTAACAGCTTTTTTTCCTTTTGAAACGGTATTAATAGAATGTTTGGTTTCAGTAGTACTATTCTTCAAGTGTTCCAACATCTTTGATTCAAGTTTTTCAATTCGATGTAAAACGGTTTTTTCGTTTTCAAAATATGTACTTTGCGCTTTGTCCAATAAAGAAATTAATTCACCCCTTTGATCAAGAATAGACGGGAGTAATTCGAATTTTTCATTTATTATAGTGTCCAGCGCCTTTTTTGAAAGCTCTTCAATCTTCATTAAAATGTTCAAAGCCTTCTCCATATGATATCAACCCCAAAAAAGCACTTTTGAATATTATAACATTTAATGAGCAGAATCAAAGAGAATGATTTTATCCATGGTAAAATATCGTCAAAACAATTGGAGGTGCTAATATGAAAAAAATGTTGATTCTTTTTTTTATCCTTTTTCTGTTCCTGACAATGGTCATGCTTGCCAAACCGCTGAAAATAGCCTGTTTGATTAACGGTGAATTGGGAGATAAATCATTTTTTGACTCAGCGGCACAAGGTTTACGAATATTGGAAGAGACAAAAGGAGCTGTAACAAAAATAGTGGAGATGGAGTATAATCCTGCAGTTTGGGAACCAACGCTTGACGATATCTCTGCTTTTGGAGATTATGATTTTATTGTTGTGGGGACTTGGCCAATGGTGGAACCTTTAACTAGAATAGCGCGTTTTTATCCCGAAAAAAAATATATAATCTATGATGCGAAAGTTGATTTTTCAAAGAACGATTTAAATAACACCTTCGCGATCTCTTATAAACAAAATGAGGGCTCGTTTTTGGCTGGGGCGCTGGCAGCTATGGTTTCTGACTCAAATCATTTGGAATATTCCAATGATTCACAAATAATTGGTGTTTTAGGTGGAGTTGATTCACCTGTTGTTAATGATTTTATCGTTGGGTATATCAAAGGCGCTCAATACGTCAATCAAAACATAAAAGTACTTGTTTCCTACGCTGGTATTTGGAATGATCCTGCTAAAGGAAGGGAATTGGCAAATGTAATGTATCAAAATGGAGCGGATGTCATTTTTAACGTTGCTGCAAATACAGGTAACGGGATTTACCCGGCAGCTTTGGAAAACAATGCATGGGCAATAGGGGTAGATTCAGATGCCCATCTTATATTTGAATCATCCCATCCAGAGTACAATGATCATATTTTGACAAGTATGCTAAAAGATGTTGGGCAATCACTTGTGAATGCAATAGAGCTTTACGAGACAGGTGAACTGGAATTTGGAAGCAATTCTTCCATGGGCATAAAAGAGGATGTTATTGGTTTAGCATACAACGATTATTTTAAGCTATTTCTGGAAGAAAATCCTGAGATAAAAACAGAGTTAAACAGAATTCGCCAGGGTATTTTAAGTGGTGAAATACAAGTGCCGACAGCAATCGGAAAATCTTCAGATGAAGTTTATGGTATAATAAAATCAGCTAATTAAGCATAAATTAATAGTTGATAATCAGATAAACAAAAAATTCGAAACGAATAATAGTTTATTGTCTTAATTTTTAAGGAAATTGAAAGGAGTAGTATATGTCTAAAGCGAAAAGTGGAGACACGGTAAAAGTACATTACACAGGAACATTGGAAGATGGTACGCAGTTTGATTCGTCCCTTGAAAGAGAACCTTTGGAATTTACAATTGGTGGCAAACAGGTTATTCCAGGGTTTGAAAATGCTGTGATTGGACTTGAAGAGGGTGAAAAAACGACTATCAAAATACCACCCTCCGAAGGATATGGGGAATATGACGAAAAACTAAGATTTGTATTTGATAAATCTCAATTTCCAAATGATTTGGATTTAAAACCCGGCTTGAGATTGAATATGCAGGGAGAAGGAGACAAAGTAGCTGTTTTCACCGTAGTTGATATCCTTGGTGATGAGGTAATTCTTGATGGGAATCATCCTTTGGTTGGGCGAACATTGGTTTTTGATTTGGAGCTTGTCGAGATAATTTAATCCAATCTGAATGTGTATTTTGAAGTAAGTTGTTGATTCTTTGCGTCTTTAATTAAGAGGTTCAATTATTATCCATATCATCATATAGGGGGTCGGTATTATGAGGTTTACAGTGGATTATTTGAAAGGTGATACCATAAGATCTATTAATGTTGATGCAGTTAATCAGAAAGAGGCAAAGATTAAAATCAAAAAGAAATTGGGAAAAGATAAGATAGTGGGAGTAAAGATAACACAGTAAAAAAAGGGCGTGAAAAACGCCCTTTTTTTTGATTAAAATTACAACAGAAAAAATTGCATTTTAAGACACTTTGTGATAGCATAAAGTGTTTTATGTGAGGGGGTTATATGAAGATTAAAAATGTTGTTTTTGACGTTGGTGGTGTTCTTCTGGATTGGAATCCGTTAAATTTGTTAATCGATATGTTTGATCCCAAAAGGGCTAAAATATTAAAAGCAAACATGATGGATTCAAAGTATTGGGCTGATTTGGATAAAGGAATACTGCCAATAGAAAGGGCTGTAGAAGTTTTTTCTAAAAATATTCCAGAGATGAAAAAAGAAATAGAATTTGCACTTAACGGATTTATTGATTATCTTCCGGTTATTGAAGAGAACGTGGATATACTTTACAAGCTTGCTAAAGATGATTATCGGTTATTTGTTTTATCAAATTTTCATGATGATTCTTTTACAAAGGCATATAAGAAATTTGATTTTTTTCAAATCTTTGAAGGGTTGGTCATCTCTTCTCGTGTAAAAATGATCAAACCTGATAAAGAAATCTATCGATATCTTCTTAGAAAGTATGGCCTTAATCCAATCGAAACAGTTTTTTTTGATGATTCAGAAGATAATGTAAAGTCTGCACTTGAGTTGGGTTTCATTGCTGTACATGTTCCAAACCCAAAGCATCTTACAAAATTTTATGAAAAAGAACTGAAGAAGGCAAAATAAAGTGTTGTTCGAGTCAATGGTTGAATGGTTTGTCTATTCAAACCTTGCCATGATCAACATTATGGCACAATATTTTGAAAATTTAGATTTTTCTCCAAGTCAAATCGGTGCTTTAATGGCTGTTATACCTGGGATGGCTTTAATTGCGAATCCCTTTTGGTTTAGTTTAAAGAAAAAGATTGGCGAGAAAAAAACGCTAAAATTCCTCACATTAATACCAGCGGTATTGGTATGGGGGGTTTTTCTGATGCCGGGTTTTTTGCCAAAAATGTTTACCTTGATTTTATTTGGTTTTTTTGCCACTTCAGTTGTTCCCATTGGGGAAGCTGGTGTTATGGAATCGCTGATGGCAAAAGGTTTGCATTTGGATAAAGCCAGGCTAATGGGCACAATCGGATTTTCAACAATTTCACTTGTTTCCGGATTTCTTTTTGAAATAACCTTTGTCTTCATGTTTATTATTTCAACTGTTTCGCTTGTTTTAGCCTATACGTTTTCAAAAAAATTAAAAACTTATGAGATTGTGAGTGAAAGAAAATATTCAACCGATAGTACAGGTAGTTCTATAACTTTTTTATTTATGTTATTGACAGCTACGGTTGGTGTTATGGGTGTTTCATTTTGCGGTTCCTTTTTACCTGTTTTAGTCTCTCAAAAAGGCTTTCCTGAAAGTACTGTAGGCATTAGCTTTGCAGTATTGTCTATTTGTGAGGTGCCTTTTCTTCTATTTGCAAAGACTATCATCAAAAAGACCGGTTCTTTGTTCCTTGTAGCGACAGGTATTTTGGCTATTGGCGTTCGAATTTTTATCACGCCCCTTGCACAGACACCTACTCAGTTAATACTAACGCATGTACTGCATGGTTGGAATTATATCGTTATTTATTATTCTATTTTTAATTATATTCACTTTAAAATACCAAAAAAACAAACAAATAAAGCGCAAGCTGCTTTTTGGATGATTATCCAAGGTGGGGGTTTTCTTGTGGGCTATTTGGGTGGAGGGATTTTAGTGGAATTCTTTGGGTTAATCAAGACTTATAACGCTTTCTCTATGGTGATGTTTTTGCTTTCCGTTCCATTATTTATTTGGTATTTTGTAAGTTTAAAAGGAGGCTCTAAATGAAAAAAACATTAATCGCTTATGGGGTTTTTTTTGTTTTATTGGCAATCTTATTGTATTTCCTTTCCATGTCATGGATGAACTTTCTTTTTAGGCCAAATTTAAAAAAAGAAATTGAAATCATTCAAGCTGAATTGCCAAGTCAGCATCCATTAGTTACACAAAATCAAATTGATCAGTTTACTCAAGATGTAAAAAAGGTGACAGATAAAATTGGTATATTCGCCAGTCATTTTAGATACTATGAGAAACTAGCCCCAGCGTTTGTTCACTTTGAAGATACCTCTACATACCTAGATTTTTGGGAAGGGGCACTGCATTCAGCTTCTGTTTTTCCTTTTTTATTCAAATATAGAGAAGGAGAAATTATCATCACCGATTCTATCGGGAATATTATTCCATCAGGCTCTGTCATTAAATCACTTAACGGGATGACAGCAAATGAAATCATGGATTATTATGAGCAATTTGTCTATGCCAAAACTAAAGAGGAAAAAAGATTTTGGGTAGCTGAAAGATATTTGTTAAATTTTTATCCGGAGTTTTTTAAAGCTAAACAATACCTTCTTCAATATTTATTTGAGGGTAATACTTATGAAGAACAAATAAAGCATGTTCCATGGAATGAATTTTCAACATGGAAAAACCGAATAGAGTCAAATTGGTACGAACTGAAACAATATGAAGCATTTACCATTTTAAAAATCTTAGATCTTTCGTATTCAGAACAGAACACCTTTGAAATCAGAAAAGTTATGAATGAAATAATCACTCAAAATCCCTCAAAACTATTGATTGATCTTACGGATGCAAAGGGACAAGGTGAAAATTATTACAATCTTCAGATTTTCTTGTCTTATCTTACTCAACATGAAGGATTTTTAATATCCCGACAAACGACCAGATATACACGTCAAACGGATGCATTTGCTATTATTCCTCAGGATAATGTTTTTCAGGGAGAATTGTATTTTGTTATATCAAAATATTCTGTATATCCCTATATAAAGGCCTTAATCTCCTATTGCCAAATGACAAATACCGGAAGTTTCGTTGGAGAAAAACCATTAAGTTCAGGAAATTATTTTTCAAATCCCTACAAAGAACCCCTTTACATTTCATATCTTATACCAAAGGTCTGTAGAACGTATAATGAGTTTATAATCGAAGATTTTGAAGATACAGTTGATAAAACGATAAAATTTACAGTTAACGATTATATTGAATTGTTAAAGTTTAAAAAAGATTATAGAGAATATTTTTCTGAATAACAAAAAGCAATCAAAACAATGTGGTAAAATAGTATAACTAAACAAGTTTTAGATTCTAGTTTTGGACAATACTTGTGAGAAGCCATTGTGATTCATGAAGGGATGTGGTTATCATGGACAGGCAGTTATCCTTATTGCTTGCAGAGGATGATTTAATAAGTCGTAGATTGATAAGAATACTCATTGAAAAACTTGGGCATAAAGTTAATGTCGTTGAAAATGGCAAAAAGGCTTTTGATGCATTTAAAGAAGGTCAATATGATATAGTCCTTATGGATATTCAAATGCCTTTAATGGATGGGTTGGAGTGTACCCGAAAGATCCGTGAGTATGAGAAGAGTAATAATCTGCCTCAAGTTGCTATCATTGCAGTGACAGCGCATGCCATGATAGGTGATAAAGAGAAATGCTTAAATGCAGGCATGGATGATTATCTAACAAAACCCATTGAAGAAAAGGTTTTGCTCAATAAAATCAATAAATTCAGAAAGAATCATGATAAGGATTTAAAAATTGCTAATATAGAGAAGTTGAACAAGCTTTTAGAAAACTCATCAGATGTTCAAGAGATTGTTTCCGATTTTTTGAATTATTATCCTCACCAAGTACACTTAATTAAAGAAAGATCAAACCAAGGTGATTATAAAGTTTTAGCAAATCTTGTCCACAAATTAAAGGGAAGTGTGTCGAATTTTGACGCTGAAAAAGTGGTAGAAGTTTTAGAGAAGCTTGAGATATATGCGAAAAAAAATAACAAAACACTAGTTGAAGAATTATTAGCAAAACTTGAAATCGAGTTGGAAAATCTCAAAACATATCTAATTAAGCACATCAAGTGAATATAAACGAAATTCCGGAGGAAAAAATGCTTACTAATCAATCCTACAAAGAATATATAAGAACTTTTTCTCAATTTGTTTTTATAAAAGATGGTGAGAAAAACGAAAAGGATTTTCCTGGGGCAAAAAAGTCTCTAGATATCTTTAAGTATCTTCTGACAAATTATGGAAGAAAGGTACAAAAAAAGGAGATATGTGATATTTTTTGGCCTGACATGAACGAAGAGAAGGCGAAGCAGAATTTATCATCTAATTTATATTATTTGAGAAAAGGTTTAGATAAGATATTTGAAAAAGATTCTTTTGGTAAATTTTTTATTCGCTCAAATTCACATGTTTGTTGGTTGAACAAACCCTCTGATGTTGGATTTGATTTTGAAATATTTGAAGAAAATATCAGTAATGCTGAAAGACAATCCAATAAAGAAATTAAAAAAAGAGATCTTTTAGATGCATTAGAAATTTATACTGGAGATTATTTGCCTTTTTGCAATTATAGTTGGGCAAAAAGAAAACGAAAAGAGTATCGAGAGAAAGTTGTTCGAATTATTCTAGAATTAATTAGCATGGACGATTTTCAATCTGATGAAATAATTGAAGAACTTTATGAAAAAGGTTTTGCCATAGCTCCATTGAATGAAAAGTTGGTAATGAGCAAATTGATTTATTTAAATAAAAAGAATAAGACGCTGGAATCGCTGAAAATTTACCAGGATTTTAAAAACAGGTTGGAAAATGAGTTTTCAATTGCAGTACCTGCCAAGATACAAGAAATGATGTCAGATATCATTAAAAAAAATCAAATTGTTAAAGTACCCTCTGAGTTTAAACAACATGAAAATTTTCTGGAAATTGGAGAATTCCAAAAGATTATTTCTTATGAACTGAATGCTCGAAATCCCAAATCTTTATTATTATCAGTTTATTTTACTAATAATCAGGAAGAGAAAATTGACCTGAAAAAATTTTCTGACGAAATCTTAAACAAAGTTAGGAAGGGCGATCGTTTAACCTATACCAACAAGGTTTTACTAATTCTTTTCTCTGAAACAGAGAAAATTGACCTTCCTTTATTAATAGAAAGATTCTATCCTTATTTTGAAAAGCATTGTAAAGAAACTGGAGTAAAATACAAATGGCATGAATTGAAGAATAAAAAGACCAAACTTATTACATATGGGGAATGGAAATAAAATGACAGAGGTGAATATTCAATGTTGGATGTGAAAGAACTCAGACAAAACACCGAAAAAATTAAAAAGGCGATGGAATCAAGGAATGAAGATCCCAAACAAATTGATGAAATCATTGCATTAGATGAGAAAAGAAGAGAAATAATCCAAAAAGCTGATGAACTCAAAGCTCTTAGAAATCAGTTATCAAAGGCTGTCGCAAAATTAAAATCTTCAGGTAAAAAAGAAGAAGCCACAAAAAATATTGAAGAAAGTAAAGATATAGGTAATAAGATAAAAGAGTATGATGATCATTTAAGAGAGATTGAAGGAAAACAGGAAGAAATGGTTTCTCAATTGCCAAATATCCCATCAGAGCAAACACCAGTCGGCAAGGATGAAAAAGATAACAAAGAAATAATGAAATGGGGCCACCCGAAAGTATTTGATTTTGAGCCAAAACCTCATTGGGAAATCGGTCCTGAACTTGGAATGATGGATTTTGAAAGAGCATCGAAGATGAGTGGAGCCAGGTTTGTTGTTCTTTCTAAAGGAATGGCCAGACTGGAAAGGGCATTGATCAATTTTATGCTTGATCATCATACTCAAAATAATGGTTATACAGAGACAAACATACCTTATCTGGTAAAAAGAGAAACCATGTATGCAACCGGACAGTTACCTAAATTTGAAGAAGAAGCTTACAAGACGACTCCTGATGACATGTTTTTGATCCCAACTGCGGAGGTATTTCTGGCAGGAATGCATAAAGATGAAATATTGGAGGATCGTTCACTTCCTCTAAAATATTGTGCTTATTCAGCTTGTTTTAGAAGAGAAGCGGGAAGCTATGGTAAGGATGTTCGGGGTATGATTAGAGTTCATCAATTCGAAAAAGTTGAGCTGGTAAAATATACAAGACCTGAAAATTCCTATGATGAACTTGAGGAATTGACCAATGATGCCGAAAGTATTTTACGGACTCTAGAGCTGCCGTATAGAAAAATACTTTTATGCACTGGTGATATGGGATTTGGATCAGCATATACTTATGATTTAGAGGTTTGGTTGCCTTCATATAATAGCTATAAGGAAATATCTTCATGTTCCAATGATACCGATTTTCAAGCAAGACGTGCAAATATCCGTTATCGCAACAAAGAGAATAAGCTTGATTATGTTCATACTTTAAATGGTTCCGGGCTTGCAGTGGGCAGAACGCTTGTGGCTATTTTAGAAAATTATCAGAACGAAGATGGTACGGTTACTGTGCCTGAAGCGTTAAGGGGCTATATGGGAGGGGCTGAAAGGCTTTTTGGTTGATTTGAACCTTTTTCTTTTTTAGAGAGTCTAAATTAGTGTAACTTAAATAGAAGTAAACCCCTCAAAAAAAAGAAAATTAAAAACCCCTCACATTTAAAAGCGGACATTCCCCCCACGTCCGCTTTTGTAATAGGTATAAGAAATCATACAAAATAATTCCTTGGAAGGTAGTCAACTTATAGATTTGAATTAAAAAAACGAAAGAACTGAAGTTTATGTAGTTTTTATTTGATGTAATATCTTTTTACTATGTTTAAACCGAAAGGAAGTAAAAAATGAAAAAGCCATCCATGGAAGACTTGTTAAATATTTTAGTAAAAGAAGTAGTTCCTGCCCTGGGATGTACTGAGCCAATAGCTGTAGCACTTGCAGCGGCAAAGGCAAAAGAAACTCTTGGGGAAGAGGCAGGCAAAGTACATGTATTTGTAAGTCCCAATCTTTTTAAAAATGGTATGGGAGTTGGAATTCCGGGTACTGGTATGGTTGGTTTACATATTGCAGCTGCATTGGGTACATGTGGAGGAGATTCAAAGTATGGATTGGAAGTTTTAAAATATGTGACCGAAGCCCATATTAGACGGGCAAAAGAAAAACTTGAAAAAGATGAAATAGAAATTGAAATAAAAAAACATTCAAATCCTTTATTTGTGGAATGTATTTGTTATAACAAAGAAATGACTCATGAAACAAAAGTTGTTATCCAAGAAGAACATTCAAATATTTCACTTATTGAACGTGATAACAAGATTCTGTTTAAAAAAGAACTTGGTGATCTCAAAAATGGTAATGAAAAAATAGATTCTGAAATTAGTGTTGATAACATTATTGATTTTTCAAAAAAAGTTCCAATCCAAAAACTGTCATTTTTAAAAAAAGCTGAACTATTGAATATGGCAATAGCGAAAGAGGGTTTGGAAGGTGAATATGGGATTCAAATCGGGAAAACAATGATGTTAAAAACAAATATCAATGATTATGGTGATTGTTTGTCATCCTTTGTTGTTGCTATGACAGCAGCGGCCGCTGATGCAAGAATGGCGGGTTGTGTTCTCCCGGCTATGAGTAACAGCGGGAGTGGAAATCAGGGAATTAATGCAACGATACCGATCTGCGCGTATGCTGAAAAAATGAACGTAAGTGAAGAAAAAAAACTCAGAGCTCTCGCCTTGAGCCATTTATTGACGATACATATAAAATCCTATCTTGGAAGACTTTCTGCTCTTTGTGGCATTGTTGCCGCGTCAACTGGTGTAGCAGCGGGGTTGACATATTTAATGGGCGGAGATAAGGAAAAAATAATTTTATCAATGAAAAATTTAATAGCTAATCTGACAGGCATGATATGCGATGGTGCTAAGCCAGGCTGTGCTTTGAAAGTAGCATCTGGTGTAAATGCCGCATATCTTGCTGCAAAAGTAGCTATTGAGGGAAATGGCGCCAATGAAAATGATGGTATTATTGAAAATGATATTGAAAATAGCATTAGAAATCTAGCAAACATCGGTTCAAAGGCAATGAAAATCACCGATGAATACATATTAAATATTATGGTTTGTAAATGATTATTTTTAGCATGATAAAAACCAACCATTATTCTAAATCAAGGAGTTCTGCTCTTCGTTGATAAATCTGAAAAACTTGAACCCTGAACAGATATTAAAAAAATACTACGGATACGATTATTTTAGAAAAGGTCAAAGAGAAATCATAGAATCTCTTTTGATGAAAAAGGATACAATCGCCATCATGCCAACTGGTGCAGGAAAATCATTATGCTTTCAAATACCCGCTTTGATTTTCGAGGGAAAAAGTATTGTGATATCACCACTCATTTCTTTAATGAAGGATCAAGTTGATACCTTGAAATCAATGGATATTCATGCAACATATATTAACAGTAGTTTGTCAGCTGAGGAAATTCGTGAAAGAACAAAAGATTTTATAGACGGAACTTGTAAAATATTGTATATTGCTCCAGAAAGATTGAACACAGAAATATTTCTTAAGGGAGTTTCATCTGTTGAAATTGAACAGGTAGCAGTTGATGAAGCCCACTGTGTTTCCCAATGGGGTCATGATTTTCGTCCAAGCTATAAATTGATTAAAGATTTCGTCGGTAATTTATCTGGACAGCCTGTTTTAAGTGCTTTTACTGCTACTGCAACTAAAGCAGTTAGAAAAGATATTAGGCATTTGTTAGGATTGAATCTTCCAGAGATTTTCAATTTGGGCTTGAAACGATCAAACATTTATATTGAGGTTGTTAAAGGAAAAAACAAACGACAATTTCTAGACGATTTAATTAATAAAAAGCAAGGGGAAACGGGGATTGTGTATTGTGCAACAAGAAAAACAGTTGACGAATTATACAACTACCTAAAAAAGAGAAACATAAGAATTGGTAAATATCATGCTGGTATGAATCCTGAGCAAAGAAAAGAAATGCAGGACTCATTTATTCTTGAAGATATTGATTTAATGGTTGCGACAAACGCATTTGGTATGGGTATTGATAAACCTAACATACGTTATATCGTTCATTACAATATGCCTAAAACGATTGAATCGTATTATCAGGAAATTGGAAGAGCTGGACGTGATGGAGAACCTTCACAGGCCTATTTATTGTACAGTGAAGTGGATAAAAGAATCCAAAGGTTTTTAATCGAGAAATCCGATTTAACTGAGGAAAGGCAAATAATTGCAACATCTAAATTACAGGATATGATTAATTTTTGTCATACCCATGAGTGTTTATGGCAATCAATGGCGCTGTATTTTGGTGAGACAAGTGAAAGTGATTGTCAGAATTGCCTAAACTGTCTGGATGAGAATCTCATTGAAATGGATATAACCATTGAAGCACAAAAGATTTTGTCATGTGTTTACAGGATGAATCAATCCTATGGGGCCTCCACAGTTGCCAAAGTTTTAAAAGGTTCCAAAAGCTCAAAAATAAAGCTCAAGGGATTTGAAAGTTTATCAACTTACGCTATCTTGCAAGAATTTAAAGAAGTGGATATTAGAGAATTGATCAATTTTTTATCTGCAGAAGGCTATTTGGAAGTAAGCATTGGGTTATATCCAATTCTGAAATTGAACAAAAATTCCTGGGAAGTATTAAAAGGGAAAAAAAGAATAGTAAAAAAAACCTCTTTGATAAAAGAGGAAAGAAAACAAAATACTCAGTTATACGATGAATTGAAGAAGTTGAGAAAAACTATTTCAATCGAAGAAAACGTTCCTCCATACGTAGTATTTCACGATTATTCTTTGAATGAAATGAGCTTAATGAAGCCAAATACTTTTGAAGCTTTTCTAAAGATAAAAGGAGTAGGAGAGAAGAAGTTAATAAAATATGGGGAAAGGTTTCTTCAATTGATTAAATCACATAAAGGATAGTTAAAACAATGAGCGATGAATTCATTAAACTGGGACCAAAAACAGTGACAGAAGACTTGCAAAGAATTTTTATTAACACCATTAATGAATATTCATTCAAGAGTTTTTTTTCTTCAGAAACAAAAGGAAAAAGATTTCTAGGATTGTTTCTTTGTACAAAGGGATTTCCTTCGTTGTTTATCTATGTTTCCAAAAACGGCCCTTTTATCATTGGCCTTTCTACCACAAAAGATGCGTCAAGAAAGGCATTAGCAAATAAAAAGATTTCGATCCCTCAAGAATTTGTTGAAGAATATAGAGAATTATTTAGAAGATTGCACATCCCACAACCAAATGAATCCAGTTTGAAAATGTTTTTAGGCTTGTTCTCTGAACCTGTTCCGGTGCCCTCATTTTCAATAGTTGGTAAAAAGAAAGAAACAATAGAATTGTTAAATCGTGAGGGTGTCTATGGCAAGAATTTACTTTCAGCAGCCGGTTTGTTTTCGGAGGAAAAATTCATCAAAATTCTGACCGCATATGAAATGTGGACAGAAGAAGGATATCGCTTTGATTTTAGCGATGAAAAAGCACTGTTTTCATTGAGGATGCCAAAAAGCTCACAAAACACAGAAAATGAAGACAGAGCGATTGCCGCTATGATTAATCACATTATTGCTAAAACCTATCCTAACATTTTCTTGCCTTCGGAGGGTGAAATGTTAAACGGTGTACCAAATGTTTTGACGACCTTCTATATAAAATTTGAACGATTGACCAAATTCCTGTCGAATTTAAAACCGTTCATTTCCAGATTTAATAAATCACGTAAAGAGATAGATGATATTTTGGAAGAGATATTAGTTCCAAAGATGAATTTTTTAAAGTAACTGCATAAAATTTCAGGTGAATAAGAAAATGAATACTTTAACAATCGTTTCCGGAAAATATAAAAATCAAAAGATACAACAGGTTGAAGATAATCGGACAAAATACACACCTTCAAAGGTCAAAAATGCTATATTTTCGATTCTTGAGTCAAAACGATCGGTATTAGATGCTCATTTTTTAGATTTGTGTGCCGGCAGTGGTCAAATGGGATTCGAAGCATTAAGTCGAGGAGCTACTTTTTCAACCTTTGTTGATATATCTGACAAAGCCATTAAAGCATTGAAAAACAATGTACAGAAGTTACAGGTTACCGATAATGTTAGAATAATAAAAAAAGATGTGATAAGATTCTTAATGAATCCCCCTGAAATGTACGATATCATTTTTATTGATCCGCCTTTTAATGAAAAACATTATTTTCGTATTATGAAAATTTTTCTCAACACACAAAAAATACTCAAACCCGGTGGAAGAATCATTGTTGAATCTTATAAAGAATTTAATTTTGACAACAACGAGTATTATACTGTTGAAGATAAACATTTATATTCAACGGTTAAGATAGAGATTTTGAAAAGAAAGGGGTAAGTCTATGAAAATTGTGGGAGTTGATCTGGGAGGAACAAATATTAAAGCCGCGCTTGTTGATGAAAGTGGTGAAATAACCAGACAAAAAACAACTAAAACACTTGTGAATGAAGGCACAAAAATGATTTGTAATAGAATTATCGGTTTAATAAGAGAAATTGCTCAAGGAGAACTTGTAAAGGTTGGAATAGGGTCCCCAGGTTCAATTGACAGAGAAAATGGTGTGATAACATACGCAAACAATATTACAGCTTTAAATGGTGTAGAACTGGTGAGGATGATAAAAGAGAGTACGGGTTATGATGCCTATCTCGAAAACGATGCTAAGGCAGCTGCTTTGGGTGAAAGATGGTTCGGTTCCGCAAGAAACATCGATAACTTTATCGTCGTTACATTAGGTACAGGTGTGGGAGGCGGAGCGTATACAGAGGGACATCTCATTGTGGGAGGACATGGATATGGCGGAGAAATCGGCCATATGATTGTTGATCCCAGCGGCCCTGTATGCAGTTGTGGCAGCAAAGGATGTCTCGAAACTTTTTCGTCTGTCACGGGAATGCGTGAGTGGGTAAAAATCTTTCAAGAACGTTATCCTGATTCGCTTGTTTTCAAATATTCGGGTAATGGACCGGTTGATGCAAAGGCCATTTTTGATGCTTTTAAAGAGGGAGATCGGTTAGCAACGCTTGTGGTTAGAAAATTTAACTGGGGACTTGGGATCGGTATTGGTTCTATGGTCAATATATTTAATCCTGATTTGATTATCCTCTCAGGAGGTATTTCAAGAGCCAGTGATATTTTCCTTAAAGAAGTTAGGCAAGTTGCTCATGAACATACCTATCCATCTTTATCTCATTCTTATGATATAATTATCAGCGAATTAAAGGAAAAGGGGGCAATTCTCGGAGCTGCCTCAGTTGCCTTAGAGAGAACCAAATAATTTTATTTTACTACGGAGGTGTGGTATGTCAGTAAACCTTAAGGGAAGAGACCTGATTAGCATTAAAGATTTAACACCGGAGGAATTTTTCCAGTTTATTGAAACGGCAATTTCATTGAAAACCGGCTTGAATATTGGCCAAAGACCAGAAATTTTAAAAAACAAAACACTTGCTGAGATTTTTCAGAAACCTTCACTCAGGACAAGGGTTTCTTTTGAATCTTCAATGACACATTTGGGTGGACATGGGATTTACCTTGGTCCTGATGATATCAAACTGGGACAAAGAGAAACGACTGAAGATATCGCAAAAGTGCTTTCAGGAATGGTTGATGTGATTATGGCACGTGTGTTTGAAAACAAAACGATCAAAGAGCTTGCTGAATATGCTAGTGTTCCTGTTATTAACGGACTGTGTGATTATGAACATCCTACACAGGCTTTGGGAGACTTTTTAACCATTTATGAAAAATTCAGACGTTTTGAGGGGTTAAAAATAGCTTATATTGGTGATGGAAATAATGTATGTAATTCTACAATTTTCTCCGCAGCGCTTATGGGAACTCACATAACAGCCATTACTGCACCAGGGTTCGAGCCAACTGATGATGTCATCAACGATGCAAACGCAATTGTCAAACAATACAATACCGGATCAAAGATAAATGTCACTAATGATGTTAATGAAGGAATCGTTGATGCGGATATTGTCTATACAGATGTATGGGCAAGTATGGGGCAGGAAGCGGAAGCTGAAGAAAAGAAGAAGAAATTCCTGGCCTATCAGGTAGATATGGAGAAATTCAACAAGGCAAAGCCAACAGCCATTTTTATGCACTGCCTGCCTGCTCATTATGGAGAAGAATGTACACATGAAGTTGCCCATAACCCCAGAAGTGTAATTTTTGACGAGGCTGCAAACAGGATGCATTCGATCAAAGCCATTTTGGCATTAGTAACACCATAAAATACTGTGTGTAATAAGAGGGGCAATGCAATATATTGCCCCCTTTTTATTTTGAATGTTTTTCATCTAATCAAAGGAGAGCAATATTGAAAATGAATAAAATTGCCTTTTTTTTCTACAAGATCTATTATTTTTTTGCAGCAATAATCCTTCTCTTGTATGGTTATGTCCAATTGAAAAAAGCACTGAAAATAGAAAAAAATAAAGGGAAAGAAGCCGCCCAAAGCTACATAAGAAAGAGATCCCCAGCTTTTTCCAGGAAATTATTTACTTGGTGTGGTATTCATCCGAAAATTCAAGATATTGAGAATCTTCCTGATAAAGATAATTACATTATCTGTATGAATCATCAAAGTTATCTTGATCCAATGCTGGTTTTGGGGTACATATCCGAAAATATATTTCTATTAGCAAAAGAAGAACTAAATCACGCTCCTTTTTTCAAAGAGGCAATGCAATTATTTTGTATTACCATTGACCGTGAAGATCCGAAAAATGCCGTGAAAGCATTAAGAAAGATCTTGGAATTTTTAAAAGCCGGAGAGTGTATAGGGATCTTTCCTGAGGGTACTAGAACAAAAGACGGATTGATTGCTCCGTTTGCTCCGGGAAGTCTGAAAATAGCCTATAAAAGTAAAAAACCACTTTTACCGGTGGTTGTGGATGGAACAGGTAATGCTATGCCAAAAAAAAGTTGGATTGTTCGACCTGCCAATGTTCAAGCGATTATCCTGAAAGCGGTTCATCCCGATGCATATGATTCATATGAACTGTATGAATCCACAATTCATCAAAGTATGCAAGAGGCTTTGAATAAGTTAAGAAAAGATTGATTATATAGATTAGTTCCATCTAAGTTTATATTACCAGAATTCAGGCTTTAATTCCCTTTCCATGAGATCTTTGATGCATTTTAGGGGATCACTGTTTTCATAAATTACTTGATAGATTTTTTCTGCGATAGGCATTTCGGTTTTATTATCGCTTAACATTTTTCTTAATGCTTTAACGGTATAAACTCCCTCAGCTACCATATGCATATTTCCTAGGATTTCTTCGATGTTTTTCCCCTTCCCTATTTCTTCCCCAACAAACCGATTTCTACTGTGTTGGCTGGTGCAAGTTACTATCATATCGCCTATGCCAGAAAGACCCATAAAAGTTTCTCTTTTGGCTCCGAGAACCTCTCCAAATCGTCTTATTTCCATCAATGCCCTTGTAATTAATGCCGCTTTGGTATTATCCCAAGGTCCCAATCCATCTATGATACCCGCTGCAATGGCATAGATGTTTTTAAGAGCGCCACAAAGTTCAACACCCAGGATATCCTTATTGGTATAGACTCTAAAAGTTTGTGTGCTGAAAATTTTCTGGACAGACTTCAAAGTTTCAACATCTACGCTTGCTGCTACAATGTTGGTCGGGACGAGTTCCATTACCTCTTCAGCATGTGTTGGTCCGGAAAGTGAACAATAGGTTATTTTATGACCAAATAGTTCTTGGAATATCTGATGAATGAATTTTCCCGTTTGAATCTCTATGCCTTTTGACAAGTTAATGATGGTTTTTCCTGAGAGATCTATTTGCGATAACACCGATCTCAATGCCTGAGTCGGGATAGCTATTACAATGATTTCGGCGGCAGTTGTGGCTGTTTTAAGATTGTTTGTTATTTGAATATTTTCCGGCAATTGCTTACCTGGAAAATAATAAGGATTCTCATGCCATCGCATGCTTTCGATGACCCGTTCGTCTTTAGTCCAACTGACGATATCGTAACCCTTCATTGCAAGGAGATTGGATATTGATGTTCCCCAACTTCCAAATCCCAAAACACTAATTTTCAATGATTTTACCCCCCTTGGTATGGAATAAGCCATTAAGTGTTGCTTATATTTTGGCGTATAGTATCCAGGTATTCTTTCATATTGTTAAAGTCTCTTCTTTCAATGATGTCTGTTAAAGCTGTTAGTTGAGAATGTATGTGTTCTATTTGTTGGATGGTATAAGGATTAAAGAGTATTTCTGAAAGAAGATAATCATCTTCTCGCATGAGATTTTGTGCGATATGCATTTGTTTTTTGAAAGTTGTTCCTGGAACGGTTTTTTCCTTTAAACAACCACCAAAGATAAGAGATGAGATAAACGGTGTTGCCAAAGAATATGCCATTGTTTTGTCATGCTCTTCAAAAGAGTATTCGTAAAGATTGAGTTTTAGAGAAGAAAAAAAGTCTTTAAAAAATGATTTTCCAAAGGCATCTGACTCTTTAATAATAACGGCATTTTCTGAAGTTAAATCGCTAATATTGGCAAATGTAGGGCCGAACATTGGATGTGTCGATACAAAAGGGTGTTGGCTGTTTTTCTTGTAATAGTTTTCCAAACCGTATTTAACAGAAGTAATGTCTGAAAGAATTGCTAGATCAGAAATGAATGGTTCTATTTCCTCGAATGCCTTAATAGTGTTGTTGAGACTCACACAATTGATAACAAGTTCCGGGTTGAAAGCTTTTATTTCATCCGGTTTTTTAAAACGCTGCACATTAAAAAGATGTTTCATTTGTCTTGAATCAGCATCATAAATAGCTACTTCGTGTTGATGGTTTAATTCTTCAGCAAACCATTTCCCCATTTTTCCTGCACCTAATATAAAAATTTTCATTTGAACTCCCTTCTCAAATCATGGATACTGTTAAAAAACACTGGTTTTATTATAACTTTGATCTAGTGGTCTTTATTCCAAAAGTCTTTTAAGATCTTTTTCATTTCCCTTTCGTCTCTTATACTGACAGCATGTGACCAGTCAGCTGGAAATATTGAAGGATAAGGGTTATGAATGAATCGCTCATCGATAAGCATCACAACACCTTTATCTTCATGTGAACGAATCACTCGACCCACGGCCTGCATAACTTTATTTGCACCGGGAATTATATAGGCAAACTCCCATCCCTTCCCTAATTTCTCCTGATAATAGTTTTTGATAATATCTCTGTCAAAACCGATTTGAGGTAATCCTACTCCAACGATGACAGCACCGCTTAATCTACTTCCAATTAAATCGATTCCTTCTCCAAAAATTCCTCCCATCAGAACAAATCCCACAAGCGTTTTTTTAGGGGAGTGTTTAAAAGATTCAAGAAAAGATTCTCGTTCATTTTCACTCATAAAAGGTGTTTGCTTACTGGTTTGGATATGTGGGTATTTTTGACTAAAAGCATCGTAAATCATATCCAAATATTTATATGAAGGGAAAAAGACCATGTAATTACCTTTATGAGATGTTATTAAATGGATATTTTCAACAATTGATTCTGCAGAGTATGGTCTTGCATTGTATTTGGTTGAAATCTTTGAATTAACAAGCAAACACAGTCTTTGTTGGTTAAATGGTGATTTTAAAATAAGTGAATAATCTTCCTCTGTCGCACCGAAAAGTTGCTTATAATAATCCAATGGAGACAATGTTGCGGAAAAGAGGATACAAGAGTTGCCTTTTTCTAACATTTCTCTAATATGATTGGAGGGATCAACGCAATATAAAGTAACAGATTCGTATTTCGAATCGTAGATAGAAATATATTGTTCGGTATATCTCTCCATGGTATCGTTGAAGGTATTTAACGCAAAAAAATAATCTGTCAATTGTTCCTTCAATGAATCATAGCCTGGAGTCATAAGGTATGCTGCAATTTCCCTTAATGTTTCTTCAAGTGGAATTTTAAGATCTTCAGGCGGTTTTTTTGTTGACCACTTTTGTTCAGATCCTTCATTCAAAAAATAATAAGAAGCCTCTGTTTCAAGCTTTTTTGTGTATTTTACGATTTTTGATTTGCTGTTTTTCATGGCTTCTATTAATTCTCTCAGCGTTTTTAATGATAGAGATGAAGAGTACATGTCTCTGGCCCTGTCCGGAAGATTATGAGCCTCGTCTATAAGAAAAATATAATTCCCTTTTTCTTCAAAATACCTTCTCAAATAAGCTCGAGGATCAAATAAATAATTATAATCACAGATGACGCAATCTGTAAATTCCGACAGATCAAGTGCCAATTCATAAGGACAAACTTGATGTACTTGGGCATGCTCTTGAATAAGGCTTGTACTAAAATGTTCATTTCGAGATACAATGTCCTTGAGTGCTTTATTAATTCTGTCAAAATGCCCCTTTGCAAAAGGACAATTATAAGGATTGCATTTATATTCTTTGTTAATGCACATTTTTTCTTTAGCTGTGATTATAATTGATTTAAGTTGTAATCCTTTTGATCTTAATATTGATAAGGTATTTTCAACCGCCTGTCTAGTGATAGTTTTAGAAGTAAAATAAAAAAGGGGACCTGAAAGACCTTTCCCCATTGCTTTTAGGGCAGGGAAAATAGTTGCCAATGTTTTGCCCGTTCCTGTTGGTGCTTGAGCAAAAAGCTTTTTTTTATCTTTAATGGAATGGTATACCATTACAGAAAGTTTTCTTTGCCCATCTCTAAAACGTTCAAATGGAAAGTGAAGACCCTTAATGGATTGATTTCTTTTGCTTAGCCATTCATCTTTTATTGACAACCACTTGGTATATTCTGTTATTAGTTCATTGATAAATACTGTAAGGGATTCTTTTGAATACGTGAAAGAGAGATGTTTCATTTCGTCATCATCAATATTATAGTATGTGATTCTCAAATCGATTTTTGCGAATTTTTCTTTTAATAGAACCATATAGCCGTAACACATGCATTGCCTGAGATGATTTTGATCCAAAAGATCTGTAATATCCTCTAAAGGAATTCGGGTTGTTTTGATTTCATCAACGATGATTTCTTTTTTATTTTTAAGAATAGCGTCAGCTCTCCCAAAAAGAGATAACATCAAATCTTTTTCTTTAAAAGAACAACTAAGAAAGACTTCACTTTCAAATTGTCCCGGAAAGGTTTCTTCGTATTGTTTTTGAACTTTTTTATGAGCTTTTACACCAAGTTTACCCCTTTCTGAAAGATCCGGAGCGTTGAATCTGTTATCAAGATTGCCTGATCTATAAAGGAATCCGATGACATCTCGTACAGAAATTGAGTGCTCTTTTGTCAATTTTTTTCACCATTAATGATTGTATTGTCATTTTTTTTATAACTACAGTTAATTATTGGAGAATCATCTCCATAGAGAATAAAACCTCCCCAAATCCATGAAGGTGCTTCACCCCACTGCTTTCTAAATGTATTAATCATTGTTTTTTTTGAAAGTTTTAAAGCTTCTGACTTCCTCATCCCCAGTAGAAGTTTTTCATAAAATTTTGACATCAAACTTACAGTAAAAGAATCTGGTACATTCCATAGACTAACCAAGACTGATGATACCCCGGCTGAAAATAAGGCAGAACACAATCCCATCACGCCTTGGCCAGGGTTAATCTGACCTTTACCCGTTTTACAGGCAGAAAGTACCACAATATTGGTGTTATTAAGGTTGAGTGATAAAATATCCATCCCAGTAAGCATACCATCTTCAAATAAAGGGGGTATAGATTCTCCTCTTAATATATTGTTAATACCGCTCAAAGCAATACCACACCGGGAGAAAGGATGAATATCGATTCGGTTTTCAAGATAAAAGCCATGTGTTGCAAAATGTAAAATTTTGGGGGAATTTAAATTTTTAAGTTCGCTGTCATTTACAGCTTCATGGTTGAACAATGTTATTGAATTGATCTGGTTGTTTTCAAACATTTTATGGATTTCTTTAGCTTCAAAAGCCGTACCTGGAAGTTGTGTGAATTGGCTCAGTTCATTTCTAAATAATGTATTTACCTTATTTTTTAGTTTGGAATCATCTGAAGTTTTGGTTCTGTTTTTTATTTCAAAATCAGGATCAGCACAGATGACAATCCCATCATTATTACTTATTTTCATGCTTTTGTCATAAATAATTTGCCTTCCGGAATTAACGTATTGAACAAGGTAGTTTTCTATCAAATAATTTCCATTTTCACAGATAAGTGTTTCAAATGGAAGGTTGAAAAATTCCCCATCCGGAGAAATGCAGAGGGTATTGAGTTTTGAGTTATCATAATGAATCTGATCCGAGAAGAGGACTTGCCAAATGCTTCTAAGAGCTGATTCGGGTGTTAGTCCCTTGTCTTCATTAAAAGAGTGATTCATTTCACCTCGATTCAAATTATTCCTATTTGAATCGGTTCTTTTTATTAGGTCTTCAATTTCTTTAGCGTCTTCTATAATTAAGAATCTTGTTTTATTATTACTGATATAAAATATAAGATAACTCTCATGAGGTTTTTCTATCTCTGATATGAAAAAATCAAAGAAATGAAACTTGAAGATGTCTACAAACAATGTTTTTTCAGGTATTTTATCTTTCAAGATTTGCAGCGTTGCACGCTTTGCTTTTAACTCTAATGAATAGAGTGGTACAAGACTGGATAATCTGTTTTCAAGTATTTCCGCCTTGGAACTTAATTCCCTGACTTTTTTTTGATTTTCTTCAGGGCTTTCAGAAAAGTAACCTTTTGTCGTTCTCAACACAATTTCTTCTTTTGTTTTCATAAGAGATTCTAAAAGGGTTAAAAGATGTGGGTCTTCTTTTTTTAAAATATGATTTAACCTTTCAATACCGGCATCAAATACAATAGCTTTTCTTCTGAGTAATAAATCAAATATAATTTGCATGTATTCAATGATTATTACATCTTCTTCTGATTTTTCCTTTACCATCAGGGAAAACAAACTCAATAGTTGATCCAGTTCATGCCTTAACTTTTGATAGAAATTCCAAGCATAATCCTTTGAAAAGGATATCGATACTTGAAGAAGTATTTCATTTTGCAATTCCGTAGCTTCCTTTAATGTTTTAAAGGCTTCTTCTTTTTTATTTAAACGAACAAAAACTTGCCCTAACAATCCCAGAAGTTTTGTATATTGAATATGATTTTTTCCGATGGTCTTTTTTTGAATTAAAATTGCCTTCCTTACCGTTTCCAGGGATTCACTTAATGAATTTCTTATGAGTTGGATTCTTGCGATATTTGCTAGAATTTTTATTTGAATTTCCGGAGTTGTTTGGCTTTCTAGACATTCTTCAAGGAGTTGCAATGCATTGTGTGTTTTTCCTGTTTTACTTAAAAAAACTGCATAATTAATAGTTATCTTTATTGAGATAATAGGTATGATTGTTTTATTAGCTTTTAGAAGATGAGAAAATCCGTTTTCAGCCAACTCGAATTTATTAAGATTCATTTGACTGGAAACAAGGTTGTTGAGAGTTGTAATCGTTTTCGGATGATTCATGCCAAAATGTTTTTGAGTGTATTCAAATGATTTTTTAAGATATATTTCAGCTGTTTCATAATTTCCTGTTTCCAGATAGAGCACTCCAAGGTTGTTTTCGATATTATCTGTTAATTCATGAGTCATATTTAATTGAGAAATTTCTAATGCAGTTAAATACTTTTCCATTGCCAAAGAATACTTACCCCAATATTGATACATAAGTCCGGTATTCCATAATGTCATGATGTAACCTTCTATATGTCCACTTATTTTGCTCTCATAAATCTGCAATGCTCTTGAAAAAATTTTCTCCGCATCTTTAAAACGTGCAATTTCAGTATATAACAGTGCCAAATTGGTATAAGATTCTATAGTATCCGGATGTGAATCTCCAAACAGTGAATTCCGAATATTAAGTGATTTTTGATACTCTGACAATGCCAAGTTAAACTTGCCTTCATAATAATGCAGTTCTCCTAAAAGGTTCATTATAAAAGCAAGATAATCTTGATTGGGTATATTTTTTTCGTTTTCCCGCTCCAATAATTTTTCTAAGATATTTTCATTACTTTTATAATCCCCAAAAAAAAGATAGATGTTGTTAATTGAGGCAAGCAACTCTCTTTTTGATGAGTAGTTATAAGAATCTGATAACAAAATCTCATCAATCAATCGTTCGGTAAAGGCTTGAAATTCGTTTATTTTTTTTTGTTTGGCGAACTCTTCCATTTTTTTTGTGATGCTTTTAATCTGAGAGTTTTCCATAACACCTCTTTTATTCTTGATTATCTGGTTCTATAGCCAGTAAATATTTGCCGGGATTTAAACCATCTAAAATTATTTCATAGGCATCAGTATCTTTGATTTTGCGAGATAATCGAATAACTGGTTCTCCCGTATGAAGTGGTATAAGTAAAAATATGGGAGAAGAATTATAGTTTTCCAAACTTTTACAGTTGATTTTTATGCTTTTTTCTTCTGAAAAAGCTTTTATTTCTAAGATATCTTTTTCTCCAATCTGACCATGAAGTGTATTTTCTATTCTTTTCTCAAAGTTTATATCAGGATTTCCTCTCATAGCAAAGCTTTCCACAGGGTAGTTGAAAGACCATTTTGCTTTTCGGTTTTTGGTGTTTTTAAAAAGGAACTTTGTGATGTTAGATATACCGTTGTATGTAGTATTTAATAAAACATCCACTGTATTGTCTGTAAAACTTTGCCAATCTTTAATCCATTTCATGATCCTTTTTTTTACATCACTTTCTTCCTTTTGAGCTGCTTTCAAAATTTTCAGCAATAACTTTTGTTCAGCGGTTGGGCTCTCTGCAAACCATTGATGAAAAGAGATGGAAAAATCCAATGCCTTAGTAACTTTCTCAAGACAGGCATCACAATTAATAAGGTGTTCTTCAAATTTTAAAATCAATTCTGTTTTCAATTTTGGTGAATCCGTTATATCAGTTTTTTCTGATGCTTCATGACCACTCTGTGTTGAGAGATATTCAGAATCAATATATTGTTCGATTTCCTCATCGGTCAAATGTCTGTTCATTTTAACACCTCACAAATATTCTCTAATCAATAGTTAATACTCATTTATTCATAACTTGTCGCATGAATGTTTAACTTTCAATCACCTTTTTTCTTACCCTTTTAAAAAGCCTGTGATTCCAATCGCGGATATTTTTTAAAGGGTCTTTTCCAAAAAAAGTTTTTAAAGGTACTAGTCCTAACTTTTGGTCCAAGCAGGTTTCAAGCTGACTTCTCGATCTGTGATCTTTGCTTGGTATGATTTGGTTTAAAGTCAAAGACAATTGCTTTTCCAAAGGTTGGAACAACTCATCTAATTCATGCTCTTCATGAAAGGAACTTTTTGTAAAAGTGTTTTTCATCTCTTGATAAATTTTTGCAATCGAAAAATCTCCCAATTGCGTAATATCTGTTCTGTCATTTGTGGTTTTTGTTAGTAATACCACAAGAATTTGCCAGGGATAACCCCCTTCGAGAACAATTTGTTCAATTATAAATTTTTCGAAGGTTATTTTCTCCTGAACTAGTTCGGGAGAAGGATCAGGAGAAACAGCCCAAAAGACACCACCTGTTTCGGTTTCATCTTGCTCGTTAAAATCGGAGACTAATGTTTCAGGTTGGGTTGTTTCATCTTTGATTAAATGATCGGCAATTGAAATCAAATAACTGAAAATGGTTCCCTTATAGGGAGAAAAATTGTTGCTATAACGCAGGAATCTTTGAAAGGTTTCCATTGTTAAATCATTACATTTTATATTAAAGTATTCAGTCCCCTTCTTCCCATAAAGATTTTTGGCGATAAATGATCTAACGGGAAGATTATACATTCTAAACAGTTCATTCATTCCAGATTCTTTATGCCAGGCAACGAGTTTTAACAAAAGGATGTCGAGACTTATACTGAAAAGCCATGAACGAAAACCGTCCATTTGCTCATTTTCGGTATCATTTGCTAAACTATTGATTCTTGACCAAGAAACAAGTCTTGTTGTGTTTATATTTTTTTGGATCAACTTTTCAAGTTTGTTTTTATCGCTGATTTTGTCTTTAAGATCATTTTTTAAGCGGAGTTTTATTCTCGCTTTAAGTCTCGTGGAAAGAAAAGGGGTTTGTTGGATACTTAATTTCATATAATCAAAGTGAATTTTTTTTATATCATCAAGTAAAACTTTGTAAGCCATACTGACCTCCGATGAAGGAATTCTTTTATCATTTACTATTTTAACATACGTATGGATTTCTGCTAGTTTATTAGCTGAAGATGAGTTGGATTTCTGTTTCGGTTAGTTCTCTGTATTCACCCATTTTCAAAGAAGGATCCAACTTCAATGAGCCAATGGCAATCCTTTCGAGATCAATGACTTCGGCTTGGATGTGTTGGAACATTCTTTTTACCTGGTGGAATTTCCCTTCATTTATGCCAATAATGATTGTTGTTATACCATTTTCTTTACTTAAAATTTGAAAGCATGTTACAGGTTTGGTTTTAAAATCCCTTGCTAATTCCATGCCATGAAAAAACAATTGAATTGCTTCGTCTTTAAAATCAACAACCTTCGCTTTATAAAATTTTGAAACCTTTTTTGAAGGAGAGATGATAGAGTGTATTAATTCACCCTGGGTACTAAGTATCATCAACCCGGTTGTATCAACGTCCAATCTGCCCGCAATAGAGTATTTAGGATGTGGTTGCTGGATTAATTCCATAATTGAAGGATATCCAGCCTCACTTTCATTTGATGATACATAATCTTTTGGCTTATTAAGCATAATTGTACTTACCGGTTTGGAAAATGTTATTTTTGAGTTAAGCTTAATCTGCGTCTTTAAACTGACTTTTTGGGAAGGGTCTCTACAAATTTTCCCATTTACAGTTACGATACCATCCTTTATTAACTTTTTTATTTCATTCCTAGAACCATAACCTGCATTAGAGAGGTATTTATCCAGTCTTATCACCAAGTTTTACTCCCTCTTGCGTAATGAATTTCTGAACAAATCAAGCGAATCCTTTCAAGCATAAAATCTTCACTGGAATGAATTAGATAACCGGTGGAAAACTTATTCAAATTTACAATTCTTGGATCTTTGATGAAAATGATAGCTTTGTCAGTTATTGATGAAGTAAGCGGGGTATGAAATACTTGGAAATCCTTTAAAGGAAATCTTTTTTTTAATTGAATAATTGAGGCTATTAATAATTCTTGTCTCAACATTTCTTCATCTAGTATTTGGCGATGCCATATCCAATCAAGTTTTTTCAAAAGGGTTGGATAATGAGAGACTTGTCCTGAGTCTTCTATTACTGCTAACGCCATTTCTTTAAAAGTTTGTACTTCACCTTCATAGGTTTCAAGCAAGATTGCTGGAAAGATCATTCTATATTTTAAATTTTGAATAAGAGAATCATTTAAACCATATTTAGCACTTAAAACCGGAAAAATGCCTCCAGCAGTAAGACCATCAACAATCCATTCGATAGTTTGTGATGCCTTAAAAGGATTTACGGAAAAAAAAGGGGCAATGACTTCATTAAAATGTCCATTGACGAACTCGATTTCTTCAGGCAGTAATTCAGCATAGCCAATAACACAGGCATTTGCATCAGCCAATTTGGCTTTTTGAGCTAACAATAAACCAAAGTCAAATAAAAGTTCCGGATTGGTTATACTTCCTAAAGAAAAAGGAGAGACATTCTCTAAATAAAACGGTAAATCCGGGTAATAAATGGTATATCCGTTGTCTGTGATCACATTTTGTTCCGAGAAACTAATCGAGCAGATTAGAAAAAATGTGACTAAGAATGTGATATACACCTTCCTCATTATTGGTTTTGTCAAGGCAAAGACTAGCGGCTTTTTTGAGTTTTTCTGTTGCATTAGCCATAGCGATGGAATAGCCGACCACGTTAAATGCAAAAATATCATTATCACCGTCTCCTATCATAATAGTCTGCTTGGGGTCCAAATTGAGATATTTTAACAATTCTAAAACGGCAATGCCTTTATTGGTGGTTTTGGGTATATAGTCAAGGTATATTGAAAAAGATTTAAAAATGTTTGTATTTGCCGAAAAAAGTGTCAAACTTTCTTCTTCAATTTCTGAAAGGAATTGAGGACTACCAATAGCAAGGATTTTGTCAATCTTTTCACCTTTTTGGATTAATTCGGTAAGACTGTCAACCACATGATAATCCATCCCAGCATGGATGGAATAGTCTTTAATTGCATCATTATCTTCCTCTACGATTAGTTGATTATTAACATAAACTTGACGATGACAATCTTTTCTTCGAAGATATTCGATGATTTCATGCGCAGATTTATTGTCGATAAAATGATGAAAGATGGGTTTTTCATGATTAGGCAGTGTAATTAAACTGCCGTTGTAACTCACTATGGGGAACTCGTCACTACCAAAATATTTGAGAAGAATATGTTTTGCTGAACCCAACATCCTACCTGTACAGAAAATAACAGATATTCCCTTATTTCTGATTGTTTTTAAAAGATTGACGGTTTTATCAGATATTCTCAGCTTGTCATCCAAAACCGTTCCGTCAATGTCGAGGACTACTGTTTTGTATTTCAACTCTTTTTCTCCTTTCAATCATTAACCACTTGCATTAGTATTTCTATTACAAGATAATCTTGTGATTTTGAGTGATTTTTTGGACTTCTTCATTGAGAATTGCTAAAATCCCATTAGTGTTCATACCAGCATCTTTAAGTAAATCTTCTCTTTTTCCATGAGGAATAAAATTATCGAAACCAAGAATTTTTGTTCTTTCAATTTGATTATTAAAATTATCTTGGAGATAATTGATGAGATTTTGTCCAAAACCGCCTGTTTTAATACCCTCTTCCATTGTAACAACAATCTTTTGCTTACTAGATGTAAAAAGAGAATGGATAAGTTCCAGATCTAATGGCTTAACCGATGTGACTTTAACCAATTTTATCGGGAAATTGATGTGCTTGATAATCCTTTCACAGTATTTGAACATTGTCCCCACAGCAAAAATAATCAATTCGTACTCTGTTTCATTTGAAACTTGATATACGACTTCCCATTTTTCGGGATTTGTTTTTCTGTTATCAGTGATCAAACTTTCAATCTCTTTATACGAGATGGTTTCTTTTTCACGGGGATAGCGGATGAAAACAGGTGTATGAACATTCCAACAATCACGTGAAAGATGATTCATTATTTGAATTAAAGTCCGAATGGAGTCTGGAGAATAAATTTTAATATTAGGTATGGGGTTTAGCATGGGGATATCAAAGGTTCCATGGTGAGTAGGGCCGTCATTTCCAACAAGTCCTGCTCTGTCGACACCAATAATTAGAGGGATCTTTTGAAGTGCTACATCATGGATAATCTGATCATAAGCTCTTTGCAAAAAAGTAGAATAAACAGCATATACTGGGTGATAACCTTTTAAAGCAAGACCAGCAGCAAATAACAAAGAACTTTGTTCTGTAATACCTAAATCGAAAAATCTTTCCGCATATGATTCTTTAAAATGATAAAGTCCTGTCCCTATATCCATTGCAGAAGTAATTGCGACTAATTTTTCATCATAATCTGCCATTTTTGTAATTGCATATCCGAAAGCTTCACTAAATGAAAGTTTTTCTGCAACCTCTTTTTGACTGCTTTTACTCTGTTCCAGAGGGCTTACTCCATGAAAAATGTTCGGTTTTTTTTCTGCATAATCAATACCACAACCTTTTTTTGTGTGTATGTGTAAAACCACCGGTTTTTTGTAACCCTCTTTGATATTGGATAAAACACGTACTAATGTATCAAGATCATGTCCATCGATTGGACCAAGGTACTTAAAACCCATTGCTTCAAATATTGAATCGGGTAAAAGATTGTGTTTCATATTATCCCTTATCCATTCCAAAATCGTTTCTATTCCTGTTAAATGTGTTTCGTGTAGGAATGTTTTTAATTGTTTTTTAAATGTATTGTACCCTTTACCGGTTCGAATTAAGGAAAAATTATTGGCAAATGAGCCTACATTGTCGGATATTGACATGCCATTGTCGTTGATGATAATCTTTAAATTGCTTTTTTGTCCTACAACCTGATTTAATGATTCCAGAGCATTCCCGGAAGTGAGGGCACCATCGCCAATTACAGCGATGACTTCACCTGGTTCTCCCGAAAGTCTTTTAGCTTTTTCAAAACCAAGAGCTGCAGCTATTGAAGTGCCCACGTGACCTGCACCAAAGGAATCATACGGGCTCTCAAAAATATTTGTAAATCCGCTTAGTCCCTCTTTTCTTCTGATTGTATGAAATAAGGGAGCCCTTCCTGTGAGAATCTTATGAGTGTAAGTTTGATGGCCGGTATCCCAAACAAGGATGTCTTTTTCAGGAAAATCAAAAACCCGGTACAAAGCCAATGTCAATTCTACTGTTCCTAAATTTGAGGAAAGGTGTCCTCCGTTTCGCTCAACCGTATTTACAATCAAATTTCGAATTTTCTCAGAAACTTCTTTTAATTCTTCAATATCGGAATTTTTAACTACTTCGATTAGATCTCTTTTATCAAAAAGGTTTGTCCAAGTTTCATTCATCTTCAAGACTTCCTCTGATCTCTTCTATTTTGATTTCTGATTCTTTCAGTTGTTTCTGTGCCTTTTTATATAGTTCAACAGCATATTGATATTTTTTTATTGATTCTTCCAAAGAGATATCTTCTTTTTCAAGTTCTTTTGTGATTTTTGAAAGCTCTTCAAGCATTTCTTCGATCTTTTTCTTGGTTGCCACTTTATCCCCTCTATCTATTTTTTATTATTTTAGATATTTCTGAATGGGCAATTCCATCTTTCAGGTAGAATTGGATTGAATCACCCGTTTTTAATTGTACCACACTATTTACAATATATCCGTCTTTTTCGATTCTGGCAAAACCTTTATTCAGATACCTTTTCGGATCATTGGCTTTAATTTTTTCCGAACTTATAATCAAACGGTTTTCCAATTGTTTAAATTTTAACGATGCTGTAGGTCTTTTGAGATGTTTATTTATGCTAGACAACAGGTTCAGGTTTCGAACAATTTTGTTTCCAACAGCAAGTGAAATCCTTTCAATAGAAACAGTCATCTCGCGTTGACTGGTAGAAACTACTTTTGCAGGATCCAAATAATGTATTGTATTCATGAGTTGGTTTAAGGCTGATTTGCAGTATGCCGTTTTTTTGGCTATTAAGATAAAGATTTTTTCAAGTTCGCTTTTTTTTGACTCAACAAGTGACCCTAAATCAGGTGTAGCGATCATCGCTGCCGCAGTTGGTGTTGAACCAATAGAATCAGCAGCATATTCACAAAGTGTATGATCTGTCTCATGTCCTACACCAACAACAATAGGTTTCTGACTGTTTCGAACCGCTTTAACTACACTGGGATGATTAAAGCACCAAAGATCCTCAATGGAACCACCACCTCTAACCAGCAAAAGTAAATCGGCTTCTGAATAGTTTGCTGTAGTTAAAGCTCTAACAATTTCTTTTTCAGCATTTCCTTGTACGCCGGTATGAAATAGAAGAATCATGCATTGTGGATATCTTCTTTCTATTGTTTTCAAAACATCATGCAAAGCTGCTCCGTTCCTTGAAGTAATCACACCAATCGTTTGAGGGAATTTCGGTAAAACCTTTCTTTCTTCAGGTGTTTTGGGTATGATATTTTCTGTTATCAATTGGTTTTTGATCTTTTCAAACTCCAACATAAGCAAACCAGTTTTGGAGATTTCTCGCATAGATTTGATATAAAATTGCAATTCCCCTCTTATGTCATATATTGAAAGATATCCATAAACCTCAACAATACTGCCTTCCTTTATCTTTGTGGAAATTTCTGAGGGGACCATGAAATAAACACATTTTAATATGGCGCTTTCATCCTTTAAATTTAAATATGCATGTTTTCCGTAGACTTTAAAAGTTCCAACTTCTCCTTTAATTTGGATAAAACCCCCAATTTCTTCATTTGTCTCGACTATTTCCTTGGCTTTTTGAAGAATTTCAGTTACAGTAAAAGACATTCTATCTCCTTATCAATGAAATATTTTTTGTTAATCTTCGTCAATAATTATACCCTAAGGGGGTATAATTTCGGAGGTGTTTTTATGCACAAAAAAATAATTATCTATTCAACTCCCAGTTGTCCACATTGTACATCAGCAAAAAGATATTTTAGTGAACTTGGAATACCCTTTAAAAATTACGATGTTTCCAAAGACCAAAGCGCTGCAGAAAAAATGGTCAAAAAAACAGGTCAAATGGGCGTTCCTGTTATAGAAATCGGTAACCAGGTTATGGTAGGATTTAACAGGGGTAGAATAGATAGAATGTTGGGAGTTTAATGAAAAAGGAGTTCGCTCCTTTTTCATTTTTTTTCGGTCTGTAAACATTTCAATAAAAGATCATCAAAGTTTTTTGTTTGATTATCAACTGAAATTATTAAGTTTTTCAATTCTATATCTATTCCAATTTGTTTTATTTTTTCATCATTGAGGATATTATCATAGATTTTTTCAATCTTATATTTCGCATCATTTTCCTCAAGATTACAGAAATAAATTAAAAAAGTACCCTCCCTGTAAATCCCCACAATATCACTTGTTCTTACTTTTGAAATGATAATTTCTGAAATTCTCTTAAGGATAATTTTAGAAACTGAAACCCCATATTTGTCTTTAATAGTGGAATAATTCAACATTTCAAAATAAAATAACATACCCTTTTCATCATAACGCTTCACTTTTTCTATTTCTCTATTAACCATCTCACTAAAAATGGTAAAGTTTTTTGTTAAACTCAATTCATCAGGATTCAAACCCTTTTTAACCGAATATATTAATGCAAGATATCTGGAAGATATTTCAAATAAAGTTTTACGTATTTCCAAAAATTCAGCGGTTCTTTTAGGCGAAAAATCAACATAATAATTGATAGTATGCTTTCCGAGTTCTAATGTATTGAATGATTTTAACTCTTGGGCTGAAAAGCAACTTAAGTCTGTTTCAGCATCTTTTTTATAAATCGTTTGATCATTAATCTTTAACTCCAGAGACATGTTTGCTTCTGCTTTCTCGAAAGTTATACAAAAAAGGTTTTTAATGGATTCGGAAAAATCAAAATATTCTTGATTCATTAAATTATAAAAATCTTTTTCAAGATATTCCAGATCATTTTTTATTTCAACTAACCGCTCAGAATATAAAGATAGTTTCTCCACATATCGCTTCATATCTCTCTTGTTTTTTTCATTATCAAGAAATTTGTCATTAAGTTTTTGGAATAAATCGTTTTTAAAACTATCGAAATCTTTTAATGACTCTGGAACTTTGTTGTTTTTGAGAATATAGGATAATTGTTTTTCCATCTCTTTTCTTTTCTTTTTGCTTTCTTTTTTTTCTGTTGTTTCTATTAGGAATATCGTCAGAAGCCCAAGACCGAATGGTATAATGGAGTAAATAAATAAGGGAATAATTTCTTTAACGAAAGGGATATAAGAGATGTATTGAAAATTATCCAGTTGTTCCCAATGGCTTAGATACATTGTCGAATCTGTTAAGAAAAGAAATTTTGTTATCCAATTTATTTGGTCTTTTTCAAAATAATTAATCGGTGAGATATGATTATTTTTAAACATAAATCCATTAAAATGAGAATCAAACATTAGAAAATGATCTAATTCGAGATTTTCTAAGTTATCTTTCAAAAAATCTTGAGCAGAGAGTGTTCCGATATATACTCTGTTTTTTTCTATTATTCCCATATCAAAGCACGTTTCGTCAATTAACGGGTCAAAATAAAAATCTGACAGCACAATTTTATCCGTTTGTATTTGTTTGAAAAGCTCATTGTATTCCAAATTAGTGAGAGCTGGTATCAGTTCACCGTACTGGAGTAGGATTTCTCCCTCAATATCTGAAACCACAACTCTTTTAAAATTTTCAGGATTCGAGACCATTTGAATAGCGTTTTGATTGTACAGGGTGTCAAATAAATTTACAAGGTAAGTTGTACGAGATACAAGAGTTTCATTGATTGCATTATAACTTGTAAAACCGTAGAAAAACATATAAACTAAATAGACTAAAATCCAAAAGATTCTCAATCCGTTATACGTAATTTTAAACATGGTTTTATTATCTCGCATATTTCTCCTTTTTTATTTTGCCAAATCGATTTTATCGATAACTTTCAATCCAGTTTCAGTGAATGAAACACGATAAACCGGTGTTAAAATCATATTATTAATCAAGTTAAAATCCGAGCTGGGATTTTCTTCCAGATATTGTTTAAGCTCTTTGATCCCGACGTTATTGAATTGAATAAAACAATCTGCTACCGTTACACTGATCTTTTTTAAAAGGCTTGTTTTATTATTAAAATCATTTTTTTGAGAAGGGTTTGTGAAAGTAATCCCGTTGACGCCATATGAATTAGAACCAGTATAATACGCGACTTTTCGGCTGGTATTTTTAGAAAATAATATGATGTTGTCACGTGGGAAACCAACAATCTTTTCCAACAAAGCGATTGTAGATTCTTCGTTTAAATCAATTAAGATGTAATCCGGGTTCATAGTAGAGAGAATATCTCCAATAGAGTTAATCGATGATTTAAGATCTTCATCTTCATCTATACTAATGGTTGTTTTCTGTCCATTAAGATGAGCTTGCATTTCAGAATTTCTGAAAGCGTATTTTTTATTATTGATTAGAAGAATGTTGTGATTTTGATCAACTTGGAATAGTTGATTTATAGCATCAGCAATCATCTTTGAGGGTGGTGTAAGATATAATAATTCCTTTACAGGATCATTTTGGAGAACCACATCTTTAAAAAAAGTCAAATACAATGGAGATTGATAATCATTCATTTTCAAAAAAGAATCGTATGTTTCTTTTTGTTCAAAATGACAAAAAATGATATTTGATGCTCTTGATTTGACAGCTAGTTCTAACTGCTTATTAAATTCTAAAAAATTTTTATAATAAATGATTTGATATTCCAATTGATTCATCGGTAAATTTGTAAATTCAGTGATTTCACGGAATATTAAACCGTAATCTTGTGAAATGGAAGAGTTTTTCTCATATTGAATTAAATAAGTTATTTTTAATTTTTTTCCCGTTTCTAGTAAAAGAAAAGAGAAAATTCCAATTATTATAATTGCCAATAAAACGTAAAAAAAGGTATTCGATTTTTTCATTAGCTATGCCTTCTTGATAAATAAACTCTTACGCCACCGCTTTTTACTAATGTTTTTACGTTTTCGAAAATTTCCTTCATGTATTCCATGATCCTCTTTCCGCCTTTATTATGATAAGCCACTATTTGAATGGTTCCGGTTTCCCTAAGAAAATAATAAGATTGCTCTATTGCCTCCATCCAAACACCTTTTCCGGCTGCCATTGGGGGATTAAATAAAATCATATCGAACAGATAATCTTTCCATGGTGTAAATAGATCACCTGATTTAATCTCTGCTTCAAGGTTATAATTTAGAGCATTTTCTTTTGCGAATCTTACAGCTCTGTGGTTAATATCACTCATATATAGATTTATAAAAGGGTTTTCTTTAGCACATACAATGCCTACCATTCCATATCCACACCCCAAATCCAGCAAATCTTTTCCGTTGATTTGAAGGTTTTCCAGCAAACATGCTGTGGCTCGGTTTGTTTTACCAAATGCAAAAACACCGGAAGGACTCTTAAATTTGTAACTGTGGCCATTTTTTAACTGTAAATCAGTTTCTTTAATTATCAACTTTGACTTTGGATCTTTGGAGTAATAATGATCATGTTTTGGTTCAGACATCTATTATTCCTCATCTTCTTCAGGTAATTCTTCTAGATCATCATCAGATGAAACAGGCTTGGAAATTATAGAATCTTTTCTTTCCCTGAAATAAGCGAATGGTATCTCTCGTTTATTTCCGTCATCTGTTGAAGCAGAAACGAACTCTTTGAAGATATTGCAGCCAAACACTTTGCATACTTCTTCGTTATACTGAATAATACTACCAGGATCTGGAATATCAGCTAAAATTTCTTCATAGTTATCCAATTCATACTTTAAACAACAGAGCAATCTTTTACATTGTCCAGATATTTTCGCGGGATTGATCATCATTTGTTGTCTTTTTGCATCTCTAAGAGTAATCTTATCAAATTCACGTTTGAATCTTCTACAGCAAACCGGTTGTCCACACATACCAATGCTTCCAATAAATTTTAACTCGTCTCTCACGCCCACTTGCCTCAGTTCTATGCGCGTCTTAAATGTATGTGCAAGTTCTTTGACAAGTTCTCGAAAATCAACACGACCTTCTGCACTGAAGTAGAAAAGAAGCTTGGAGCGATCAAACATATACTGTGCCTTCAACAATTTCATGGGTAATTTAAGAATATGAATTTTTTCTTTACATATTCCATAAGCTTCTTCAGCATCAATTTTATTTTTTTGTTCAGTTTCCAAGTCTTCCTTTGTCAAAGGTCTTAATAGTGGTTTAACTTCATAATTTATTCTTTCCATATCAACCTCTTTTGGACCTTTTATAACTTTTCCCACATCAAGTCCAAAAAAGCTCATACCTAAAACTTTGGCTCCTCTGTTAAGTTTCCCTTCATATGTAAAATAATATTTTTTTCCAAATTCGAGGAATTCGACCTCGTATACTTTTGCAATCATTCCCATTTTTTACACTCGCTTTCATTAAATATTTTCTGTGTTAATAAGATATAATTAATCATTAGCAATTCGCTGTTTAAAGATAATTGATTGATGTTTTTTATTTCTTCCAAAAACCTGATATAGTTATAAATATTATTTTTTTTAAGTTTATGAGGGAGATTAAGGCATAATTTTGTCAAATTGGTATAACTCAAAGTCCCCAATAACATCCCTTCTTGAAAATTCATCATGATATAAATAATCATTTCGGTTATCGAAAATAACCCTTTAAAAAAGGCGTTATTAAATGAAGTTGTTGATGTTATTTCATGTGAACCCTTGTAAAGACTTTTTTTATTTATTAAAGCTTTAAAATAAATAATCAGGTTTTGAACTTCTTCAGAGGAATGAAATATGATATCCGTTATCATTTTTTCAATAAAAATTAATGCGTATAACTGTTTTAAAGAATTTCTTTGGAGTGTGATGCCGGTCTTAAACTCCAATTCATATTCACCGCAACTCTGGAGAAGTTCCTCTGTAATTTCATATAAGGTTTTGTTTCTGATAGTGGTGATGTATCGTTTCTGTTCGGCTTTCGATAATTGAGAAAAATCCTGCAAAACATCAAAAGATGTATTTGCCAACCATCTAATTTCATCACAAAATAAAGTATCCAAATCTTTTAAGGGCTTGTTGGGGATGTTGATACTAAATAATCGACTTCTGATGGTATTCAACAAAGTTGCATGAGCACAACTTGTACAAAGAAATAACGTATCATTTCCTGGTTCTTCAATGACTTTTAAAAGGGAGTTTTGAGCGTATATATTAGCATTTTCGATGTTTTGAATAATACTATATTTATGTTTTAAATGTTCTTTTTTCAACGTCGAAAATTTTATCAATTTCCTAATATCATCAATTTTAATTGACTGTGAACTGGATACAATTTCATAAAAATCATTGCTGTTGATAATTTCACTGTAATTTCTTTCTTCATAAGCAGATAAAAACAACTTCAGAAACCAATTTAATAACGTTCTATCATTCCCAGTTAAGCAAATAGCCGGTATCTGTTTTGAATCTGCTAATGAGAAAAGATTTGTTAGTTCATTTTTGTATCTTTCTTTGATTTTATCTTCAATAACCGTAGAGCCTATCATCTGTATATATCCAATACGAGACCGTTAATCTCTTCAACCTTTCCTGCAAAATTCATGGTATTTTTTTCGTTATCCATTAAAAGCCCAGCCAGATGATGGATTTTCTCATCTACTTTTTCCGCCACCATGTACAATTTTGGATAATCAACATCCATACCCATATCTTCTTTTACCTTATAAAGCCCTTTTTCAATAAATTGTAAAAATTTTTTCAAGGAATCACGATAACCTTGAAAATTTCTGTGTGTGGGAGATCTTGAAAACCTGTTTCCAGCACTTAAAACATACTGAAGGTATTTTTTTGCTTCTTCTTCGATTTGATCCAGTTTTACTTCTCCCAGCATATCAATAAAGCCTGACCAAGTGTCTGAATTTTCTGTTTTAGAATTGGAACCTTTCAATCTCCTTTTTTTGGCTTTTTCAGTCTTTTTGTCTTTATCAATGTTACTATTTGGTGGATTTACCCTCATTCGATCGCCTCATAACAGGGTTTTCTAATGTAATAATCAGCCTATCTATTATAACACTAAACAAAAATGGTTCTTTTCTTGTCGTTTTGCTCCAAACTTATCGGCATGTCATTCTATTTTCAGTAATTGTCTGCATAATTTTAAAGCTCCTGAAGCATCATCTGAATAACCCTGGCAACCAAATTCTTCGGCTAATCGTTTATTCATCGAAGCACCTCCTGAAATGATCAGGACATTTATGCCCTCTTTTTTTATAAGTTCAGAAACTTCTTTAACTTTTTCCACAGTAGTTGTCATCATTGCAGATAAGCCTAATATATCTGGTTGATGTTTTTTTAACGACTCTATAATATTTTCAGAAGACACGTCTTTCCCAATGTCAATTATTTCAAACCCTCCACTGGATAAGACAGTTCCTACAATCTTCTTTCCAATATCGTGGACATCACCTTCAACAGTTGCCAAAACGACTTTGCCAATGGCCTTGATGGCGGTATCCGACATGCTGTTTAATCGTTCAAATACAGGTTTTGATGTTTCAGCAGCGAGAATTAAATGTGGAAGATAGATCATTTTTTTTGCATATAAATCACCAATTTCATTCATGGCTTTCGCCAATGTCTGTTGACTAACCATTAAAGGCGATTTTTGTTTTAATTCTTCATCAACTAATTTGTTTAGTTTTTCGATTTCACCGTTTAATAAGGACCTGACAAAAACATTTTCAGTTTCAATTTTTTTGGACTCAGTCAAATCCTGACCTCTTAGTTTTACGGCTCCTTTGGTTATAGCAAGCAGTTGTTTGTCACCTGTATTCATAATGGCACTGTCAAGTCCTTTACCTATAGATTGTGCGAGGAATGCTGCGTTAATTCCCTTACGTTCGGGCATTCCAAAACTAAGATTAGATAAACCCATCGTTGTTTTGATTCCCGCCTTATGGAGCATCTCAATGGTTTTTAAAGTTATCGCCGGGTCATTGTCAGCCCCTAATGAAAGGACAAGTGGATCAGCCAGGATTCTGGAACGTGAGATAGAAAGCCTTTCAAGTTCTTTGATACCTTCCATTATTTGTTGGTAGCGACCTTCAGCTGTCTCAGGTATCTTTTTTCCCATAGCCAACAGAATAAGCATGCCGCCATGACGTTTTAAAAGGGAAGCTTTACGACTAATGCTTTTTTCTGTAACCTTTGCTGAATTGATTAATGGCCTTCCCGGATACTCAAAAAGCGCTTCTTCCAAATACTTGCTTGTTTGTATATCAAACGACAATGGAAGAGAAGATATTTTATCCAGATCTATAATCACCTGTCTGAAATGTTGTGGCGATAGGATTTTCTCTATCCCAAAATTCAGATCTAATAATTTTGCTCCTTCCAATTCTTGTTCTTTAGCGAGGTTTAAGATACGCTTAAAGTAAAAATTTTCTATTTCATCCTGAAAGCCCTTTTTTGAAGCAGGATTGATTCTTTCTCCTATAGGTGTAAATGGTTCAATGGAAGTCAGTTTTGTCCTTGAAGAGAGATAGCATAATTCATGCTTTAAATGATATGAACCTTGTGCCCTTTTTTTTCCTTCATCATAAACGAAATCGGGATTTTTATCCACTAAAGTTTTCAATGCTTCTATGTGTTCAGGTCCTGTTCCACAACATCCGCCAATTATTGAAGCACCTTTAAATACCATATCAGCTGTGTAAACACTGAATTCATCAGGGGACATTTTGTAAATAAGGCGACCATCAACAAGGTCTGGACTTCCAGCGTTAGGTTCTACACTTAAGGGTTTTTCTGTGAATTGAGACATTTTATCAAAAACAGAGTACATCTCCTTGGGTCCAAGACTGCAATTGATTCCCACTACATCAACATCCAAGTCATTCATCAGATTAGCAAAGACTTCAACTGGTGTTCCAGTAACGCTTCTTGGTGATTTGCCATTATCATCTTTGTCAAAAGTCATGTGTGCGATTAATGGTTTTTTTGTAGTAATATCTCGAATAGCCATTATGGCGAGTTTTAATTCTTTTAGATCAGACATTGTTTCAACAATAAATCCATCAACTCCAAATTGATCTAATAATTTCGCCTGTTCATAAAAAGCATCGTAAATCTTTTGGGAAGGAAAATGACCAACAGGTTGAGGAAATTCTCCAGTTGAAGAAATATCACCAAAAACGAAAGCCTTATTTCCAGTAGCTTTTTTTGCCAAAAAAACCGCTTGTTTATTAATTTCTTCTGTATATTCTTCTATTTTTAAGGAGGCAAGTTTTATTCGATTAGCACTGAATGTGTTTGTCAGTAGAATATTACTACCAGCTTCGATATATTTTTTTTGAAGGTTATAAACAACTTCAGGCGCTTTTAAATTAAGCATTTCGCCCGGTAAATCAGTATATCCGGCCTTGAAGAATTGTGCGCCATATGAGCCATCTAACAACAAAGGTTTTTCTTCCAAGTGTTTTAAAAAATCAATTCTATTCATTTTTCGCCCCCCTATTTTAACTGAGCTAATTTTACAATCTTCGAGATCTGCTCCCAACGATTCATTGAGTAAATATGAAACCTTCGAATGCCCTGTTGTTTTAAACCATCAATTTGTCGTAATACATATTCTATTCCATAAGCTTCCATTGCCAGCGGATTGTCAGCATAAAGATCGATTGCTTCAGACAATCTTTTTGGAACATAAGCATCTGATAAAGCCAAAATCTTTCCTATTTGTTTTGCACGTAAAACGGGCATTATACCCGGTATGATAGATTTATGAATACCTGCATCCCTTGCGCGGTCAAGAAAATCAAAAAAAAGCTGATTATCAAAAAACATTTGTGTGATAAAAAAATCTGCTCCTGCCTCAATTTTTTCTTTCATATGATTAATACTTATTTTTAATTCCTTACAATCCGGATGACCTTCCGGATAAGCGGCGGCACCAATACAAAATCTTCCATCTTTTTTTATCATACTGATCAAATCTTTTGCATATCTGAAATCACACCATGCACCATGCGGAAAGATGGCATTTTGTGGAACATCTCCCCTTAAAGCGAGTATGTTTTTAACACCTATAGAATGCAGTTTATCGAGAATTGGCGGTATGTCTTCTCTAGTATAACCGACTGAAGTAAGATGAGCTAACGGTGTAATGTCATGTTTCCGAATATACGCTGAAATATCCACTGCTTTACCCTTGTTTGTTCCCCCGGGGCCATATGTAACACTTATAAAATCAGGTTCAAGGGTTTTTAACCGTTTGATGGTATTTTTTATGATTTCGAATTGTTTCCTTTGCCCTTTTTTTGGAGGATAAACTTCAAAAGAAACGCTATCTTCTTGAGTAATGAAAAAATCACTTATAAATTCAGTTTTTTTTGTTTTTTTGCTTTCTTTCATATATGCTCCTTTTTTGAATGTTAAAAAGTATCAATACCATCCTATCATACAAACGGTACTTTTTTGCGGTGATAACATACCGGATACAGGATGTGCCTGAACGGTATTATATTGAAGAAAATCAATTATTTTCTTATTTTCGGTTAAGGGAATCTCAGAATAACCGGGCGAAAAGCGGATGGTTCCTTTAGAATATTTTTTCCTTAATTGTCTATCAAAATTGTTGTTTAGTTCTTCTATTGATTCTGATCCCCATGCATCTAATAAAGTTGCTCTTGTTGTTTCTCTCGAATTATTGTATTCTTCAATCCGTTTTTCAATATTTTTACCAATCGTGGAAACAAAAAAGGTAATTTCGTTTATGCCGTGAAATTTTTCGGGTATTTGAATGTCATCTGTCGCATCAACTGGTAAAGTTTGATGAATAATTTCAGGAACAACTAATGAAATGGCTTCCAAATAGATTTCATTAGTCAGATTTAGCATTGTTTTATCAATATTAGTTTCTACACCCAAAAACCCCGCTCTAAGAAGATAGTGTTTTTTTGAAGGTAAAAAATCAGCTTTTTCGGGATAAACAATTTTTGCCATTTAAATCACCTTAAATTAAAATAAATATGATGATTAAAATCACTATTATAATCAATGCAATTAATGAAGCGATAATAAGCCGATCAATTAATTTCTCTCTGGAAATTTCAACAGGTTGATCTTCTTTATTTTCAGTCTGTTTGATTAACTCATCAGGAAGGTAATCCTGATTCATTGAATTCTGTTTTAAAAGGTTTTTTCTTCTGTTTTTTTGCATAATTCTAATATTAGACATGATAAAAGCCTTTGCCTCAAACCAATCATCTATTAATATTTTTAGTAATACGGTTCCTTTTTCAGCTGATACATATTCCATTGCGGTGATATAACCTTCGAAGGGTTTTATGTTTTTGCCGTTTCCATCAAATCTCTCAGAATAATTGTTAACAAGCCTTTGCTGTTCATCTTCATGGTTGAAATTGACGACTGTTAAAAAAATAGAGTCCCCTACTTTTAAACTTGCCACTGGGTTTCCTTCCATTGGATCAACGATTGGATAAAAATCTGCTATATCAAGCAGGTCTTTTCTATCTTTCGTGTTTTCTACAGCTGTTTGAATATCCAAAGATTGCTCAGTTTTTGAAGATTCTTCCAAACTCATTTCGTTATAAGTGGAACATCCCCAATCAAATCTGATTCTTACATCACTTGTCCAATCATCAAAAAGGTCTCTTAGCAAAGACCTTACAGCTTCGGTATCTTTATTGTCAATGATAGTACTAAGTTTATTACTAAACGAAAGCCTTCCACCGTTTTTGTTAATATATGATTTTAGATAATTTGAAAAATCATTTGTTTTTGATATGATATCTCCGCTTCTTGCGATAAGCTTTCTGTAAACTTGATTGAGGTCCATTTTGAATTCATTCAGATCTTCTTTAAGATCAATTTTCGCAAGGTCTTTGAATCTTCTGGCAAAATTGATAAACTGAAATTCTAAACGGCCTTCGACTTTACCAAAAAAAAAGCCCAAAATAATCTCATCTGATGAATGACTTTCCGCAATGACTTTTATTGAAAAAAAATCGAACTCCATTGATACACCTTTTCCCTATAAATTCACTTGTTGACAATTATATCATGAAGGGCTACGACTTTCTTTATTCAAGATATTTGTAAATATTTTTGTTTACTAACAAATAACATAATCTTTTTATTCATCGGTTAGTTTTATGATAAAATCCAGCATGAATGTTTATAAGAGACTCTTTAGTGTTGCATTACCCATAGCAATTCAACAAATAATCTTAAGCAGTATGAACTTCGTTGACATGTTGATGATTGGTCAACTGGGGGAAGTTTCCATTTCAGCAGTTGGTTTGTCCAATCAATTTTTTTTCATATTTAACGTTGTTATGTTTGGCTTAGTTTCAGGAGGCTCAATTTTTATCGCACAGTTTTGGGGAACAAAACAAGAATTTAACATTTCTCGTACAACGGCGTTAATGATTTCTTGTTCTCTGATTCTTTCTGCCCTTTTCTTTGTGTTGGCCTTTTTCTTTCCTGAAAATACCTTAAGATTGTTTTCCCCTGATCAACAAGTTATCCAAGAGGGGACCAAGTATTTATCTGCCATCAGTTTTAGTTTTATTACCTTTGGAATTACAATGACTTATGCCTTTGTTTTAAGAAATACAGAAAAGGCTGTTATTCCAATGATAGTAAGTATGATTGCTATTGGTTTAAACGTGTTGTTAAATTACTCCCTGATATTTGGTAATTTTGGTTTTCCTGAATTAGGAATTGAGGGAGCCGGTATTGGCACCTTGCTTTCCAGGATATGTGAAATGATTTTGATTTTATTCATTGTTTACTTGAGAAAAATGCCAGGAAGGGTGTATGTTGAGCATTTTAAAGCTTTATCAAAATCATTTTTTAAACGTTTCATAAAATATACTACACCCACTGTTTTGAATGAATTATTCTGGTCTACCGGTTATTCCATGTACGCTATTATATACAGCTACATGGGAACAAGACTTTTAGCAGCTAACAGAATCATGAACAGTATTGAGCGTTTTTCTTTTGCAGTGTTACTTGCCTTATCCAACGCTGCAGCAGTTATTATAGGACAGGAACTAGGGAAATCTTCCTATGAGAAAGCCAAATATATTTCACAAAAGATTATTGTGCTTGAGGTCTTTATAGTGATTGTATTGGTCATTCCAATGATCGTATTTGCTCCACAATTTGTAAACCTTTTCTCAGTCACGCCAGAAGTTAAAAAATTAGCCATTCTCCTACTTAGATTATCTATGTTATTTGCTCCTGTAAAAGTATTAAATGGGCTGTTTATTGTTGGTGTATTGAGAGCAGGCGGGGATACACGTTTCTCATTTTACGTTGAAGCGGGCTGTCTTTGGCTCATCGGAATTCCAATATCCGCTGTTGCCGGACTTGTTTTAAAATGGCCTTTTCCATTGGTTTATTCTCTTTGTATGGTAGAAGAGACAGCGAAATTCTTTATCCTAATCAAACGCTATAAAAAAGGAGCTTGGTTGAAAAACGTTGTAGAAAGTTTTCATTAATTCAGAAAAAACATACACAATCAAAAAAGGGCCAATATTGATTTGGCCCTTTTTTGATTTTTATACAGTTACTCAATAAAACACAAATTGTCTTGTTAGAACAATATCATTATCCATATAAATGTTAATTTTCCAAATCCCTTTCATGGAGTCATCCAATGTTGAAGTCTGAAGCCAAGCCCATACATTGTAATCCCGGATCGTTTTATAGCCTAAATCCACAGCTGATTGTAAATCAAGTTCTACAGTATCATAGACTTCACCATCCGGTTTTATCCATTCCCAGGATAAAGTATGTTCCTTTTGATATTCCTCGATTGTTAGGTGAATATAGATTTTATCATCATCTTTTGAGAATTTTATTTTATTGTCAACAGGTTTGCCGTCACTTATTTCTGAACAAAAAACATATTTGCTAATAAAAATAACTTCTTTCTTATCATCCGGAGTCGTGATATCTTCTTGAATGACGTTGAATGGTTCACTCACAGTTAGGGTATTATAACTGTCATCATCAAACATACGAAGATTATACGAGTCTTCATCACGCGGGGCAATGAAACTTAGTTCACCTTCGGTTTTCCCGTTAAGATATTGCCAAGATAAATAGCCGGATTCATCGGAAGTTTCTCTATAAACCCCTATCCAATCTCTGGTTGTTTTGGCAGGGGCATTTTCATACGTTACTTTTATTTCCTCTCCGGGTTTATAAACTACTTTATCCGTTGTTATGATCGGTAACGCTTCATTTTCATCTTTTACCTCAAAAGAAATATATCCGAGTTCTTTTCCACTGAAGTCGGAATCGTGTAATCTTATATCGTAAAAACCTTCCTTTAAAGGAGCAGTAAAAGAAATTCTGTCTTGGTTGGAACTGAGATATTGATAAGTTAGATCATGCTTATCGTTTTCGGCTTCATCTCCATGCTGGATCTCTGAGGGAACGATACCAACCCAGGGGCTTCCCTTTAAAAGACCTTCTTCTACTTCATATTCAAATTCAATGGTGCCATTTGGTAAATATCGTCCATTGGCTGAATTAATTAATGTTAGAAGTACTTTACCGGTTTGAGAGTCAGATAATTGTGAATCCTTTTCAATAACATCAACTGATGCAATGACATGGTTTAGAATAGCCTTATCTCTATTAATATCAGGCCCGCTCGCAATTGCAAAAATCATGAATTCAAAGTATTCTTCTGTGGAAGGAAAATAACTCAATGTGAACCAAATCGTTTTACCATTATCATCAATCAACCCTTCGTAATAGTTTCTTTTCATACCGTTGAGGTAGTTTTGGGCTTCGATTTGCAAATCTGTAGAAGGATCCTTTTTCATTTCTGAGATAACATTACTGGCAAATCCTTCTTGTGTAACGACTGTGAATACAGCTCCTTCAGCAATTTCATTTCCTGATCCCAATTTCCCGTTATAATAAGCGACACCAGGCATAAAGCTCTCCTCATATGTTTGCCAATCATCTGGCATGTTCCACTGTACATGTTCATATTCTTTTTTTATGAAATTTTGTGAAAAAATAATAGTAATTGTTAAGAAAAGAAAAAGAAATGCAAATAACAGGGCTTTTTTCATAATGCTCACTCTCCTTATTGAGTTTTTTCTGTCTTAATCAGCCGTCGTTCCGTTTTTTTGATTTGATTCTGAAAAAACATTTGCTTTCATAATTAATTTTTTCTACTTGAGAATCATCTTTTAATCTGTTAATGATCATACTCGCGTCTTCATGACGGGTTTTACAGAACTTTTCTATGCCAGATTGATCAAGCGGGTGACGTTTAATAATTTCTTTTATCGCCTGATAAAGGTCAAGATTATTACTGTACAAGTTTGAATCAGGTATTTCTACATCTGTGTTTGTTCTGAAGTGTCTTTGTAATTTCTCTACAAATTCTTTAGGACATCTTTCAACCCACGCTTCAGCAGGTGGTCTGACGGGTGTATTGACGAATACCTTGTCAGGGTTCAAATAGTTGATTTTTTCGATTAACAAAGCCATGTTATTTCCCTGGTCAGTAATTCCTTTTACACACATAATTTCCAGATAAAAGTTACCTTTATATTGTCTTCTGAAATCCAGCAAACCATTATACATCTTTTCAAAGGTAATGGTTTTAAACGGCCTGTTTAAGGTTCTAAAGCTTTCATCATCCCATGCATCCAACGTGGGCATGACAATATCTGCCAGTATGCAGTCCTGTCGAACTTCTTCCAAAAAAAATAATGACCCATTCGTGATGAGTGCTACAGGTTTATTAAAAAGTTGTTTGATTCGGGTTATCAGCTTCCCTATCTGTGTGTATAAGGTTGGTTCACCTTCCCCCACAAGGGTTATAACATCAAATTCATCTTTTTTATCTTGATATGCCTCCAGCTGCGCAACGAGATCGTCGATTTTAAAGAAATTCTGCCGTTTCATTGTCATATTTCTGGTTCTTCCAAGTTGGCAATAAACGCATGAAAAAGTACATGTGCTGAGGGGTATTGTACTTACCCCTAGTGATCTTCCCAATCTTCTTGAAGGTACTATTCCGTAGACATTGCTCATTTTCTCCCTTCCTTTTTGGTTCATTTTTTAGAGACCAGATCAATTAATAATGCAATTAATGCGATACTCCCCCCTAATATTATTAATACTAACATCAAATCGGCGAATTTAAATTTTGCTTTTTCTTTTAATTTTGTTAATACTTTCGTATCCTTTTTTATTTTACCTGGTAAAAACTTCTCTTCTCCAGAGGGGATACTTTCCTCTTTCTCTGTAATAGGTGGTAAGAGATTGTTTTTTATCGTCTGGTTTCGATTGAGTTTTAACGATTTGAGCATGATTGAATATGCACAAATTTCATCAAAAAGACGAACTTTTACTAAAACGTAAGTGTCAGATTTCCCATATAATAATTCTTTTGATACGATATCTGTTTCAATGGTTTTTAGATAGCCTTCTTTTGAATCAATATGATCTTTAAAATGTTCTTTTACCAATTTTTCTGTCTCTTCATCAGGGTATGAAAGGATGGTTATCTTTAAGGACATACCCACTTCAAAAGCATCAATTGACATACCTTGAATTGGGTCTATGAGAGGATAAAATTCAGGCATTTTTGTTAAATCAAGATAATTCGTAATATTTTCTTTTTCCGGGAAAAACTCAGCGCTTTCTAGTATTTTTTTTGAGTAATCTTCTGCAGTAAAGTATTCAGCTTCATATTGTAATTCCTTTTTTTCTACCCAATTATCAAATAAGCCTAACAATTCCATGCTAATCTCGTCTTTTTCATCTATTTCAGATAAATAAGAAACTCTTTTTGAGAAACGTTCCAATCCGCCTATTTTTCTGAATTGAATATTAATATATTCCATCAATTTTGCACTTCTTTCTATGATTTCCGGGTGATCTGGAATTAACTTATTTGATATATCATTAAGTTCTTCTTTGAATTTTAAGTGTGGGTTATCGCTAATAGTGGGTAATTTCTGACGTACTGAGCCAGGAAAATTAAAGAAGACATATTCTAAATTTGCATTTTTTTTGCCAAAAAAATAACCCAAAATCACTTCATCAAGAGAAGTGCTTTTTAACTTTATGTGAATGGCGAAAATATCAAAATCTTTGGTGATTTGTTCTTCCATAACTATCCATCCTCACTTGTAATGACACCTGTTATGGATCTGTATCCATGATCTGTCACACGCACATCTACTTTTATACCTGGTTTTATTTTTTTTCTAATGCCGATCAAAATTGCATATGTGCCAAGTTTTCTTCCGAATGAGATGTTTCCTTTGTTATATTCAATAATGACATCGTTAATAAGTGTTCCGTAAGGGTAGATCTTTTTTAACATGGGCATATCAATTTCTTCCCTTACCTTTTCTTTGAATTTCCTGAATTCACGGGAGTGGGTTTTTATTTTATGCTTTTGTGTATAACGATAAAGAGGAGTTTCAGGAAAAACCATGGCTTTTCGAATATTGATTCTCCGTAATAAGATACCTTGATCCAGCATTTTCTTTAAATAATCAAAATTGATATCATAAGTATTTGAGGTTTCTCCTATTAATCCAAACAACAGGTTTATTCCTGGCAATAAAGTTGGTATGCCATCTTTTAAAAAACCTCCAATACGATTCACAGTTTTACAGGCTTTAATTATACTTTCTGGTTCTATAGCCAGGTTATTTTGTTGGATGACTGCTTTATCAAAGCTTTCAACGCCAAAAGACAAACTGTCCGCAGTGGTATTATAATTGCTGATGATTTCTATTGCTTTTTCAGAAAAGTTCTGATGATTTTGGATAAACCCGGGATTGGCGTTATCTGTATGCAGCATACCTAAAGATGGGCATTTCTGACGAATACCTGAATAAAGAATCTGTAAAGAAGAACAATCTGAGGGATTGCTGTTATACCCATAAGCCAATATATTTGCTGCGCGTCCTAATCTGAAATACCTGGCGCCATTATTTGCAAGTTTTTCAACTTCTAAAAGAATATCTTCAGGTTGTCTTTCAAAATACTTACCGTAAAAAATAGGTTCCGTACAAAATGAACAATGGGTTTTTCTTTCACATCCTGTAGATACTTCAATTTCACAGATGAGATCAGGAAAATTCGGATGTTGTTTAATAACCTGTGTGCTATAAGGTGCGATCTTTTTTAAAACGGTTTCATCTCTCGCAATGGATTCAGGAGGTAAATCTCCTTTTAAGAGATGGAATAAAAAAGTTTCTAAATTTCCAGTTACCGGGCAATCATATAATTGATTTAACTGCTCAATAATCTGTGCATCTCTGCCGCCTTTGCTTGTATATCCCAAAGTATAAGGTCCCTTATAAATTTTTAGCGGATGAGGAGCACTTTGAGAAATCTTTTCCAACTCCCAATATTTTAGAGGATTACCACCAACATATTTACCCGGTACACTAACACCGCCAATTAAAACAAGGTGGTGAAAAGTGTTGAGATAGTTCCATAAATCGTTTTCTCTTATTTGATCAATTGTATAATATTCCGGTTTAACTCCGTAAAACATATAACATCCATAAGCATATCGACAGGTCGGTGAAATGTAAGGGGGAACTCCAAATTGAGCGGGTTCATCTATATAACCATCGATTATCACGATCTTGCTGGACATGTAAAAACCTCTCTTAAGAATACTATTATATTTTACCATTAAGCTTCAAATTTGCCAAAGATAAATTTTGTGGTAATTAAGTTTAGGGTATTTTCGTCGATAATAAAACGTACCCTTTAATGAAAGGAGCTGGTTAAATGGGTGTAGATGGTATTTCATCCGGAATTACCCAGTCGGCTATGCAGATGAAAAACCTGCAAATTTCAGCTGAAATGGGTACCGCGGTCATGAAACAAGTCATGGACCAGGCTCTTGAGCAAAATACACAGTTATTGCAAACATTGCCAAAACAGGATGGTCTCGGAGCGGTACTTGATGTACGGGTATGAATAAAATAAAGGGGTTGCG
>CAYOFT010000002.1:0-95165 GCA_964403295.1 uncultured Thermotogaceae bacterium | reverse complement strand
TTTCGAGTCTTTTTGCCCATTGAATATTGTTTTCTTCGTCAAATCTTGCTTTTAATTCTACTAAAACGGTTACTTGCTTTCCATTTTCAGCAGCTTTGATCAGCGATTTGACGACAGGTGAATTTCCGCTCACTCTGTAAAGACTTTGTTTAATAGCCAATACATTAGGATCTTCTGCAGCCTCATCTAAAAACTCAATCACAGGCTTAAATGATTGATAAGGGTGGTGCAGAAGAACGTCTCTCTTTTTTATCACATCGAATTTGCTTTTTTTACCTGCAAATTCTGCTGGTTGTTGAGGAAATATTGGTTTATATTTTAAATTGTCATACCCTTCCAGGTTTGATATATCCATAAAAGATGAGAGATCTATCGGGCCATTTATTTCATATAATTCATCCTCACTTAGATCAAGCATTGAAAACAAAATACCACTGATCAGTGATGAGGAATTTTTTTCAATCTCAAGCCGTACAGGGAACCCTCTTTCTCTTTGCCTTAATGATTTTTCAATTTCTTCAAGTAAATCACTGGCTTCTTCTTCATCAATACTTAAATCTGAGTTTCGTGTTAATCTGAACGGATGGATACTTAGAATTTTGTAACCGGTAAACAATTTACTAGCAAAAAGTTTAATTAATTTTTCCATACTGATAAAATTAATCTCATTATCATTATTTTTATCAAATATCCTAATAAATCTTGGCAATACAGAAGGCACTTGGATAATTGCCAATAATTTTTCTTTTTTTTCATTTTCGATTATGACCGCTTGATTTAAACTTTTATTAAGGATCTGAGGAAAAGGTCTTCCCTGATCGATAGCCATTGGTGTTAGAACGGGAAATACCGTTGAATTAAAATAATCTGATAATGTGTTATATTGGCTATTATTGAGCTCTTGCTCACTAAGAAAATGGATCCCCTCTTTCTTAAGTTTTGGAAGTAACAGTTTGTTTAGGCATATATATTGCTTTTTCACTAATTGATGAACCTTTTTCGAAATTGCATCCAGTTGTTCTTTTGCAGTCAGGCCTGCAGCATCTCTTCCGGTGTAGCCAACTGAAAATAATTCTTTTAAACCCGCAACCCTGATCATAAAAAATTCATCCAAATTAGAGCCGCTAATGGATAAAAATTTTAATCTTTCCAGCAAAGGGTTGTTTCTTGAAAAAGCTTCATCCAACACTCTTTCATTAAATTCCAACCAACTTAGCTCTCTGTTGAAGTAATATTCGTATGAATCTAAGTTCACTTACTCACTCCTTTGTTATTTCCGGTTTTAAACCAAAGACATCTTCAAAGAATTCAGATTTTGTCTCTATAGACCACTTTTCTAACAGGATTCTCTGATCGGATATGATCTTTAATTTTAATTTCCTGCTTTTTATTTGTACTTTTATATCTTTCACTTTACTTGAATGGGATCTGTCAAGGGCATCTCCCAATCTCAATATCGCCAACAATTTTGCGATAATCAATTGATCGTTTTGATTCATCTTTTGTAAATTAACATCATCGGACAGTAGAAATTTCGTGCTATGATATTTTGCTACTGAAGCAACAATTTCAGTTTCTCTTTGATCAAGTCCCAAAAGCTCTGTTCCTCTGATAATATTGGCGGAATGTTGAGAATGATTTTTAAGCTGGATAAATTTTCCAATATCGTGCAAGATCGCTGCTAATTGTAGTAATAATCTATATCGCTTGTCCAGCCGATGTTTTGGTTTTAACAGATCAAACAATATTAAGGCCAATTTTTCAACCTGATTGGCATGTTCTTCATCATATAAAAAACGTAATCCAAGATTTTTAGCACTAATCACTGTGCTTTCAGCAAAGACTTGACTGATCTCTCTATAATCTTCATTTGAAAATATCTCCAACAAAATAGCCTCTGACAATTTTACAGGAACAGAAATAATAGGGCTTACTTTAACAATATCAAAAAACATTTTATAAATCCCCATAGAAGGTAGCAAGGAATCCAAATCGTGTTCAGGAAGATTGTATTTTCTTCCAATTTGTTCAGGCGTGTTTGTCTTTATTTTTTCAAAAAGATCGTTTATTGTTTTAACAGGGATAGATTCAAATTCATTGCCAGGTTTTTCACCGCTCATTTTGATGATATTTTCAATTTCCTGTCCACATGTAATAAAATGTTCAACTTTATCAATTTCCGGTATAGAATTGATGGTTTTTACAAAGCTGCTCAAATATTCGTTAATTATTCTATAGGCATTTTCCGAGTCGCTTTGAAAACTTCTCAAAATTTCCAGTAATTTCACAGAACCAATTCGAACATTCTGGGAATAGGTTATTTTCCGATTTTTACAAATTGCAATTCCAAGGCTACCAGTGCCAATATAACCTAAAAAGAGACGCTCATTTTTGAAAGTTGAGTTGTTTATCTTTAATAGCATTGCTTTGTATATGATTGATTTTTCCTGTGGATCATCAAGAACGTGTACATCAAAGTGTGTCCTGCTTTTGATTTGATCAAGAATAAAAGAAATGTTTTTGGATTCTCTTAAAGCAGTAGTTCCAACAACCTTTACTTTCTTTACCGCATAGTCTTTGATGATCTGCTTATAATTATCTAAAATCTTACAAATTTTATCAACTTTTTTAAAACTGATTCTCCCATAATTAAATGTCTCTTGCCCTATACTTAGAGATTGATACAAGTATTCAATCTTTTTTATGACACCAGCATTTGATTCTGAGATATTTAAATAGACACCCTCTGATGCAATACTTATAACTGCTGCTATTTCAACCATTATTCCACCTTACTGGTCATTCTATCTTCGACCAGTGTTAAAGCGCCAAATAGACAGGCATCATCTCCAAGAGCAGAAATTTGAAAAATACAGTCATCCGTTGCGTGAGGAACGGAATAAAGTGAAACGTATGCCTTAATTTTATTGAGAAAGTCATATTCCAAAGCTTCGACAAGTCCGCCACCAAATACAACCATTTCCGGATTTAGAATATTAAGAGTTGATGCCACTGCAATTCCAAGATATTTAGCTGCAATTTCAATGGCTTCTGTCATACAGGCATCACCTTTTTCCAAAGCTTCTTTTATGGTAGAGCTTCTGAGAATATAATCCCCATCTTCTTCGATAATTTCTTCTTTTAAAAGACATTCTCTACCATGTCTTATTTGAGATTGTATGTATTTTAAAATCCCTGTTTTTGAGGAATAACTTTCCAAACACCCTCTTGAACCGCAACCGCAAATAATTCCGTCGGGATTTAAGGTAATATGTCCAATTTCACCTGCAAGTCCGATATTGCCTGTATAAATTTTTTTATCGATGATGATACCACCGCCAACCCCAGTTCCTACAAAAAAACCAACTGTATTAACTGTATCTTTTGCAATCCCATGACCCCATTCGCCTAAAAGAGAAACGTTAGCATCGTTTCCAATAATTACCGGTATTTTAAAAATTTTTTCTAGTTCATTTGAAAGGGGATAATGATTCCACGGAAGGTTGGGGGTAAATAGTACAACACCTTCTTTTATGACACCTGGAACTCCTGCGCCAATTGCGACTACTTCTAATTCTTTTTCTTCAGCGGTTTCCAGTAATTTAGAGATGACTTTAGATACCTGACCCAGAATTTTATCAACGCCTTCGTAAGCTTTTGTCGATTTCTTCTTTCTTTCTATAATATTGAATTCATCATCGAAGAGTGCTCCCAGTACTTTTGTTCCACCAATATCCAAGGCAATAATTGATTTTTTCAACATAATCCCACCTTTCATTCAAGAAAATTATAGCATATGATATTCTCTTTCTTAACGAGAGTTACCCTTTATATAACACTTTTTGAGATTTGGTAAGTGTCTTCAGGTACATGATATAATTTGTTAAAATTTATTGGGGGAGGAAAAACAATGAATGAAAAGACGAATTTTATGCAAGAAAGGGATGACTTAAACCAATACGTAATGAAATATGCAGGAAAAGAACTCAAGAGATTTTTTAGCCTAGATTCGCAAATGTATCGAGAGGGAACTCTCGATAATGGCCAAAAAGAATTATTGGGTTTGGTTGCTTCTGCTGTTTTAAGATGTGATGATTGTATAAAATATCATATTATTAGATGCGTTGAAGAAAAAGTGTCAGCTGATGCAATTCAAGAGGCGTTATCAATTGCTGTCATGGTCGGAGGATCAATTGTTATTCCACATATGAGACGAGCTTTTCAGTTTTTGGATAAAATCATCCAAGACGAATTAAAAATTAAAAACCCGATATTTATTGATAGTATTAAAACAATAAAAGCAATAATAGAACAACCCATTGACAGAAATGAGAAATTACATTCAATTTGTAAACTGCTTCAAAAAAATATTAATTATTATGACTGGGTTGGTTTTTACATCGTTGATACCGAAAAAGACAGAGAATTAGTATTAGGCCCATTCGTTGGTGCACCTACTGAACATAAAAGAATACATTTTGGAGAAGGTATATGTGGACAAGCCGCTGAAAAAGAAATAAGTTTTGTTGTTCAGGATGTGAGCCTTGAGACCAATTACTTATCTTGCGGTGCAGATGTAAAATCAGAGATACTCAGTCCAATATTTAAAGGTGGTAAAGTAGTTGGTGAAATTGACATTGATTCCCACACTGTTAATCCATTTACTGAAGAAGATCAAATTTTTCTTGAGACTATCGCAACATTTTGTTCAAAGCTTTTTTGATCATATTTATCAAAAAAAAGACAGGGCTTCCCCTGTCTTTTATGTTTTTGTCTTGATCCAGTATTCGCTACAGTCGCTTTTTCTATCCAAAAAACCGTATTCAATTAGATACCTTCTAATTAGTGCATAATCCGGAAAAATTTCTTTTAGTTTTCTGTTGACTTCTTTTTCAGAATAAATAATACCGGTTTTAAATGTCTTAATCACTTGTAAAAGTACAATGAGTTTTTCTTTTTCTTTAGAAGGAAACCGGTTTAGTTTTCCTTCTTCATCAAACAGTTTTGATATGCATTTATTCTTTTCAGATTCCGTGATGGCATATCTTTCATCTACTTGTTTAGCAGTATGATGAAAATCGATTATCTTCTGATTTGAATCTGTTTTGGATTCAATCATTTCAAAAATAGTTAAAAAAACTTTGGCTTGTTTGGCTTTTTCCTTCAATCTAAACCTGTGGTTTCTAACATTTGATTTGGAAATACCCAAATCTTTTGAAATCCGAGTATCATCTTTTCCTTTGTTAAATTCATTCAAGATACTGATTTGAATATCGCTTAATCCTGTGTATTTTTTATCCATTGAAAGCAATGAGTTGACCATTCCGTCATGTACCTCTTCAACATGATGTGCCATTCTGGTAGGAGCATCTAGCAATTCTTCTTTAAACGGATAGATGTAACCAGCTTTAAACGATTTTCCACATAACAAACAAAGATAACTCTGAGTTTCCTCATCAAAAGTATATCCTCTTTTCAAATCATCGTATGAAGCATTCCAAAATAATTCGATAAAACTTTTCATATTATCACCTCGGCAAACATTATACATCAGAATCATTATATTGTCAAACAAATATTTTATATGTTAGTATATAAACGATTTTCCTTTTTTTTATATTTATGATATATTCGATTAAAGAAAAAGGGGGAGCTTTATGAGAGAGCTGGAGTTATTATTTATCTGTGCCACTTTTATTTGTGGTTTTTTTGGAGTTTATTACACAAAAAATATGATAAAAAAATTATTAATGCTTGGTGTAATGAATGTAGCGACTATCGGTATCTTTTTGTTTATCGGATCTACAAACTCAACAGTTCCTCCAATAATCCAATCGGCTCAAACAATCATTTCACAACAGACATTTTCTGACCCTCTCCCTCAGGCATTGGTTTTAACTGCCGTTGTAATTGGATTTGCAACTCAATCCCTCTCTCTAGTTTTCGTAATGTACCTTTCAAAGAATTATGACACAATCGAAGAGGATAAAATAGAAAAATTGGTTGAAGAGGAAAGGAAGAGCGATCTTGAATCCTGAAAAAATCCAGTTGTTCATTATCATAAGCTTGTGTTTCCCGTTTTTAATTCCTTTTTTGAAAAAAAACAGTCGTTTGATTTTGATCGGACAGTTGTTTTTTGGGATAATTTTTTTGTTGGTTGCTTTTTTTCAACAACATGAATTTCCTATTCATAGTACTTTTGGCGGCTGGGAAATGTTCAAAGGAATAGAAATTATCTTTTCTTATGATTCTTTTTTGTTTTTACTAACAACATACCTGGTCTTTTTTGCTGTCGTAATCGTTTCGTTCTCAAAAAAACGTGAATGGAAATTTTATTTTTTACTGGGTCTTTTACTTGCTGATATCACTTGTCTTTTTGTTGCCAATGATTTGTTCAATATCTATGTTACTTTAGAATTATTATCCCTTTTGTCCTATTTACTCATCTCGATTGATTTAAAAAAAAGACAAATCTGGTCGAGTCTAAAGTATATGATCTTGGGAGCGGTGGGATTCAATCTTTATTTAATCGGCACTTCGATTATTTATGGAGAAATTGGAACACTAAATTTGACATTGTTGGCTTCTGTTAATTATCGGAATGATTTTGCATTGATGATGATTATGATACCTTTACTGATCAAATCTGAAGTATTTTTCTTTAGTATGTGGGTGCCTTCAGCACAAACTGAATCCGAGAATTGCATTTCAACAATCCTTTCTGCCGTAGTAGTCAATGCCGGTTTATTTCATCTTTTAAGAATCACAAATATATTAGATTCTCAAAACATCAGTCTTTTTTTAGTGATTGTTGGATTATCAACTGCTTTCTTTGGATCAGTTCTGTCTGTTTTCCAAAAGGATATAAAAATGATTCTCGCTTTTTCAACCATGTCTCACGTAGGTTTGGTCCTTATTGCTCTTTCTAGCAACGGAACAGGGTATGCTTGTTCACATTCCTTGTATAAAACAATCCTTTTTTTATGTGTAGGTTATTACTATCAGTTATATAACACGAAGAATGGGGAAAACGAAAGAAAAGCAGTGCCTATAAGCTTGTATCTTACTTTTTTAGTTGGATTTTTATCATATTCGGGGATGCCTTTTTTTATTGGATCCAATTTCAAATATACAATCTTAAACAACTCAAATATATTGATCTCAAATTTTCTTAAATTAATTTCCGTTATTTCAATCTTTGCCTTGAGTAGAATTCTCTTTCTATTAAAGCCCCAGAAAAACTTTTTTTTGATATCCACTTACGATTTTAGCCTTGTTATGCTGGCATCCATTTCAATAATTTTAGGTGTTATAACCTCCCTCAACTATTTTTCAGTTCAACAGGTTATTGAAGGGATACTCATTTTATTAACCGGCATTGTTCTTTATCATTTATTAAATAAAAAGGTTTATTTACTCTATCCTTATAAGATCTTTAAATTATCAAGTTCATTGGCTGTGTATAGTATCATTATCGCGATAATCATTTCAATATCAGTTATCGAAATCCCTTTATTTTAGGAGGTTTTCGTCTTTTGGCACGTATTTTTTTACAATATACGATTGTTATTTGCCTGGCAGTTCCATTTTTAATCCCATTTTTTAAAAGATATGCCAAATATATTCCCTTTATTCAGATTATTACTTTCCTTTTTGTTTTACTTCACCTTCACAATAACAAACAGCAGTTGCCAATAAGCTTTGTTTTTGGCGGGTGGCAATTATTTAATGGTGTTGAGGTATTATTCAGCTCAGAATCGTTAGTTTTTCTTGCCGCTACTTATATTGTATTTTTATGTGTGATTATTTATTCTTCAAAAAAAGAACATAACTGGAAGTTTTACTTTTTAATCAACCTTTTATTATCAGACTTAACTTGTTTGTTTTTGGCAAATGATCTTTTTAATATTTATGTCACACTGGAATTAATGTCTTTGATTTCATATTTATTGATTTCTATAGACCTAAAGAACAGACAAATATGGTCAAGTCTTAAGTATATGATTCTAAGTGCTGTCAGTTTTAATATTTATCTCGTTGCGACTGCTATGATATATCATCAGTTTGGAACCTTGAATATTAGTCTGTTAGCTCAAAATGTTATTCATAGTCCTTTACCTTTTTTTCTGCTTATAACAGCCCTTTTAATAAAATCAGGAATTTTCTTTTACAGTATGTGGTTGCCATCAGCTCATTCAGATTCTGAAAGTTCAATCTCAGCCATTTTGTCAGCAGTTATTGTGAATGCAGGAGTTTTTCATGTACTGAGAATCAATCAAGCCATAAACAATTCCCTTATTTCCCAATATATTATTTATGCGGGAATCAGTAGTGCAATTTTTGGTGCTTATTTATCAGTTAAACAAAAAGATATTAAACTAATTCTCGCCTTTAGTACTATGTCTCAAATGGGCTTTATTTTGGAAGGATGGAATAATTACGGTGTAGAATATGCTTTCTCTCATTCCATTTTTAAAGCTTTGTTGTTTTTGGCAGCCGGTTATTATCAGCAAATCTATGGAACAAGAAACATTAATACCCCAAAAAGAAAAGTTCCTCCATTATTATTCATGGGTATTTGGATAGGGTATTTATCCATATCAGGTTTGCCGTTTTTCTTGGGCTCTTTTTATAAACATGAAATAATCGTTTATTCAAAGGATTTTATACCTATAGGGTTAATCTTTGCAACTATCGGATCTGTTATTTCTATCGGGAAATTTGCTTTTTTGGTTACTCCTTCAAGGAACATAAAAGGTTTTTTAGAGAAAAACCTTGCTCTTTTTCTGTTGTCATTAATCTGTGTTGTTTTTGGCACGATAAACAGCATGAATCATCTGGATATGGAGCATTTATTAGAACCTGAGATCTTTTTTGGTGCAGGAATATTTATCCTTTTTCTTTTCTCAAAAAGGTTTAAAATCCATTATCCATATAAGTTTTTTAAGCTAAGCAATGTAATTACAATCTATAGTATTATCATTGGATTGATTCTAACAATGACCTTTTTTGAGTTCTAAGAAGTGCCTCCAAAATTAATGGATCATATTTTTCATACTGTTCTTTAACCATTTCCGCTAATGCCAATTGAGAAGTTTGTTTTTCCTTATATATTCTTTTTGAAGTAATAGCGTCAAATACGTCTGCAACGGATACAATCTTTGAAAACAAACCGATTTCCTTCCCTTTTAAATGCCTTGGATAACCTGTTCCGTCCATTCTTTCGTGATGTTGATAGATTATTTCTTTTGTAATATCTATAATAGCGTACAATTCATTTGAAAACAAACGACTTTGGACTGATCCATTGTATGGAAAGGCTGTATTAAGTATTTCAATTCCTTTTGCACTATGGGTTTTGATAATTTCAAATTCTTCTTTTGTTAATTTCGAAGGTTTGTTCAAAATATTCTCTGGAATCGCCAGCTTGCCAACATCATGAATTGTTGCAGCTAGTTTTAGGGTTTCAAATGTGAAAGGAGAAAATTTCTTTAAAATGTCCTGACGGTTTAATTGATTCGCTAATTTCCAGGTGTTTAGAGCAATTTCATGAGAGTAAACCGCCACTCTTTCCATATGCGCAAAGGTTTCATCTCCTTTTAATTCCAGTATCTTTCTATAACTTAAAAAAAGGTTTTGAATTCTTAACAAAGCTCTGTAAAAGGCTTGGATTTTTAAGCACACCGCTTTTTTTTCAAACGATAATAGGTTTAAGTAATCCTTATTACAAATAGAATCATTCTCAGAAAGAATGTTTAGAAAATATACAACATTTTCGATTTTACACAAAGGAACTCTGAAAACAACTGTAATGTTTTTCTTTATCATATGTTCGGAAAAAGTACTCTTATGACTCTGGGTTATATATCTAAGCGGTAATTCATCTATTATCTTAATCTCTTTTTCTTGAAAGATCTTTATCGTTTGCGATTGAGGGAGTTTTTCCTCAATAAAGGGAGGAAGATAATAGCAATTAGTTATCTGATACGACTTATGGTACCCCTTATAGTCGATGCTAGATAAATATGCTGCTGTAATATTTTTATCTTGAAGAAATTGATAAGCATTGAATGTTAGCACATCTTCATATGCAGTAATAGTAATGGCCCCCCCATTTATTCAATAACGGAAAGGATTATACCACAGAGAAAGGCTTTCACGCTCATTTTTAGGTAATTTGTCTGGAAGCTTCTTTATGCCCAAAATTGTTCGAGTTCCTCACCGTCTTTCTTTTCTTTAGGCATGATTTCTTCCAAAGCGCTCTTCTCGGTTTTTGAGTCTTTAATCATATCCAAAAATTCAACGGTAGTTTTTACTACTTGTCTCATCTCAACAAATTTATCTCCATGAAATGGTGAAGTAAGTTTCTCCTGTAAACTATCTATTGTATTTTGCGTTAAAGAGAATTTGGGTTTGATATTATAAGCTAAAGAATAAACATCCATTATACTGCTGATAAATTCTTTATAGATTTCCGGTGAAACGGGATTAAGTAATTGCACAGTTGATTCTGTTGTCGTACTCATTTCGGTTTTCAATCTATCATAAAGCGCTAAATAACTATTTACACCTCTTTCGCTGTTTTCAAACCATTGAGGTGTTCCTAGCCAAACACAGTATAAATTCGGCAATTCTTTTGAGGATATCATGTCCATGATAGAACGCAGTGCTTCATACCCTTTCATGGCTGTGTTTTTCCGTTGATCTTGCATTAATTCAAGCTCATCAAACACAATTACAACACCACTGTATTCTATTGCCCGTGAGAGTTTTAGAATATCTTTCAGAAAGATAAAACTTTCTTCTCTGTTTTCAACTTTACGTGAAATTTTGATTTTTTTCAATTCATGAAAGCTGATTTTTCTACCCGACATCCAATCAACCACTTTCTTTTTTTCATCATCACGTTTGAGAATATGTGCCTTTATAAATGAAGATAATCCCATGTTAAAATCGTTTGTAAACTCATATTCCAATACTTTCTCTTTAATTCTGTTAATAAAAATTTCGTCTTGGCCTCTTTCTATTCCCTGCTTTTCCAACTCTGATATCAGTTTTTCCGACCACTGTGATAGAAGGTAGAAAAGAGAATCGCCTTTAAATTCAGGAGTAATGATGCCATTAATTAATGCTTGATAAGATTCAACCGGTTTATTTAATGGGGGTTCAGATACATAAATCGGTAGCAGATTGTTTTCCAATCCTTTTTCCAAAGCAATTCGCCCTAAAAGGGTTTTCCCAGTCCCATAATCACCCAGGAAAACCTTTAAAGCACTACCGCCTTGTGTAATAAATTGAATGTCTTTTTTTATAATCTCATTCTCTCTTTCTCTCCCTCTTATGATCCTTGAAGCTGCACCAAATGGAAGATCAGAACCATTTCGAAGAGATCGTATAATTTCTTCTTCAAAGGACAGCATTACCAGTCACCCCTGATTTCCTTTTGAATTTCTTCTATCTTATCAGTGGTTAAACCTTCTCCCCATTTAACATACATTTTATCACCTGCGTTTTTTATCATCAATATGGGTAAGCCGTCAATAATGAACTGCCTACTCAATTTTGGGATTTTAAATTTTGGCATTGCTATTTCTTCATCCAATTCGGAAATATTTTGCCAGTCTAAAGGTTCCTGAGCTAAAAGTTGTTTTAAGATCCAAATTTCATCTCCACTCATTTGCTTTAATTTCTCCTTTATTTTCTGATTAAAGGAGTCTAAATAATCTACCTGTTCATTTAAAGCATTTTCCTCTGAAGATCTTTCTGGTTTTTGCTTTATTAGTCCCTGCTCAGCTGTTAAAAAGTTACCATTAGCCGGTTCAGATTTTTTTTGTGGTTTTAAATAAATTGTTTTAATCAAATCAGTATCATTCTTTACAGCAATGAGTTGTTTTTTTAAAACATTAAGATTTTTTTGTGCAGTAATTTCCTGATTTTCTTTCAAATCATTCAATGATTTTTGAAAAAAAACCATTTTTTTCTCTAGCGATTCCATGTTTTTATTGACCTTAGAAAACAACAAAGTAAAGTCTTCTTTTTGACGTTGAAGATTTTTCTTTTGTTTTTCTTGGAGATTTGAAATTTTATAATTTGTTCTTAAAGTAAAAAACAATGTGATAAAAATGATGACAAATAGCAGATAATCCATAATATACCCCTCATTTACAATTTATGCCAGCAGATTATAACATGAATGATCGCCTATAATTCGAATGATACGAGATTAAGGGGCGCGAAATAAAAAAACATGAACAGTTGCAAAAATATAATCATTGGTGTATACTATCTGTGGGGTATATTTTTTTCTTATAATATGTGGGGGGTATATTACATATGGATATGTATATACTCGACTCTAATAATTATTCAGAGCCGGGTTGTTTTGTTTTCGATGACTCTTATCTAACATTAAAAATTATCGGAAAAAGAAATGAACTAAATACGGTTCGTTCATTGGTTCGTGGTCATTTTTTAACTCGGATCTTAAATCAAAGGCTTTTCGTTTTTGGTTCATTTTTAGAATTTCTTTCCTTTATTGATTTTCATCAAAATTTATCTGACTTAATTGAAAAAGCTTTCGTAAAGCAATTAGAGTCTCTGCTTCAAGTTAATTTTGATTCTTTAGTTCTGCCTAATTCAGGAAAAATCCCTTTATCCAAACCGTTAATTATGGGGGTAATTAACGCAACAGATGATAGTTTCTATTCTGAGAGTAGAATTTTAGATGAAAAAACGCTTGAAAAACGTGTTATTTCAATGCTCGAAAATGGAGCGGACATTATTGACATCGGAGGAGAATCTTCCAGACCTGGTGCCAAACAAATTGATGAATATGTAGAAATGCAGCGGATTGTTCCTTTCGTAAAAAAAATTAGAGAATTTAGTAAAGTTCCCATTTCTGTTGATACTTATCGGGTATCAACAGCAAAAGTGGCCATCAATTCAGGTGCTGATATAATAAACGATATTAGTGCTTTGAGGTTTGACAATGAAATGGCCTCTTTTGCCGGAGTTAATGATATTCCAGTTATACTGATGCATATGAAAGGTACACCCAGGACAATGCAAAAAAATCCTTATTATTCAGATGTAATATCTGAATTAAAGGATTTTTTTTCGGAAAGAATTGCTTTCGCAATAAAAAAGGGGATAAAGAGAAAAAATATTATTCTTGATCCTGGAATAGGTTTTGGAAAGAGGGTTGTAGACAATCTTCAAATCCTTAAAAAGATCAATTTATTTCATTCTTTCAGACTTCCTTTGTTGTTGGGGACTTCAAGGAAGTCTTTTATAGGGGAGGTGTTAAACCAAAAAGATCCGATGGAACGTCTTGCCGGAACTATGGGAACTACAGCATTGGGGGTGCTAAAAGGTGTCCATATTTTCAGGGTTCACGACGTTAAAGAAAATAGAAATATTGCGGATTTGGTTTTTAACATCAAACGAAGTTAATACGGAAGACACCGTAGAACTAAGGGGGGTTCTATTATGTTATTGAAGGATGTTATTGGTGTTTTAAAAGAGAAAAACTTACTGGTGAACTTATTTAATACAGAAGAAAAGCTTGATTTGAATATTGAAAATTGTTCAATTCACACTAAGGATATAAAAAACGCTTCATTATTTGTTTGTCGAAAAGGTTTTAAATTTGATTCTCATGCACTAATTTCTGAAGCATTAAAAGACGGTGCTGCTGGGTTTATTGTTGAAAGACCCGTAGACTATGATTCTGAAAAGCCGATGATTCAAGTAACCGACAGCAGATATGCGGAATCAGTAATAGCGGCAAGCTTACATGGAAATCCCCATGAAAAATTGAAAACATATGCCGTTACAGGAACAAACGGAAAAACAACAGTATCCACGCTTGTTCATTATCTTCTGAGTAGAATAGGACTTAAGGGATCGTTGATGGGAACTGTAGAAAATATAATCGTAGATAGAAGTTATGATTCATATAACACAACACCATCTGCATTAGAAATCGTTGAAAATGCAAAAGAAACGATAACCAAGCAAGGAACGTTTTTGAGCATGGAAGTATCTTCCCATGCCCTTGCGATGAAACGTGTTGAAAGTATGCGTTTTGATTATGCAATCATGACAAATATCACACAAGACCATCTGGATTATCATCACGATATGCAAACTTACATTGACACAAAATTCCACCTTATTGATTTATTAAAAAACAAGGGTACTGCTATATTAAACCTTGATGATGAACACCTTAGGAAAATGATTCATGATATACCAATAGATAAGAAGATATGCACTTATGGTATGAGAAAAGATGATTGTACTCCTGATTACTCAGCCGATAATGTCTTATCTGATATCAATGGTATAGAGTTTGATTTCTACATTAAGAATAAAAAGATAAAAAGAATTAAAGTGCCAATTATTGGAGACTTTAATGTTTATAACGTCTTACCCGTCCTGGCCATGTTGGATATGGAAGGATATAATCTAAATCACATCACAAAATATCTGCAATCTTTCAGAGGTGTTCCTGGCAGGTTTGAACTCTATTCGCATATTGGCAATGATATTGATCTCGTGGTGGATTTTGCACATACACCGGACGCTTTAGAAAAAGTTTTAAAAAATGCAAAATCGCTTAAACGAAGCCGAATTATTGCAGTATTTGGTGCAGGTGGCGATTCTGACAAAAAGAAAAGACCACTCATGGGAAAAATCGCTTCTGAACATGCAGATGTGGTTATCATTACCAGCGACAATCCTAAATCAGAAAATCCACTTGAAATAATCAAAGAAATTGAAGCGGGTATGGAAAACGATACACCTTATTTACTGGTTGAGGATAGGAAGTTAGCAATTGAAACAGCATTGAATCTGTCAAACAAAGGAGACCTTGTCGTTCTAGCAGGAAAGGGTCATGAAAAATATCAATATTATGAACATACTTTTTTCCCTTTGAATGATCGAAATATTGCATTTCAAATGATCCGAACACTTAAACATCACGCTTCATAAGGAGCCTTTGTGATTATCCAAGAATTCCTCGACATTTTATCCGAGGTTGGGGAATTTGAAATAGCAAAATTAAAATGCTTTTTCCAGACTAATGTTTCCCTTAATGAAAAAATATTTTTTACTTCAGATTCAAGAAAAGTAAAAAAGAATGCTGTTTTTATAGCCATTAAAGGGGAAAAAGTGAATGGACATGTTTTTGTAAATCAAAGCTTTGAAAGTGGAGCAATTTTCGCAATCATAGAAGATGCCGGTGATTATGTAGGATCATGCCTTAAAGTTGATAATGTTGTGGATTTTATTAATGAAATGGCTGCTTACATATATAAAAAATATTCAGGGTACTCGATCGCCATAACAGGTTCCAATGGAAAAACAACAACAAAGGAATGGGTTAAGAATATTTTGTCTAGCTTTCTGAATCAACATTCTATCTTTACAAATAATGGCAATATGAATACTGAAATCGGTTTGCCAATATGTATATTAAATGATTTGACGACAAAAAAACAACTGTCAATATTAGAAATGGGCATGTCAAAAAGAGGAGACATCGAATATCTTGTAGATCATTATAAACCGGATTTACCCGCAATCTTAAATATTGGTACTGCTCATATAGGTAATACAGGTAGTCTTGAGAATACATTTTTTGAGAAGAGTAAATTATTGAAATATCACTTGAACGGGGACCCGTACTGTCTGAATTGCTCTGATCCTTTATTGAGATATTATTTGAATACCAATCTCCCACAAAAACCGACATTATTTGGATTTTCAAAGGACAAAGTAACAGGTTATTCGGGTGTTTATTTAGAGCAGCACAAATATAAAACAGAAAAAAAACAATTTTTTACAGATATAAAATTATCTATTATCAATCATGGCAGAGAAGCAATAATCGAAGAAACTTTAAATGGGATCTTTCATCAGGGGCAGTTACTTAATCTTTGTGCTTCATTGGCTATTGTCACTTCGCTTGATTACGAAATTGAGTTGATTCCTAATCTTTCTCCTTTTCTTAGTCAAGTGAATAACAGGTTTGTACCTGAATTTGTTGGTAATCATCTTTATATAAAGGACTGTTATAATTCCAGTTTAGAATCGCTAAATTATGCATTGGAAATACTTCAAAATTTTAAAAGCGATCAATTGTTTAGTAAAAGTTATTGTGTTTTGGGTTCCATTGCAGAAACAGGTGCATATAATTCCGATATCCATGAAAAGATTGGTGAGTTACTTAATATAAATCAGGTGGATACTGTTTTAGTCTATGTAAAAGATCCCAGTATTAAAAGTATTCAAAAACACTTTAAAGGTCAAATTTTATTTTTTGAACATATTGGAGAACTTTCAAAAGAAATCAATAAACGAAAAGAAACTGATAAAAAATCTGTATTTCTTTTCAAGGCTTCAAGAAGCATACAATTAGAGGAGGTTTTCGATCATGTTATGGATGTTGTTGATTGAAATATTCACTTCATTAAATTTATTTTCATATGTGATCAAATATTTCAAAAAAATTGGGATTGTCCAATATGTACGTGAAGAAGGACCTCAACTCCACAATTACAAAGAAGGAACACCTACAGCAGGTGGAATAATATTTATGCTTCTTTTTCTTTTATTTTATATCATTTCTAATTTTTTCATTGAAAACAAATATTTTCTTGGTATCATACTAAGTGTACTTTTATTTGGAATTATTGGTTTCATAGATGATTATCTAAGTGTACGTTCCAAACATTCAGAAGGATTAAATGCTGTTAACAAATTAATCATGCAACTTCTTTCAGGTATTGTAATCTATGTTATTTTACTACTTTCTGGCATTATCCAATCTCATTCTATTATGCTTTTTAACACGCAGCTTAACTTAAGTTGGTTCTACCCGGTTTTCTTTGTTCTATATTTGACTCTTTTTTCAAACGCAACAAATATTACAGACGGTTTAGACGGATTGTCAGGCGGTTGTGCTTTAATATCTGCGGCAGGTATACAAATTTTTTTATGGCTCACCGGAGTAAATGATTATTCCATGATGTTTCTCTCGGGAGCACTTTTAGGTTTTCTATGGTTTAACATTAAACCGGCTTCTATTTTCATGGGAGATACAGGTGCTTTAGCCTTAGGGGCCGTGTTTGGAATCATAGCCTTGATTAATGGAAATGTTCTTACCATCTCCATCCTTTCACTTGTCTTTTTCATAGAAATCTTCAGTGTTATCATTCAGGTTTCATCCTTCAAATTGACTGGGAAAAGGATTTTCAAAATGAGTCCAATTCACCATCATTTTGAATTATTAGGTTGGGATGAAACCACAGTTGTTGTCAGATTCTGGATTGTGAATATTCTTGGTGTGATAATCTCGCTTGTTTTTGTTATAATATAATCCGCGAAGCTTATATCTTTACTATGACTATTTGGGCCTGCTACTTGTGCCCTATTTTTCGTATATGTTATATTTTTCAGGGGAGATTGAATATGATTCTTAGAGCAGATAAAATCACTTTTGGGTTTTCAACCGATCCTTTATTAAAAGACAGCAGTTTTCAAATACAAGAAGGAGATAAAATTGCTTTAATTGGTCCCAATGGTACAGGGAAAACTACATTGCTAAAAATACTGACAGGTGAAATTACATCTTATGACGGTAAAATTATTAAAAAAAAGGACCTCAAAATAGGTTTTCAAGAGCAATTTCGTATTTCCGATCCCTCAAGGACCTTATGGAAAGAATTGGAAAATGAATTTACTGATGTGATAAAAAAGATTAATCATGATTTTGATATTGATCACGAACATCTTGCTTTTGAAAAAAAGATACGATCGATTTTAAAAGGAATGGGGTTTTCAGAGGTTGACTGGCAAAGAGAGCTTGGATCTTTTAGTGGTGGAGAATTAACAAGAATATCTTTAGCCAGATTATTTTTGCGAGATTATGATCTTTTAATACTCGACGAACCCACAAATCATCTGGATATTGCTTCTGTTTTTTGGTTGGAATCGTTTCTAAAATTATATCGTGGAACGCTGTTAATGGTTACTCATGACCGAGAATTATTGGGCGGTGTTGTTAATCAGATTTTTGAGATTAATTCCTTCAAGATATGGGATTTCAGAATGACTTATAAGGATTATTTATTACAACGAGAGAGAATGATTGAGTCAAAAAAGAAGGAAAAGAAAAAATTAGAAAATGAATTGGATAAGCAAAAGAAACTGGTAAAACAATTTGAAACATGGGGACATATGGGTAACCCAAAAGCAATCAGTTTAATGCATTCAAGAGAGAAAATGGTCGCCAGAGTGGAAGAAAAATTAGAAGAAATCGAAATAATGGAAGAGAATCAAACTCATTTAGGAGATATTCCTAAACCTGAAAGATCGAATTATGTAGTTTTTGAATGTACTGGATTAAAAAAGATTTTTGATAATAATACTTTATTTAATAATGTGGAATTTAAAATTTACAGATCACAAAAGATAGTTTTGTTAGGACGAAATGGAATTGGTAAGTCAACGCTTCTAAAAATGATGACGGGCGAGGTTAAACCGGATGCAGGGAGCTATCACTTTGGCAACAAAGTAAAATTCGCCTATTTATCACAAGATTTATCCAAATTAGACCCACAAAAAACTATTTTTGAAGAACTTAATTCCTTAATGCCCTTAAAATATGATTATGAAGTTAGAGCATATGCAGGAAGATTTGGCTTTGTAGGTGATGAGACGGATAAAAAAATTGAAATTTTAAGCGGTGGGGAAAAACTCAAATTATCACTTGCAAAAATATTATTAAAAAAACCAAACTTTTTAATTTTAGATGAACCCACCAACCATTTGGATCTTATGTCTATCGAAAGACTTCAAGAGATTCTGGACGAATATGAAGGTGCAATTATCATGGTAACCCACGACAGAAGGTTATTAAATTACGTTTCGGACAGAATAGTTGTTTTGGAACAAAATGGAATTTTAGAAGTTCGATCTATTAATGAGTATATGAACTTGATGAGTGATTATACGGGATTTTCTAATAAAGAAACAAAAGATGAAGAAAAACCTTTAGCTTATGAAAAGCAAAAAGCATTTAAAAACAAAATTCAGAAAATAGAACGAATGATCAATGAAATAAATGAAAAATATGAAATCTTAGAATTTGAACATCAAGAGTTAGAAAGAGAAATGCTTCTACCGGCTAATGTAAAGGATTATAAGAAGTTAAAAGAATTAACGGAACAAAATATCAAAATTGAAGAAAATATGTTCCGATTAATTGAAGATTTGGACACGCTTGAAAACGAAAGGAAAATAATGTTGCAAGGGGGACAGGATGCATAGCATTGATGGCACAAACATGAATTTAAATAAGATTGAATCAATCGCTTATAACAACGAAAGTGTACAGATTGATCCAATCTGTTTTGAAAAAATATCAAAAAGTGTGGAACAAGTAAAATCTTTTGTTGATCATTCAGATGTTGTTTATGGAGTCACTACAGGATTTGGAGCATTAGCTTCAGTACATATTAATTCTAGTAAATCAAAAGAACTTCAAAGAAATATTATTGTATCTCATGCAGCAGGAGTCGGAGAACCGCTTCCTATAGAAGTTGTACGAACAATGATGCTTTTAAGGGTTAACTCTCTCATCAAGGGATATTCAGGTATCAGATATGAGACACTACAAATCCTTATAGATTTTCTTAATAAGGGGATAACCCCTTTTGTTCCTTCGCAAGGGTCTGTAGGAGCTAGTGGAGATCTTGCTCCTTTAGCACACATTGCAATGGCAATGCTTGGAGAGGGGAAAGTATATCATAAAGGTACTTTAAAATCAGCAAAAAGTGCCATGGATGAGGAGCATGTTCATCACTTCATACCAGCACAAAAAGAAGGTCTTGCTTTATTAAACGGGACACAAATGATGACTTCACTTTTAAGTAATGTCTTAATACGTGCTTATAGACTTTTTGAATGGACTTTAATCTCTGCTGCTTCAACTTTGGATGCATTAAAGGCATCCACTTCACCTTTTGATAAACGAATACAAGAACTAAGACCACACCCTGGACAAATTTATGTTGCTCACAAAATATTAAATTTGTTAAATGGCAGTGAGATAAGGGATTCACATAAGAATTGCGGTAAAGTTCAGGATGCTTATTCTCTTAGAGCGATACCACAGGTTTTTGGTGCAGTAAAAGATACCTTGGATTATGCAAATACAGTGCTTGAAAGAGAATTTAATTCCGTTACCGATAATCCGATCATATTTGAAGGTGAAGCCATTAGTGGAGGCAACTTTCATGGTGAGCCTATTGCATTCATAGCTGATTTCGTTTCAATCGCTTTAACTGAATTATCAAATATTACTGAGCGTCGAATTGATAGACTTGTTAACCCATTAGTATCATCATTACCTCCTTTTTTAGCAAAAGGGGAAGAAGGTTTGAATTCAGGTTTCATGATTTGGCAATACACAGCTGCCTCACTTGTTAGTGAGAATAAAGCATTATCCCATCCTGGATCGGTGGATAGTATTCCTACTTCGGCTTTTCAGGAAGATCATGTTTCCATGGGTTCCGTCTCAGTTAGAAAAGCATTTTCCATCATTGCTAATTGTGAAAAAGTTACAGCTATCGAATTAATGTTGGCCTTGAGAGGCCTCGAATTTTTAAAGCCAATGGAAACCGGATTAACCCTAAGAAATATTTTGCAAGAACTTCAAGAGACACAAAAACCACATCATCAGGATCGCTATTTTGGTGATGATTTTAATGTGCTGTTGGAATATATTGCTCATAAAGAACCCATGAATAAAATTAACACTTAATGAGGTGATATAGTTGAAATTTTCAATGAAAAAAAATGTATTGATGAACGCTTCGTCCAGAATCGTTAGTATTATTCCAAAGAAAAATATAAAGCCTATATTATCAGGAGTCAAAATATATTCTCAAGATGAAGATATTTATTTTTCGGCAACTGATATGGAATCCTCAATGAGGATAAAAGTAGAAAGTTTTGAAAGGGAAGGACAAGGCTCTTATGTTATTGACGCACTAACATTAGAAGAAATTTCTAAAAACCTCTTAAAAGATGAAGTTCATTTCACACTTGAACCAAATAAAGCAATCGCACATACCGGTACCGGTGAAATTAAAATTCCGGTTATGAATGCAGATGATTATCCAGAACTTGATTTTGAAAACGTTGGAGAAGAAATACAACTTCCACAAGAAAAAATCAGTGCAATGATAGAAAAAGTACTATTTTGTGCATCTACAGATGAAATGATAAGAAATCTAAACGGTGTTTTGTGGGAATTTTCAGGTAAATATTTACGGCTTGTTTCTGCGGACAGTTATCGGATGGCTGTTACAGAAGAAATCGTTTTCAATGAAGAACGATCTGACTTAAGCTTTTTCATTTCATTAAAAAGCATGAAAGAAATCCAATCACTACTTAAAGAATCAGATGAAGATCAATTTATCATTAAATTTGATGGTAAAAAAGTTATTACAAAAATAAAGGATATTCTTTTTACAGCCAGGCTCATGGATGTCTCTTTCCCTAATTATAAAGCGGTCTTACCGGAACAATTTCAAACAAAGATCATTATTGACCGTGTCGAAATATTGAAAGCTTTGAAATTGATTAACATTATTGCCAAAGGAAAAGGAGACACAGTAAAACTAAATATTGAGGATAATAAATTGGAAATTTCTGCCAGATCACAGGACAGGGGAGATGGAGATATTCCTTACGAGATTAAACAAGAGGGGAAAAATATGCTTGTTGCCTTTGATCCGGTATATTTGATTGAGGGACTTCAACACTTTGACGGTGATGAATTGGAAATGAATTTTGTTGATGAAAATAATGCCCTTCAAATAAACGACACGGAAGTTTCGGGATTTTTGCACATCATCATGCCGGTGAAAATCAGAACATGAGGATTGGTATTGGTTATGATGCCCACAAATTCCAGATAGGAAGACCTTTAGTGTTGGGAGGAGTTATTATTCCTTATAAATATGGTCTAGCTGGTCATTCCGATGCTGATGTTTTGATACACTCAATGATTGATGCCTTTTTAGGAGCGTTGAGTATGGGTGACATAGGAACTTGGTTTCCAGATAATGATGAAAAATATATCGATGCAAATAGTATTGAACTCTTGAAATTTATTTACAACAAGATCTTGGATTCCGGATATATTCTAACAAATTCCGATTCAGTGATTACTGCACAAGAACCAAAAATACAAGATTATATTCCTTTTATTCGTGACAAGTTATCTCTGGTACTTAACACTCAAAAGAATAACATCAGTGTAAAGGCAACAACTACAGAAGGTATGGGATTTGAAGGGAGAAAGGAAGGAATTGCAGCTCAAACTGTTTGTCTCTTGGAGAAAAAATGATGCAGTTTGATTTTATTTTTGGAGGTTTTATTCCAAATGATTCCTTTTTTCACCAAGTAGATCCCAGAGTTAAATTAATTTATACGGTAATAGGAATGATTGTGATCTTTTTAATACAACAATGGCTATCATTTTTTGTCATAGGATTAACCCTATTGATGATGTTTTTCGGTTCTAAAATCAGTTTTTCGACAACTTTAAAAGCTTACAAATCCATATGGATTCTATTTGTGTTAGCTTTTATTTTCCCGTTGTTCAACACAACCGGAAAGATATTAATAAACTTCGGATTCATCATTATAACTGAGGATGCGTTGATAAGTTCTTTGATGGTTACTTCAAGACTCATTTTATTAATTGGCTTCTCCCTGTTGATGACTTCAACTACATCCCCACTGAGACTAGCCGATTCAACAGAGAGTATTTTAAAAATAGTGGGCTTGAAAAAGGCTTTTGCGCATGAAATAGCAATGGTTATGTCATTGGCCATTCGATTTATACCCATTATTTCAATGGAAGCTAACCATATCATAAAAGCGCAAAAAGCGCGTGGGGCAAAATTTAACGATAGAAACATCATAAAAAGGGCAAAGGCAATTTTTCCAATAATTATTCCTCTTTTGGTTAGTTCTTTTAAAAGAGCCGATGAACTGGCGTTAGCAATGGATGTAAGATATTATCAAGGCTTTCAGGGAAGAACTAAATATATAGAATTAAAGATGAAAGCATCTGATGTTTTTTTACTCGTATTGATATTGGTTGTCTTGGTGTTGGCATTGCTTTTAGACAAGGTGATAAATTTTGTATAATTGGATCGATAAAGAATACATAAAACATTATAAAAAGATTGCCGCTGTAGATGAAGCTGGAAGGGGACCTCTTGCAGGTCCAGTAGTGGCAGCAGCTGTTTATTTGTCGGATAGACAGGAAAGAGAATTAATAAAAATACTGCCATTTATCAACGATAGTAAGAAGCTTACAGAAAAAAAGAGGAATGAGATCTATGACTATGTTTTAGAGAACGGTATTAGCCATTCTGTCGGATTAAGTGATGCTACTACTATCGATAAGTATAATATATTGGTAAGTACGAATATGGCAATGAATAATGCTTTAAAAAAACTTAAGAAACCATATAATATGGCAATTATTGATGGGAAAAATTTATCTGTTGATTATCCAAATATTCAAATTATAAAAGGAGATTCACTATCTTTAAGAATCGCTTTAGCCTCCAACATAGCAAAAGTCGTTCGTGATAAAATTATGCATGGGTACGCAAAAAAGTATCCGAAATTTGATTTTGATAAAAACAAAGGTTATGGCACTAAACGGCATATGCAAGCTCTTGGTTTATATGGTCCTACTCCATTTCACAGGTTAACATTCAAACCATTAATCGATTTATTAACAAAGAAAAGACTTCTGGAATGGCTGGAATCCAAACAGATTAATCAACAAAGATACGAAATTATTTTATCAAAATATCAATATTCTTTTTTGCATCAAAGACATTTGGCAGGTTTTTCATACAATCAAGGAGGTATCTACAAAGATGAGGGCATATGACATCATATTAAAAAAAAGAAACGGGGAAGTTTTGGATAGAAACGAACTGGAATACATGATCACCGGTTGTGTAAATGGAAAGATACCGGATTACCAAACTGCGGCTTTTTTAATGGCAATCTATTTCAGACATTTAACAAGTCAAGAAACATACTATTTAACCGAACTCATGAGATATTCTGGAGATACTGTTGATCTTTCACAAATCTCAGGAATAACTGTTGATAAGCATTCCACCGGCGGTGTTGGTGATAAGACAACATTAGTTTTGGGACCGATGGTAGCTTCTTGCGGAGCAAATGTTGCCAAGCTTTCGGGAAGAGGGCTTGGTCACACAGGAGGTACAATAGATAAATTGGAATCCATACCGGGATTCAAAACAGATGTTAGTATGGACAAATGGATTCAACAAGTTAACTCTATTGGCTTTGCTTTAGCAGGTCAAACAGCGAATCTTGTTCCCGGAGACAAAAAAATTTATGCATTGAGGGACGTAACAGCTACTGTAGATGAACCATCATTGATAGCCTCAAGTATCATGAGCAAAAAGTTGGCGGGCGGGGCTGACGCCTTTGTATTAGATGTAAAAGTTGGTTCCGGTGCTTTCATGCCTAATGTTGCGGCTGCAAAGGAATTAGCTGAGATTATGGTTGATATTGCAAGAAAGGCCGGTAAAAGTGCTGTTGCCATTTTAACGAATATGGATGAACCTTTGGGATGTAAGATTGGAAACGCATTAGAGGTCATCGAAGCAATTGAAACTTTAAAAGGCGAAGGACCGGAAGATTTTTCCCAGCTTTGTTTTACTTTGGGAAAGTATATGTTAAAACTCTCCTTATCAATCGACTTGGAAGAGGCAGAGTACAGGCTTAAAGAAAGTATTAGTTCGGGAAGGGCATATGATAAATTTCTTGAATTTGTAAAAGCACAAAATGGTGAAACTGAATGTATTGAAAAACCGAATCAACTACTCCAAAATAAAGGTATATATGAAATGAAAGCAGACCGGAATGGTTATATCTGCAAAATGCATACGCAAGAGATCGGAATTGCAGCTAATCTTTTAGGAGCGGGTAGAGAATCCAAAGAAGATAAGATCGATTTTTCTGTTGGCTTTGACTTTTTAACGAAAACCGGTGATTTAATCAAAAAAGATGATACAATAGTCAAGGTTTACTACAATGATCAAGCCAGATTAAAAGATGCACTTTCAATGTTGAAAAAGGCCATCATAATAGGAGATAAAGAATACGTTGAAAAAAAACAACTGATTTTTGATATAATCTGTTGAACAGAGATTTTTTTACTGATTTTTCTATTATCAATTAGAATTGAACTTGGGGGTACTATCGATTTTGAATTTAAAAATACACCTTGTAACTGGAATATTGTTTTTTATACTACTATTAGGGTTTTCCCAGGAATTATATTACATTGAACCAGACGGTAATTACACCAGATTCAGAGAGCCGGATGTCTCAATTGTAAGTGGGAAGCTAATGATTGCAGTTGAAAAATTAACTGATTTCGGAGCGGGCGTTACATCATTTTCAGGCAGTAATAAATATTATATAATCAATAAAGAGTTAGGTGACACGCTTATAGTTGATCCCTATACCGGCATTTCTCTCAATTTTTTAGAAAAATATGACGGTCTGGTCATGATGATAAATGATCGCGCCTTTATTTCCGCTGATTCGGTATTTCCATTTCTTGGTTTAAACTTTCTGTCGAATGAACGTTACTATGTGTACAAAGATAACTCAATGATTAAATTAATCAATGCCGAGATGAATTTGAGAACAGTAACTTTCGAATTTTCTTCTCAATTTTTTAATGTGGATTCCTTGATAAAAGTTGATACAAGAGGCAACGAGGCCAATATTATGGTATTCCCGGCTAATGCGGATGAGACAACAATTAGAGGTATCATATTAAAAAACAGTGATTCATTTTATTCGGAATTTAATATACAATTTAACGTACCGGTAGACTACCGGATTATTAAAGACGGGAACAAAGCAACCATTTATTTTTCTCACGTTGATCCTTATCTTGAAGAGATTGAAGTGCTTTCTCAAGGCGTGCAATGGTATCGAAAAAAAGAAGTGTTTAATCAATCAACACTAAAGGTAACCTATCTTGAAGTGGACTTAACTGAAGCTGATGTAAAAATAATTCCAGAGATTTCCTTTGACGGACTTGGATCAAAAGATAAATTAAGCAACATGGTTCGAAAAAATTTTGCAATTGGTGGAGTAAATGCATCTTATTTTGATACTTCCACTAATTTCCCTGTGGGTATATTGATCAAAGACGGGCAAATCGAATCAGAACCTTTTTATTATCCAAGACCATTTTTTGTTAGAACTGACAAGAATACTTATCATATATTGGAAATTAATACTGAAATACACCTAAGAATAGGTGGGTCTCTATTTTTAGTCAAAGGTGTTAATAAGTATAGTCAAAATGGGGATGTGATCGTTTATACAGATAATTTTAAAAAATTAATACCTCAAGATTCCAACAGAGAATATATCGTTATATCCAATAACAAAGTGATTTCTAAAACCTATACCCCAAAAGTCCCAAAAGGTGGAAAAGTTGTTGTTTTCAACCCAAAAGAGTTATCAAAATTTATTAAAATCGGTGATCCCTTTTCAATGCAGTTCATCGTTCCAGGATTTCAGTATAAGATTACAGATGCCATTGAAGGCGGCCCGATGTTATTATCCGGCGGTCAAAAAATAGAAGATTCGAGCAGTATACGTGCAACTTATGGTCAAAGAATCATAGAGGGGAGAACACCAAGAACCGTCCTTGCTTTATCAAAAGATAAAATCATATTATTAGTTATTGATGGTTATCAAACCGCAAGTTCTGGACTAACTTATGATGAATTAACTGAATTTCTTTTAAAGAAAGGATATTCAGATGCCATGTGTTTTGATGGTGGTTCGTCATCTGTTATGTCGATAGGATCCAGAATTGTCAATCAACCATCCTCTGGAGAACCGGGGATACCAGTGGGAATTCTGGTAGATAGAAACGACTAAACAGTATAATTTTAAACTAATAGATTAAGCGGACAAAAATATTGTTCCGTTTGGAGGTGCATTTTGTGGCAGTACAAGTAGAAAACAGAAGAACCTTAACTTTTATGGGTCATAATGGTTCTGGAAAAAGTACCCTCATTGAAGCAATGCTGAAGTTATCAGGAAAAATCAGTGAGATTGGTACAACAATGAATTACGATCCTTTGGAAAAAGAAAAAAACACAACTTTGTCGGTTGGATTTGGTACTTTTGAAAAGGATGGATATGAATTTATCACAATGGACACACCAGGGTTCGGTGACTTTTTAAGCGAAGTAATTTCAGCTCTTTTTGCCGCGGAAAATGCTGTTTCTGTAATCAATGCAGCATCGGGTATAGAAGTTCAAACTGAAAGAACTTGGAAACAGGCTGAAGCGCTTAATAAACCGATTATGATTTTTGTCAATCAGATGGATAAGGAAAGAGCGGATTTCAATCAAATCCTGGATGATTTAAAAGGAAAATTTGATAAAAACATCGTACCTGTATACTTACCAATTGGAAAAGAAGATTCCTTTAAAGGTATTGTGGACTTGTTAAACAACTGTGCCTACGTATATTCAGATGATGCCAGTGGTAAAAAAGAGAAAGTTGAGATCCCTGAAGAACTCAAAGATCAAGTGGAAGAATTAAGAATGGCATTAGTAGAGGATATTGTAGAAACCGATGATGATTTAATGGAAAAATATCTTGGCGGAGAGGACATTGATGGTCCTGCACTTGCAAAAGCGATGAAAAATGCTTATTCAGAAGGTCAGCTCGTACCGGTATGTTGCGGTTCTGCCATAAAAAATATTGGAATCGATCTTTTTCTTGATCTTATTAAAGCAACAGGTATCAATCCAATGCAAAGAAAAAATGTTTCAACAAAAATGGCTGAAGGCGAAAAAGAGTTTGATTTAGAAATGGAAAAAGATGCTCCATTTGTAGGTTACATCTTCAAAGCAGCTGTTGATCCATTTATTGGTAAACAATCATTTGTTAAAGTTCTCTCTGGTGAGATCAAAACCGGAAATGCCATCGTTAATGTCAACAAAGATTCCAATGAAAAAGCATCCCATATTTATCATGTCACGGGAAAAGAACAGGAAGAGACTGAAACAGCTACGCTTGGAGATATTATCAGTATTCCAAAGCTTAAAGAAAGTGAAGTTGGGGATACCCTCTGCACTTCCTCAAGAAAATTAATGGTCATTAAACCTGAATATCCCGAACCTATGTTGACTAAATCAGTTCATCCAAAATCAAAAGGAGACATTGACAAAATCTCCAATGGGCTTTCTAAACTCTCAGAATCTGATCCTACTTTTACCTGGGAACATGATGCAGAAACTAATGATACTGTTATTTCCGGTATGGGAACATCACATCTCAATGTTATGATTGAAAGACTGAAGAAGCTTTTCAAAGTTGATGTAGAAGTTGGACAACCTAAGATTCCTTATAAAGAAACTGTTAAAGGGAATTCCGATGTAGAATACAAACATAAAAAACAATCTGGAGGGCATGGTCAATATGGACATGTCAAAATAAAAGTGTCTCCTCTTGAAAGAGGAAAAGGATTTGAATTCGCTCAATCCATCTTCGGTGGATCAGTTCCTAATAATTACATTCCATCTGTTGAAAAAGGTGTAGTTGAAGCAATGAAAAAAGGTATTCTTGCTTCTTATCCTGTTGTCGATATCAAGGTAGAGCTTTATGATGGGTCTTACCATGACGTTGATTCATCTGATATGGCTTTCCAAATTGCTGCAAGACAAGCTTTTAAGAAAGGTATGCAAGATGCCAAACCGGTGTTACTTGAACCCGTTATGGATGTTGAGGTCCATACACCTGATGAAAATTCAGGAGATGTCATGGGAGAAATAACTTCTAGAAGAGGTAGACCTATGGGAATGGAAGCGGGTTCTAAAGGTTATCAGATCGTTAAAGCAACTGTACCCTATGCAGAAATGCTTGATTTTTCAAATCAGTTAAGTTCCATAACAAGCGGTAAAGGTTATTTCACTATGCAATTTGCACATTATGCAGAAGTTCCTTCTAATGAACAGGATAAAATAATCGCTGAAAGAAAAAGAGAACTGGAAGAACAAGAATAATTTTTGGAATAAACAAAAATCCGGAGATCTTTTCTCCGGATTTTCTTTGTTCAACTTGAAAGCGAGAATGATGGTTATCAAAACAAACAACCTATATAATTTACTTCACATATTGATTATGATCATACTCATATTACCCCTGACGTTATTTTCTCAGGAAGAAACCATTGAACCGGGGCCTGGAGAAATTCAGGTAGAAATTTCAGCCGGTTCGTTTAATTTCTCAGGTGATAATAAAAAAGTTGTATTTTCTGAAGGGGTTGAGATAAAATATGAAGATATCATTATTAAAGCCCCAACTGTAACGGCACATTTTGAAAATGAAGATACTGTAGAATATTTTCTAGCCGAATCATCTGAAAGCACACCTGTTTACCTTTTTAAGGACAAAGAAACCTTTACTTCAAAAAGTCTGAAAGCTTATGTACAAAAAAAAGCTTATTTTTTATACGAACTGCGAGGAACTTATAAAGCAAAAGACGCAAAGGGTAAAAATAAAGAAATTATTCTGGCGGCAGAAAAAAGCAGAAGCAAGCCTTTTGATGAAAAGAACATAACTGAAGCCCAAAAAGGCTATTTAACTACTTGTGAAGAAACAAAACCTCACTACAGATTTCAAGCAAATTATATAGTCGTCAAAGAGAGCAACGAGATAATTGCCTATGATCTCTTGATGTATATTTATGATATACCGGTTCTGCCTTATCCTGTGTATTTTTCTTCTCTGGAAAGGAAGGCACAGCCTGTTGAGTCATCATTTACTTTTACAGGTTCTTCTGGTATTCAGACGCATTTACGTTTCAATTACTATTCTAAAAATGACGAAATCGGAGCAGTGTTTTTTGATACAGTTGGCGATGGAGATAAAAAAGGTAATACAATAGGTGCTGAAAATAAATTTACATTACCCGACGGAAAAACAAGGGTCTATTTTTACGGATTACAAAAGACACAGGAAGATTTTTCTAATAGATCAAATCAATTGAATTTTGAACTTGCTCGAAAATGGGATGATCAACTTGAGTCTTTGTTTTATTTTAACAATAAGATGAGCATTGCAAACGATGAAATAACAAGTAGAAACACAAGTTTTGGAATCAGTTTAAAAGGAAAAGTTAATAATTCTCCTTTTTCATTTAATATGAATAAGACTGAAGTCCGATCAAAAAACAAAAATGAAAATACCATAACTTTACCATCTTTTTCCATATCAAAAATGGGGTTTAAGTTCTTTCCTGAAGCTTTCCCAATTAGTATAAATTTTAAGGATTTAAAATTCAGTGCAGCTAATACTTCAGAGGCATCTGTTTCTTTTTTGGATAAATTATCAAATATGAATTACAACGGGCAATACGGACTTTCAACGGCATTACCTGAGATCATTATTAGAGATGTTAAGCTCGTCAATGGATTAACAACAGATATTAATTACTCCTTTAAAAGTCAGGAAAAATATACCGACGATTTCAAGATTGACAATACATTCACATTACCAAAAATAGGTTTCAATTGGAAAGATTTTTTTGGAATAAATACACAATATACAATGCGAGCAGGTTTATTGCAGGATTATCAAGATGAGAAGGCTTATCGATATTCTGAAAATGTTATTACTAATATGAATTTCAACCTTTTCTTGTGGAAAAACACGATCACACATGACTATGTTTTTCTTAAATCCGATGGAAACACGTCAAGGTTTAATTATAATAAAGAGAAAAACCTTTTGAACTTTACTTCCAGTTTGGATTTATCTTTCGTTTTTTCAAAGATCATATTAAAAACATCCTATGATTTTTTAAAAGATGAACAGAGACTATCTAATCCCCAATTATTAACGAATACAGATTTCAAACTATTGGATACACGTTTTAAATTCGATACAAAAAGCATTATTGATGCCAGTGATACTAAATTTTTATCCACTGATTATAATTTTTCCATTAATAATGACTTTTTTAACAATCAATTGAATTTTGTTTATTTATATGACCAAGACATCAACGTTAGGAAATTAACCGATTCTTTTGGTATTGAATTCGGTCCAATTAATAACTTCAAGAAATTTTCTTCAAATTTCGAGTTGATTTTTAATTATTATAAGGAAAATCAGGGATTGGATTTGGACAAACTCACCAACAAAAACTCTATTTCTATTGGTAAGATCGGCCCGATTGACAGCCTTGTGAATAATTTTGATATACAAATACTACCAAAAGAGGAAGAAAATGATAGAAAAATAAATTATATAAAGAATTCCCTTAATATCAAGTTTGATAAGACTAGTTTGGGTTTTGACACGAAATACTCAAGATCAAAAAAACTGGATTTAGATTTTTCCGGCTCCTTTGAAAAATTGAAGTTGAACTTCGGAACGCGTTATGATATGGACAGAAAAAAATTTGAGACATTAAAAATAGCCATTATTAAGGATCTTCATTGTTGGGAAAATGAAACAAGCATTGAATTTGCATTAAGAGATCAAGGCGGTGAGCCGAGACTCACTTTAGACAAATTCACGACGAGTTTTGCCATCAAACAATTTCCGGAAAAATTCATCAGAGTTGAACCTTTAAAAAAAGAATTTGATTTGGCCATTTTTTAAATCAACTAACTTAAGAGTTCGATGACTCTTTCAGGTGAAATCCGCAAAAGTGCTCTTGCCGCATGGTTTGTAATCTCAAATTCTTCGTATTCATTGTTTATAATTAATTCAAGAACATTAGCAGCTGCTGCCAATTTTAAACGTGAAGCAATTGACATTGCTTCTTTTCTGACTGTATCATCTTCTAAATGATTTTCAATGGAAGATAGGATATGATCGTAGGCATCTTCAATCTTTAATCTGCCAATGGCTTTTATAATGGCCTTTCTTACGTATTTACTATAATCATTAACCAGTTCATCAATTAATTCAACCAAATGATAATCCAGCATTTTTGTCATGACTGTAACACAAGCTGCTCTTACTTTTTCATCTGGATCTTTGTACATTGATCTGATCTGTTCGACTGTCGATGTTTCGTTTAACTTCGAAAAACCTTTCAAGACTTGGACTCTGATTGCCGGTGAATCATGAATAGCAAAAGAATTAAGAACAGTGATAACTTTTGCGGGAGCTTCAATATTCAAAACTACATATGGTACGATTAATTTATCAAGCAAATCTTCATCTTTCACTTCTTCTATTTGATGATTAACAAGCTTTTCAGCAGCTTCCAATGGTATTTCCTTAATCAAACTGAGTAAAGAACGTCTTTCTTTTATTGTAAATTGATTGTGATCGTTAATAAACGTTTCGAACTCTTGGATACAAAAAGAAGCATCATAAGGTAGTAATTTCTTCAATGCCATCTTCTTTAACATAAAATCCTTAGATTCTTTGATGACTCGTTTTAAGAATTCAGGGTCATCTGATCTGTTGGTTTTAATTGTCCAGGCCAATCCATGAACCTTGGGGTTTAAATCTTTTATGAGTTTTTCTAATCGTTCTTCATCAATTTCTTCCTCTAAAGTTTTTAATGTAATATAACGTATTTTTGGTGAATCATTATCTAAGTATGGTTTGATATCAAATTCAGAGGTAAGCCAATAAACAGTTTGAATAACCTCCTCAACTACTTTTTCGTCGGGATCATCAAGCAAAGGCACAATCTTTTTATAATCTTCACTCACACCATTTTCACGGAAATATTTAACAACGGATTTTCTCACCAAGGGATGCGGGTCTTTTAAAAGGTCTTCAACTTTGCTGGAATGGATGTCAAACTTCATCAGTCCATTTATTGCTTGTATTCGAACGGATGGACTTAAAGATGACAATAATTCTTCATACTGAACTGAAAACTTTGCTGCCCTTTTTTGCTCAAATGTAGAAACAAGTTCTCTTGCTGTTTTATATGACATATAAACTCCTCTTTATTTTATTTTAACTAATCAAAAAAACACTAATCCTTGATGCTTTCGTTTAATGCACTAAGGAAGAAACCAAAACCACCCAAAAAAGCCAGCATAGAACTTCCACCATAACTTACAAATGGTAGCGTTACACCGGTAGGTGGAAGTAATCCAAAAACAACCCCCACGTTGATAACCACCTGTAACATAATTAAGTAAGCAAAACCTATGATAAAAACCTTTGCTGCATTATTATGGATACCATTAATGGCGGCTTTGATCAAATTCCGACTCATAAAGTAATAGAGGAAAAGAAATACGGCCATACCTACAAACCCCAACTCTTCACCTAATATTGCAAAGATAAAATCAGTAAATTGAACCGGGATGATGTATTTATAATTTCCCATACCTAACCCTTCACCCAGTAATCCGCCAGAAGAAATGGCTCTTAAACTAACATCTACTTGCCCTTCAGAAGCAATTTCCTGACTCATTCCAAGAAATGATTGTATGCGTTCCATTTGATAGGGTTTCAGTAAATCAAGCTGGAATAACATAATCACACCGATTATACACATGATCAAGATTAATACAAAATAAGATAATCTCAAACCACTAATGTATAGTACAATTAATCCAATTAAAAAGATGATGAGTGAACTACTTAAATCAGGTTCAACAGCTATTAGAAGAGTTAACATGATAATCCATCCCAATGGAATTAATAATTGTTCCAATATCCCGTTGTGCCTGTTTTCTTCATCTCTAAAAAAATAGGACGAAATAAATAAAATAAGAAATATCTTTGAAAGTTCTGATGGTTGTAGATTCATGATACCAAAATCAATCCATCTACTGCTTCCACCTTGTTCGGGAAAGATAAATACCGCAAGAAGTAAAAAAACGATGCCTACCATATAAAAAGGTGCCAATCTCATATGTTTTTGAAATGGTATAACGGCTATGATAAACATAAAAACCAATCCAATGATTATATTAATCAATTGTCTGATCAGATAGTAATCAAAATCCATCTCGGGATACTTATAGTAGATGATATAACTGGAACTATACAGTACCACAATTCCAATAACCATGATCAGTGATAGAAGATAAATAATACCTTTATAATTTACCTTTTGCAGTTGATTGCTTTTCAGTTCTTCATTTTCCTGTTGCAATTATACTCCAATACCTTTCTTATAATGGAAAAATAGTCTTCTAAATGATTACTTAAATAAAAGAGATTTGAATCGACTCTTTTGCAATCCGTGGCACCAAAGCCTGAAATCGTTTGATAGAATGTGGAAAGAAACATAGATAACTCCTCTTCTGTTCTATCTTCACTTGGTAATGCCAACGTTGATATAATCTTTCCTTTTTCAAGTAACTGATCGATGTGCCAATGCCTTTTGTAATTCCCTTCATTAAATGAAATGTGTCTATTGATTCTTTGCTTTAGATTTTTCATCGCTGAGCCAACATAAGTATATAAACCATTCTGAATATAACATTTTTTACCTGATATTGTTAGAAGAATATCCTCAGGTAATTCGATAAACAGTAAATAACTTCCCTTATTCATTTTCGTTCTCACTATTTTGAACAATTTCACCAAAATTACCCATGTTTAGCAAGAAATCGTCCAATGTTTTAAGAAAACCCAATCTCGTTAGCTTTAAATCCTCTCTTTCCGACATTACAAAAACATTATCAAAATACTCATCTACCGTTATTCTCAAATCTTTAACTTTTTCTAAAGCTGTTTTATAATCAAATCGCATAAGCGCTCTATTAACTTCATCTCTTATATCGTTAAACTTTTCCTCTAATTTTTTTTCTTCTTCGTGTTCAAATAGTCTAGAATCGTAGTAATTTGATGTATGATTTTTGCTGATATTATGAACTCTTTCAAATATTCTGGTGAGATCAATAAAATCACTTTCTTTTTTTATTTCTGATAAGCTCTTTGCTGCAAGTACACATCGAATTGGATTATTTCCAAGATGTATCGTCGCATTAATCACATCATAGGGTATCTTTTTTTCATTTAAATAAAACTCTATTCGATTTTTCAATAAATCAAGAAATAGTTCTGATATAATTGCCTTTTTACTTGGTTCTATATCAAAATCATAAAGGTCAAGCGCAAAATCAAATAATTCAAGTAAGTTGATATCCCATTCCATTGAAATAATAATATTCAAACATTTAGTAAGTGCTCTTCTTAAGCCAAAAGGATCTTTGGAACCACTTGGGATGTTATTGATTAAGAGATTTCCAGCAATTGTATCTAAATTATCAGATAGCGTTGTTATACAACCACATAGTGTCTCAGGAACCGTTTCGGAATATTGCTCTTCAATTGACTGATACACTGCATGGGTCTCTCCTGAGATTTTGGCATATATTCTACCCATAATACCTTGAAGTTCAGGAAATTCATAAACCATTTGTGTTGTTAAATCATTTTTCATTAATAAAGTGGTTTTTTGAACGTTTTCAATGATTTCATTTTCAAACTTAAAGATGGTACAAATTTCTTGTGAAAGTTTATTTATCCTTAAAACTTTCTCATAAAGTGATCCAAGGTTATTTTGAAATCCTATTTCCTTAAGATCTTCAATCCGCTGAGAAAATGGTTTTTTCATATCCTCATGAAAATAGAATAGTGCATCTTCCAGTCTGGCTTCAATTACTTTTCGATAACCTGTTTTAACATTTTCATGGGAACGTTCTTCATTGTCTTGAAAAGAAAGAAAATATGCAATGATCTGTTGATCCTTTATAACGGGAAATGTTCTTTGATGATGTTTTAATGTGGTAATTAAAACTTCTTTTGGTAATTTTAAGAATCTGTCATCAAATTGTCCTAAAACGGCATTCGGATATTCGGTGATGGCTGTGATTTCCTCAAGCAATTCTTCATCATTTGGTATTTTGATATCTTTTTCTTTCTCCAATTCCCGTATTTCGGTTTTAATCTTTTCTTTTCTTTGATTCTGATCTGCGTAAACATTGTTTTCAATCATTTTTTCAAAATAAACTCCAGCAGATTGAATCTCAACAGCGTTTTCTTTAAATCTGTGAGCAAGAGTTACTTTTTTTGATTGAACACCCATAAAACTAAATTCAACTAACTCTCCTGCTAAGATAGATAATATATTATGGATTGGTCTAACAAACCTTAAACTACCATCAGCCCATCTCATAGATTTTTTAAAATTCAGATTTCCTAAAAATTGAGAAAGGTTATTCTGAAGAACTTCTTTTGTGCCTTTCCCCTTAACAATTCTTTTAATATAACAATATTCGTTAGCATTATCTTCTTTAATGATCACATCATCTTTTGAGGCATTATTCCCCTTTAAAAAACCTATTAAAGCTTTTGAAGGATTCCCTTCTGCATCGAACGCAATTTTTTTAGCGGGTCCTCTTTTAACTTCTTCAAGATCGTCTTGTATTAACGCTATTTCTTTAACATAAATTCCAAAGCGTCTTGCCGCATAGAAAAATTTCATTTGGCCATGCTTTATCCTTAAGTTATGAAGGAACTCAGAAAAACCTTTTTCGAATTGTTCTTGCAATTCTGATATTTCTGTAGGGGGAATTTCTTCAGTCACAATTTCAAGAATAAAGTCGTTATTTGTCATCATCGCAGGTCTCCCTTCCAACTCTTTTTTGAATGTATTTTCATTATTCTTATAAATAAACATTAATTTCAGAATAGGTTTTTTTGATTTTTTCCTAATATTACCGTTTAATATGGGATTGTAAATTGATTTCGTTTTATATTGGCGTTCATTTTCAAAAATAATCTTGGTTTTATTCCATCGTTTAACAGATGATAAATAATAAACATCTATATTATTTTGATGCTCATCTTTTGTTATCAGATTAATTTCTTTATCCTTATCCTCCAAGTCTTGAATCAGAATAACCGGTTTTTTGTCTTTTTGTAAACCACTATTTGTAAGTATTGACAAAAAATCTTTATCTGTTTCTTTGCTTAGAATCACAGTATCAATTTTATCATTTAGAAACCATTTAATTAGTTCCTCTTTTACTCTACCGATTCTACCAAAATAATCGAACTTACCGGAATTAATCAAATTTGAAATTCTGTATGGTATTTGAATACTTTGGTCCAAAGAGTTGCTTTCTTTATTTTCAGCTGCAAATATGGTGTGTATACCTAGTATAAATGCACCAACAACAACAAAAGAATCAGAAACATTGAATACTGCAAACCCATTAACATAAATAAAATCAACAACGGCACCTTTAAAGAGCCTGTCAATTTGATTTCCCAAAGCACCACCAATAATGGCACCAAACGCAAAAGCCAACCAGGGAGATTGTCTGACAAATTTTAATGAAACGATAAAAACCATTATGATTATGATAAAAACAAGTGGAATGAGAATATGCGTATAGCCTTGAAACATCCCAAATGAAATACCTGTATTTCCCACATTGGTTATCATCAAATTATTGCCAAACACCTCTATGGTTTCTCCTGTCGAAACGAGTTCTACAATAATTTTTTTTGAAAACTGATCTAAAAAAAGAGCTAAGACCAGCCAAAACGACATTAATATCATCATTTAATCCCTTTTTTGTTTTGAAAAATAAACCAATTCTTGTTCAATAAAGTCATCAATGTCTCCATCCATAACAGCATCCGTATTACCGGTTTCTGTAGTGGTGCGGAGGTCTTTTACCATTCTGTAAGGATGAAATACGTAAGAACGTATTTGATTTCCCCAAGAAACATCGTTTAACTCTCCTTGAATGTCATCGGCATCCTGCCTTTGTTTTTCATATTCAAGTTGATATAACTTTGACATCAACATTTTCATTGCAGTGTCTTTATTTTGATGTTGATTTCTCTGAGACTGACAAGTAACTACAATATTGGTTGGTAGATGGGTAATCCTGACAGCTGATTCAGTCCGATTGACATGTTGACCACCGGCACCAGAAGCTCTGTAGAGATCAATTCGTAAATCATCAGGATTTATCTCTACTGTTATATTATCATCTATTTCAGGAAAAATACTAACAGATGCAAAAGATGTGTGTCTTCTGCTATTTGAATCAAATGGAGAAATTCTTACTAACCGATGAATACCCTGTTCATACCTTAAATAGCCATAAGCGTACTCACCTTTAACCAGAAGAGTAACGCCTTTTATGCCAGCTTCATCTCCAGGTTGTGTTTCAATTATTTCTGTTGAAAATTCTCTTCTTTCAGCCCAACGTAAATACATTCTCATCAACATCTGTGCCCAATCTTGTGATTCAGTACCGCCTGCGCCTGCATGTATGGTAATAAAGGCATTATTCATATCGAATTTACCGTTTAACAACATGGATAGTTCAAAGGAACGGACAAGTTTTTTTATTTTTGATAACAATGCTAAAAAGTTCTCTTCCATACCTTCATCTTCTTCTGCAAATTCAAGGGCAACTTCTGCATCTTCAAAAGTATTGTTTATTTTTTTAATTTCATCAATTTGATTTCTGATGATTTTGGCATCTTTAAGAACCTCGGCCGCATTCTCCGGATCATTCCAAAAATTACTTTTACCCATCTCTTTTTCAAGCTCTTCCATTTTTTTTTGTGCAGTATCTAAATTAAAAACTTTCGAAGTTTCTTCAAATTTCTGTTTTAATTCAGAAAAAGTTTGTTTATCTTCATATACCAGCATTATTTCACCTCAACGTTTAACTTTAAATCGTTTCTTCTTAGTACTCGCCTGTGCGGAGTGTGATAACTTTCGCCTTTTTTTTCTGTTAAATGTATCAATTTCATCATGTGTATATTGTAAGGAATCAATTTCTTTTTGAGCTTCTTGTGAAGCTTTTTCTGTGTTTGCCTTTGCCAGTCTGAGTAGCATAGAAGCCATATCATCATATATGGAATCAATCATTTCGTCAAATAATCTATGTGCCTCTTTTTTAAATTCCATTTTTGGGTCTTTTTGGCCAAAAGCCCTTAAGTTGATGCCTTCTTTTACCCTTTCTATTGATTCAAGATGTTTCCGCCATCTTTCATCAACAATTCTAAGGAGCAAGAATTTTTGTAAACCCGAAAATTCTTCACCAATTTCTTCCTTTTTGTTTAAATATGCTTGATATAACAGATTGAAGCAATCTTCTTGAAGCGCTTCAACTGTATTGTATTTTTCTAATTTTAAAAATTCGGTATCTACATAGAAAATTCTGAAAGACTTTTTTAGCCCTTCCATGTCCCAATCGTTACCTTCGGTAAAACTAGCTACCCTTCTTTCAACAACATCTTCATAAATTTCCTTCAAATGATTGGAAATGTCTCCTTCTTCAAGTATCCAATCACGATGTTCGTAAATCGCCTTTCTCTGAGAATCCATTATCGTATCTAATTCCAGTAAGTATTTACGCATTGCAAAATGCATTCCTTCAACCTTTTTCTGTGCTTTTTCAATCAAATTTGTCAGCATTGGATGATGAATAGGTTCTCCTTCATCAAGTTTCAAGGCATCCATAATTTTTCCGATTCTTTCACCACCAAATACTCGCACCAAATCATCTTCAACTGAAAGGAAAAATTTGGACTGACCAGGGTCACCTTGTCTACCGCTTCGACCTCTCAATTGATTATCTATTCTTCTGGCTTCGTGCCTTTCCGTTCCAAGAACGTATAATCCGCCTTTTTCTGTAACTCCAGGTGCTAATTTGATATCCGTTCCTCTTCCAGCCATGTTTGTAGCGATGGTAATAGCGGCTTGTTCTCCTGCACGAGCGATTATTTCTGCTTCTCTTTCATGATATTTAGCATTCAATACTTCATGTGGTAAGCTCAACTTGTTCAGAGCATGGCTGATTAATTCACTTTTTTCAATAGACGTTGTTCCCACTAAAATGGGTTGCCCTTTATCGTAACATGACTTTATTTCCTTAATAATTGACTGGTATTTTTCTTCAATGGTTCTATAAATTTCGTCATCGTTGTCTTTTCTGATAACCGGTTTGTTGGTGGGTATCACCAATACATCCATATGATATATTTGTTCAAATTCTTCCTCTTCTGTCTTTGCCGTTCCTGTCATCCCAGCAAGTTTATCATACATTCTAAAGAAATTCTGAAAAGTGATACTGGCATAAGTGACTGATTCTTCACGCACTTTAACATTTTCCTTTGCCTCAAGAGCTTGATGTAAACCTCCGCTAAAACGTCTTCCTGGCATTAACCTTCCGGTAAAACTGTCTACAATGATTAATTCAGAATCCTCAGTAACAATATAATCTACTTCATTTTTATATAAATAATGGGCAATAAGCGCGTTGTTGATATGATACAAGTTATCAATATTGGAAGGATCATAGAGATTATCTATTCCTAATAATTTTTCAGCTTTCAAAATGCCTTTGTCTGTCAAAGTGCAAGTCCTGCTTTTTTCGTCTAACTCAAAATCTTCATCCTTCTGAAATTTACTGATCATTTTTGAAAACTTTGAATAAATCACTTCAGAACCCTGACTGGGTCCTGATATGATCAAAGGGGTTCTTGCTTCATCAATTAAAATGCTGTCTACTTCATCAATTATTGCGTAAAAGTGAGTAGGCTGAGATTTTGCATCCACATTGTAAACTAGATTATCTCGCAAATAATCAAAGCCAAATTCGTTATTTGTCCCGTAAACAATATCAAGTTTATAGACATCTTTACGATCAATTTCTACTAGTTTTGTAGTAAAGGCTTGCATTGCCGTAGAATTTAGTTGTTCTTGACTGGGTACTTCTACATCAAGATCTTTAGGCCATATGGAATGATCATTTTTTATTGCTTCTTTTGCCTTTTCTTCATTTTCCCAGACAACTTGGTAAGTGACTGTTTGATTATTGATTACTCCAACACTTAATCCTAGAGAAAGGTATATGGGTGCCATCCACAATGCATCCCTTCTAGCCAGATAATCATTAACTGTCACCATGTGAACACCTTTTTGGTACAAAGCATTTAAAGTTACCGGCATTGTGGCAACCAGCGTTTTCCCTTCCCCTGTTTTCATTTCAGCAACTTCACCATTATCCAATGTGATAGCACCAATAATCTGAACATCAAATGGTCTTAACCCAATTGTACGCTTGGCTATTTCTCTGACAATTGCAAAAATTTCAGTTCTTGTCTCCTCATGAGAGATTTGTGAATCATTCAATGATTTTTTCAATTCTTCAACCCTACTTTGAAGTTCATAGGTTTTTTCCTTTGCAAATCTTTCTTCGTAATCCGATACATATTTGGTTAACTGTGTATATTTTTTGATTATTCTCTCATTTTTATCAAAAAGTTTGGTAAAGAAATTCATTTTGATAAACAACCCCTTTTTTTAAAAAATTCTAATAACTTGCCTGTTTATTCTATCATCAAAAGTAGAAAAGAAATAAACAGTAACATCAAATACTTCGTTAAATTCAAAACCAACTTCATAAACGACTCTTTTGCCAATTTTGTCTTGAATTTCCAACATCATTTCTTGCATTTCATTCTTTTTGATACTTTCAAGCGCTATATCGGGTTTGAAATTTGAAATCATAAAGTAATCATCTACAACTGTCAAATAATATTCATTGGCATATGGTTTAACTGTATCTGTCTTAGTTATACCCCATTTTTTAATTTGATTGTTAAAAGAAACATTCTCATAAAAGGGATTTTGTGATTGAAAACCTAAAAGCCATTGATTGTCAAATTGGTAAAAGAAGCCATAAACACATATTGTATTCAATAGATCATAAATGATTTTCCACTCATCAGGAGAAGAAATAACTTCAAAATAGTTGTAAAAATAATCTTTTGTTTTTTGATTTGAGAAAACAAAAAGACTCTCGAGATTTGTACTTTCTATGGGGATTTCAAGTATTTGAATTGGAAATTGAGGAATTTCCTGAATTGGATTTAAAGTTTTAGTCTCAATATTTATAAACGAAAAAGCATTCGTTAAAGTGAGGTTTTTTTCCTGTGTTTCAGCGTATATCAAGATATCTTCAGAAAATTCATTCCTATTCATGATATTATTCTGATATTCAACCAAATTGTCATTATTTTTTGAAGTTAACAAATAATTCCCTTGTTGAATTATCTCAACATCAAAATCTGAAATAATCTCCAGCAGTTCTTCCAATCCATCATATCGTTCAACTACTAAAATCCCTTCATTTAACCCTTTATACATAATGGAATAGAGTACTTCAATATCAAATAAATAAGCCTCTATGTTGTAAAAAAAGTCTTTATCCTTCTCATTTCCTATGACGACAATTCTTGATCGGAAGAGTTTTTGTATAATTTCCACATCACAATTATGTATTACTGAAAGTTCAAGGATAAATTCCTGATTCCTTTTATTCAACTGATTATTGACTATGTACTCCTGAATATCCTCCATATTGCTAAAGCCTTTATTCCAATCGAGAGGAGCGTTAAAATAGCATATAAAATCATTTTCCAACGACCAAGGGATTGCCTGGCTATAAAGTGATGATAAAAAAAGAACTGTGAAAATAATCAGTAAAAAGAGCCGACTCCAGCCGGCTCTTTGAATGTATTCACAATCAATTTTATTAGAACATTTGACCATATCCAAAAGTAATTCCACCCCATTTAGGTCCTTCCGAAGTAACAAGATATGGAGAAAAATCCCAAGGGACATCTAATCTTAGCACGCCAAATCCTGGAATATTGAATCTAAAACCAAACCCTAAACTTGAATACAATTTTGAATTTGAAATTTCACTAAAGGTATTCCACCCCATAGCATTATCGTTGAAAAGAGAAAATTCGATAGCTATGTTATTGGTATCAACAAATCTGAACCGGTATTCAAGATTGATGGCACTGACGTAATTTGCCCTTATCCCACGCTGATAATTAATACCACGAATAAAAATATTATTACTCCCGCCAATGGAATAATTAATAGGATCATCTTCATCTTCCCAGGGAATTTGAGCAGAAATAAATCGTCCAGCAAAAATGTGGTTTTCCCAAGGGGAATAAAAACCACTGATTGACTCGTTTAAACGAATCCAATGATCCGTAACAAATTGAAATGGTAAAGACCATTCCGCCCTTGTATTAAAAACAAACCCTTCATTGGGACTGAATAAGTCGTCACGTCGATCATATCGATAATCAGCCCCAAGGATCAATTTGATTCCTTCTTTTGCAATTTGATTCGTAAAACTGGCATCATCTGTACTGAATGCAAAGTTTTTAAATCTTCCCCAAGTGATATCCATACCTACCTTTTGAAAATCATCAATTCGATAACTGATATTAGGACTGATTGTGAAATCTTCAGATTCGAATGTAACGACTGTGGCGATATTCGTTTCAGTAGATGGATCATCAATTTCCAATGTTCTTTGATTGAAATTTTTACCATAAGATACACTAATTCCTGCATCAATGGGAGAGCGGAAAACACTGCTCACATTATATCCCAAACTAATGTTCGGGTATTTTCCAAGTGTAGTGGAGACATCAATCGTTTGACCTTGACCCATGGGATTTTTCAAAGACAATCCAATTTTCCCGTAAATATTTTGAATGACAGTTTCACCACCATATTTAGGGTCAAAAGTCACATTTGTTTTAAATTCCACATTATTTTCCATTTCCTCTAATTTAACAATAATCGTAACGGCTGTAGAATTAGCTGAAATTCCTAACGGTTCAAGATTTATACTTGAAAAATAACCGGTTTTGTTAAGATTAATGTATGTCTGTCTTAATTCACGCATGGATACCGGTTTATTCTTTTCAAATGAAATCTCTCTAACCACTAGATCCTCTCTTGTTTTTGTTAACCCTTCAATACGATAATCCTTCAATATTCCTTCAGTAACTTTAAAAGTCAGTCTTTCCTCAGTTTTATTATATTTTGGCGTGATGACAACTAAAGGATAGCCGTTTTTTTCATAAACTGCCTTAATTCTTTGAACATCCCTTAAGACATTCATTAAATCTATTGAATTATCATTAACAGATCTTAAGTTATCGGTCAACTCAAATGAAGGAACCAATGTATTACCTTCAATTGTTAATGATCTCAAAGGTTGCTTGTCTGGAACTACCGGATTCAATTGAATGGTTACAACAAGATTTGTTACATGTTCTCCTGTTTCAAGCGGTTCGGGATGATTTTCGAAATCAACACTTGTTTCAGGTCCAATCAAACCTGTGTTGTATAATCTTGAAAAGGCCATCTGTAGTTCGCTGTTTGAGGGGTAATAGTTCTTTTTAATCAAGAAGAGTTTGAAAAAATCATCGTAGTAATCTTTTAACAACCTCAAATCAAGTAGTTCTTTCACCTCATCATACTGAATATCACCAAAATCTCCCTTCAAAACCAGATCATATAAAGCATATTCCCAGATCTCTATTTCCAAAATTCCGTTAGGGAGAAAGATTTCTGATTCATATTCCTGAACGTTGTTTTTAATCTCCAATAGCTGATAACCTGCCATTATGTATTGATTTCTTAATGAATTTTGTGTTCTTATGAGTTTTTTATAATTAAGGGCTCTTCCTGTTTCGACGGTTATATACTCTTCCAACGTTTTTTTAGACACCAATCCCGGACCGCTGATATTCAGTTTTATTTCACTAACAATCGGATATTCAACCACGTTAATACTAAGTGTCTGAGAATATTCATTATAATCATTTAATGTGTATTTGACATCTTGAAAGAATCCCATATCTTTTATGTTAAAGATATCTCTCTCAATATCAGCATAGGTTACATCGTTCCCTTGATGACATTTTGTGACAACTGACAAAATTTCCTCTGTGGAAATTGTAACATTCCCAGTAATCTCCACCAAGCCAATGTTGATTCCAAACGAAAGGCTAGATAAAATAATGAAAGTCAGTATGAACAGTATAATCCTCTTCGATTTCAAAAAATTCCCCTCCTGTTTTGTTCACTAAAATAGTATCTCTCTTTATATTTTTTGCTGAATTATTGGTAATCTTCGATCTCTATTTTTTAATTTTGTTTTATCAACCCATCCAATTATTAGAAAAGTAAGAAACATCACGATTAATCCTAATAATACAGAAAGTAGTTCTCCACTCTCAAAAACCCATTGAAACAAAAGAATGACGGTTAAAAATGATATAAGGGGTACAGAATAGACTAAAAAAGATAATTTGATCACGGATATATCAGGAAGTAAATATTCTACAAAATCACCTTTTTTAAGGACTGATGATGAACGATTAACTGCCTTAAAAGTAAAATTGCTTTTCACGCCACACAAAACTTTACCCTGACAATGGTGGCAAGCATCGGGTCTTACTTTTTTAAGTAAAACAAGATCTCCCTTTTTTCTCTTTTCAATAATTTTTTCAACAACAGCTTGTTCCATCATTATTACCGTAGCTCCTATCAAAATTTAATCTTTACTGAAATTCCAGGTATGAAAGAATAATCAGTAAAATAAAGTGGTATTTCAAAAAAATAACGATCTTTTAAAATAAAAGCAGGTTTTATAAAAATACTTGATTTTGAAAATCCTAAATCAACTGAAAAATAATCAAAAATAAAACCAGCGCTCCAAATTAAATCTTCCTTAGAAAAATTATACTTAATAGACACTTTATCATACCAGTCGTTGGACTTTAAAACGCAACCAACAATAAAACCATCCTCATAACCTAAATATGTACTCAAAAACCAAAATAGCGAAAAATCCTGATAGAATGAAAATTGGAAATTGTTTTCTTTTTTTATACCTAAAGCAAAACTTCCTAAAGAATACTCGGGTATTATTAGGTAGCTTGAAAATGTATTGGGTTCTGTAAGACTCATTGAAAAGTCAAACCAAACATAATCTTTCAAAGGTATTTTATCACCTTTTTTATAGAGACGTTGAAAAGAATGTATTTTTTGCACATAATCGTTAATCCTTTTATCATGCATAGGATTATTTCCGGAGTTTATTATTTTCTGGACACCGTAATAGCCTATATGATAAGCCCCCAAAGCATTATTTAAATTTCCTAAGGTAGATGAATATTTGTCCAATAGAGTGGAAACTTTTTTATCAATACTGGGATTAAAAGGGTTTAAAGCACCAATTTCAGATGCTATAAACGGTTTCATCTGAAAAAGGCCCAAGGCATTTGAATCTGAAATCGCATGGAGGTAAAAAGAAGATTCTGTTTGAATCAGTCCGGCTAAAAGAGGGTCATTAACTTTATATTTGAATATAGTATCTATCGAAAACCTAGTACTGATAAAAAAACCAATGGCCTGATTCGAACACATAAACCCTGTTGTTGGTCGATTCTGATACAATATTTCATTGGGAAAAATATAATGATAAGCAAGACAGTTTGTAAAAATAATTATAGAGAAAATTAACTGCAGGATTCTTTTTTTCATTACACTACCTTTCAAAACTGATGATTTTTTTACCGGAAAATCCTTTTCCCCCTTAATTTAGGTGTATTATATCATTCTTTTTCTTTCCATTCCACCTCACTACATGAATAAAAATTTCGCTGCTTCCTGTTATACTATACAAAGAAAAAAATAAGGCGATGTCTAATCACAATGAGGTGAATACTTTTGACAAAAATCTACCTTAAAGATAAAAAAGTTTCAGATGACTTTATGATTGCAACTTTCCTTTTTGATTCCCCTTTGTCTGAAAAAACAGATTTTATCAAACCCGGTGAATTTCTGATGCTAAAAAACCGAACAGAACCTGTTTTGGCAAAACCTTTTTCAGTCTTAAATACGAATAGAGAAGGCTTTTCAATGTTGATTAAAATAATCGGCAGATTTACCAACTATTTAAGTCAAGCTACGCCCGGTGAGCCATTCTTTTTTAGAGGGCCTTATGGTACAGCATTTGAAAAAAAAATTGATTTGTCAAAAAAAATTATTACCATAGGCGGTGGATGTGGTGCAGCTCCCATCCTTTTTTTTAACAACCGAAATCCACATTTGATCCAGAAATCTATTATTGGGTTTAAAAACGAACACATAAAAGATTTGATTGAAATAAAAGAAGCGGTATATGAATCCCAGACTGGAAAAACCGTTATTGATGAGTTGGAGAAATATCTGACTGAAAAAGATAAAAGTGAATCCCCAATTGTCCTTGCTTGTGGAAGCCTAGGGATGTGTCACGCATTACACAAACATTCGACAGAAAGAAATTATCAATTGTTTGTATCATTGGATGAGAGAATGGGCTGTGGTATGGGGATGTGTAAAGGTTGCCCTATAAAGACAAAATCAGGAATTAAAATGGTTTGTACAGACGGACCGGTTTTTAAATCCAACGAAATTATATGGGAATGGTGATGCGCTTGAAAAACAATTTACTTTCTTTAGATTGGGCTGGCGTAAATATCAAAAATCCTATTGTCATCGCCTCAGGTCCAGCGGGAAACGGGGAAGAATTATCGCAAGTAATAGATCTTTCTAAAATAGGAATGTTTACTTCAAAAACGGTGACATTCGAAAGAACAGAAGGAAATCCACCCCCAAGGATCGTTGATGTATATGGTGGAATTATTAATTCAATTGGGTTACAAAATCCGGGTTTTAAAGCTTTTCTGAAAGAAACCGTTCCTTTTTTGGAACAATTAAAGGTTCCTGTAATTGTCAGTATCGCATCAAATTATGCTGAAGAAATGGAAATAATGGTAAAAGAGTTGGATGACAAGAAAATTGATTTTCTAGAAATTAATTTTTCTTGTCCTAACGTTGATAAAGGTAAAGAGCCAATCGGTACAAATCCCAGCAAGATTAACGACACGATTAAAAAACTGAGGAAAATAACAAAAAAAACCTTGTTGATTAAATTTGCTCCGGCAGATAACATATTTGAACTTGTTCAGGCATCTATTTTAGGGGGAGCCTCCGGTGTTGTGCTGTCCAATTGTCCTAAGGGCATGAAAATTGATATTAATACAATGAAACCCATATTAAAAAGAGAATTTGGTGGATTTGCAGGACCGGCAATAAAACCCATCACTTTGAACCAAGTCTATCAGGTAAGAAGACAATTTAAAGATATTCTTATTGTAGGAACTGGCGGGGTTTTAAATCATGAAGACGCTTTGGAATATTTGATGGCAGGAGCAAATCTGGTGGGAATAGGATTCGGTGTTATGGTAGACCCGTTGATACCCATACATATTATTGAAAAAATGGAAGAATGGTTAAAATACAGAAATTTAAATTATTCTTCTGTTTTTTGTAAAGCACAGCAATCCTGATATATTAAAGTCATGTTGTAGTAAATATAATGTCAATTCTCTATGATAGAATCATTCGGATAAAAAAACGGAGTTGAAAAAATGCATAAACGAATGGGTTTACGGTATAGAAAATTACCATACGATTTTTTAAAATTTAAAAACCACCATTACTGTTTTTAGTAATGGTGGTTTTTTTTTGGGAGGGACAAAATGATAAAAAACAGACATTTGATCGATCCTATGGATTTTTCAACTGAAGAGATTGATGAAATTCTTTCTCTTTCTGAAAAAATTTCAAAAAACCCCGAAAACTATTCAAAAAAGTGCTCGGGAAAGATTTTGGGTAGTCTTTTTTATGAACCAAGTACCAGAACCAGATTAAGTTTTGAAGCAGCTATGATGCGACTGGGTGGGCAAGTCATTGGCTTTTCAGAGGCAGGTTCAAGCTCCGTTTCAAAAGGCGAAAGCATTGCTGATACTATAAGAACGGTTGCATGCTATGCTGATGTTATCGTCATGAGGCATCCAAAGGAGGGTGCCCCAAAAGTAGCTTCCATATATTCTGATGTGCCGGTTATCAATGCAGGAGATGGGGGACATCAACATCCCACTCAGACATTGACTGATTTACTTACAATTCGTACAGTGAAAAATTCGTTAAACAATTTAAGGATTGGTTACTGTGGAGACCTAAAATTTGGTAGAACCGTTCATTCATTAATTAAGGCTCTTTCTAGATATCCAGGAAACGAAATGCATTTAATCTCTCCAAAAGAGTTAAAGATTCCTGACTACATCAAAGAGGAAATTTTAGACAAGCAGTCTATCCACTACTTTGAACATGAAAAAATAGAAGAATGTATTCATGATTTGGATATTTTGTATATGACCAGGGTTCAAAAAGAACGCTTTTTCAACGAAGAGGATTATATCCGGCTAAAAGATACATATATACTAGACAATGAAAAAATGAAAAAGGCCTCTGATCAAATGATTGTAATGCACCCACTTCCCAGGGTGAATGAGATTGCTTATGAAATAGACAAAGATCCCAGGGCTTATTACTTCAAACAGGCAAAAATGGGGATGTATGTACGTATGGGTTTAATTTCCAAGTTACTGGGGGTGTGTTGAAATGATGACAATAAATACCATTGAAAACGGGATCGTGATTGATCATATCAGAGCTGGATACGGTGTTGAAATATTTAATTATCTTGGTTTGGACAAAGTTGATTATACTGTTGCCTTAATTATGAATGTAATCAGCAAAAAGCAAGGAAAAAAGGATATTATCAAGATTGAAAATGAGATTAATTTCGACCTAAGTGAATTGGGTTTAATTGATCCTGATGTCACCATTAATATTATTCAAAATCACAAAATTACAAAAAAACTGAAGTTAAGTTTACCCGAAGTCGTAGAAAACGTCATTAAATGCAAGAATCCAAGATGTATTACTTCTATTGAACGGAATCTAACACATGTCTTTTATCTGGTAGATGAAAAGAAAGGTGTTTATCGATGCAAATATTGTGATGAAAAATATGCTTTGGGAAACAAGGTATGAACAAAAATTTATTGATAAAAAATGTAATTATTTGCGATAAAGACACCTATGAAAAAAAAGACGTGTTAATTGAAAACGGTTTGATTAAATCTGTAGAAACTGAAATAAATGAGAATTGCAAAGTGGTTGATGGAAATAATCAAATCTTGATGCCAGCTTTTGTAGATTTACACGCTCATTTTCGAGATCCTGGATATACATACAAAGAAGATATACTATCAGGTTCTAGAGCCGCCGTCAAAGGTGGATATACTACCGTCAACCTTATGGCAAATACCCTTCCGGTTTGTAATGGTGATCAACTTGTACAAAGAAACCTGACAAAGGCAAAAGAAATTGATTTGATTGATATTTTCCAAGGTTGCTCAATTACCAAGGACTTTAACGGAAAAGATTATCAGCATATCGAAAAAATTACGAATAAAGGGTGTAAGATAATTTCTGACGATGGAAATGGTGTTGAATCGGATGAAGTTATGAAAAAGGCAATGGAAATTGCTTTTAAAAAGGGATTAATCGTGTCTTCGCATGCAGAATATAAACAAATCAGCAAATATGATACCCGACAATCAGAAAATCAAATGACCCAAAGAGATTTGACCTTATGTGAGGAGACAAGAGCCCATTTGCATATGGCACATGTAAGTACAAAAGAGGCCATAGAAATGATTGCTAAGGCAAAATTAAAGGGAATCAATGTCACTTGTGAATGCACACCTCATCATTTAGTTCTTTCTGATGCTATCACCTATAAAGTTCATCCTCCATTGAGGAAACAAGATGATATCGAGGCACTAATCAAGGGAATTCATGATAAGACTGTCGACTGTGTCGCAACTGATCATGCACCCCACAGTCAACAGGATAAAAAAGATGGTTCTCCAGGAATGACCGGTATCGAACTTGCCTTTTCAATATGCTACACACATCTTGTACGGACAAAAAAAATAACGTTGATGAAATTATCAGAATTGATGTCTTATAACCCGGCGCAAATTTTGGGTGTTAACAAAGGAATCATACAAAAGGGTGTAAATGCGGATTTAATTTTGTTGGACCCTGATGATGAATTTAAAGTAGATGGATCTGAGTTTTATTCAAAAGGACACAACACACCGTTTGAAGGAAAAACACTAAAAGGAAAAATCAAACTCGTCATGAAAGAGGGTATTGTGAAGTTTGAAAATGATCATATAGTTGAAGGGAGAGGAAATGGATAAACTTTTTTATACTGTAAAAGAGAAAGGACCTGTATGTATAGGCTTGGATACCTCAATTGATTATATTCCAGCGTCTATAAATGATAAATATGACTGTATTGAAGATCGACTATTTGAATTTAACCGTAAAATTATTGATTCCACTGAGGATATCGCTGCTGCTTTTAAAGTACAAATAGCCTATTATGAAGCTGAAGGACTACAAGGACTTATGGCTTATAAAAGAACTTTGGACTACATTCGAAATAAAAAAGTTCCACTGATTGCAGATGTAAAACGCGGTGACATCTCAAAAACAGGTCAAATGTATGCAAAAGCACATTTTTCAGGTGATTTTGAAGTAGACATGATCACTGTAAATATGTATATGGGATCTGATACACTTGAACCTTATGAAAAATATCTAAAATCTGGTAAAGGATTATTTGTTTTATTAAAGACTTCTAATCCTGGTTCTGGAGATATTCAAAATTTGAAAACGGATTCCGGAAAATATGTTTATCAGAAAATGATTGAACTGTTGGAGGAAAAAGCTCAAGATTTGATTGGCTCTTCAGGTTATTCGTCTTTAGGGGCAGTCGTTGGATGTACACATGTTGAAGATGGGATTGCAATAAGAAACAGGATGAAAAACACTTTCTTTTTAGTCCCAGGTTATGGGGCACAAGGTGGAACTGCGGTTGATGTTTCAAATTATCTCATTCATGGAAATGGTGGTGTCATTAATTCATCACGAGGCATCATTCTCGCCTATAGAAGTGAAAAATGGAGAGATTTAGAATTTGACGAAGCGGCAAGAAAAGCTGCAACTGAAATGAGAACGCAAATTATGAATGCAGTAAAAAAACAGGAGGGTAATTAAATATGATGGTTTTTGAGGCTCTAAAAGAAACTGGCGCACTATTGGAAGGCCACTTTTTACTTAGTTCTGGTAAACATAGTGAAAAATACATCCAATGTGCAAAATTGTTACAATACCCGCAAATTGCAGAAAAAGTCATCGCTGTCGTCACTGAAAAAATCGACTTGGATTTTGATACAATTATCGGACCTGCCATGGGGGGAATTATTCCTTCATATATTCTTGGAAGACAAACTGGTAAAAAAACGATTTTTTCAGAGAGAGTTAATAATAAAATGACATTGAGACGAGGTTTCGAGATAAAATCAAACGAAAACATCTTAATTATGGAAGATGTCATCACAACGGGAAAATCATCATTAGAAGTAAAGGAGCTTGTAGAAGCCTTAGGGGGTAATGTTATAGGGTTTGCCTGTATTGCCAACAGAGGTATGGCTCATTTTGATTTGCCTGTATTTGAGGCGATTCATCTTGAGTTTAAAACTTATGAACCGGAAAGCTGCCCCTTATGCATCAATAATGATCTTCCCGTTAAACCGGGAAGCAGGAATCTATAAATCGATAATTTAAACTTGGATACTCATACATGTTATAATCAAAGATCAAATTTTATTATTTTTACTTAAAGAGGTGAAATCATGAAAAAAATGCTAGTAATTTTGTTGTTGTTTTTGCCTTTAGTTTTTTTTGGAAATGACATTTCAGAAACAGTTGAAGCATTAGTGAGTATGCCAATTGATGCTTTAACAGCTGATAAGGCAATAGGAACTCCAATCCAGGTAGATGATAAAACCATCATTCCGCTTTTTGAAGCCAATTTTGGTTTTGGTGGAGGATTGGGAGGACCTGAAACCGTTTATGGAGGTGGTGCTGGTGGTGGAATGGACCTTTTACCATACTCTGTTATTATCATTTCAAAAGAAGGTGTTCAAATTGTTCCAGTAACAAATCGAGTCCCGTTCCTTAAACAACTTGTTGAAGTACTTCCACAACTATTACCAATAATTATGCAATATTTTGATTTCTGAAAATTTAGTCTTCGATTAAGAAACAACTATAAAAAATAAATTTGTAAGTTTTCCGGAGATTTTTCAAGGATAATGATATAATTTGGAAGAAACAATATGATTTTTTTTATATTTTAATGATGAGGGGTGAAATCATGTCTGAGAAATTCAATTTACAGGATCGTTTTTTAAACCATTTGAGAATAAACAAGATAGGAGTAAAAATATTTCTTGTCAATGGTTTTCAGATCCATGGGAAATTAAAATCATTTGATATGTACTCTATTCTGGTTGAGGAAGGCAAACATCAAAGTCTTATATTCAAACATGCTGTTAGTACTATACAACCAGATGATTACATTGTTTTGGAAAAGTCCAGCGACAACAATACCTGATCAAACAAGGAGATGAAGCTGACTTGATTAAACTGAAAAGAGATAAAGATATTAATGCCATGGAAAAAGCCTCGAAAATAGTTGGCGAAGCTTTGGAAATGTCGAAAGAATTAATGCAACCGGGAATTACGACTTGGGACATAGATCAAAAGATAGAAGAGTTTATTAGAAAGAAGGGTGCCATCCCCTCTTTTAAAGGGTATCAAGGATTTCCAGCATCAGCATGTATTTCTGTTAATGAAGTATTGATTCACGGTATTCCATCCAAAAAAAACCTACTCAAAGAAGGAGATATTGTTACCATTGATGTTGGTGCTTATTTAGGTGGTTTTCATGGAGATGCGGCGAGAACTTACCCCATTGGAAAAATTACGGAAGAAAAAGCAAGACTTCTTAAAGTAACCCTCCAAGCGTTAGACTTAGCTATTGAAACTTTAAGAAGCGCTTCAAGACTTGGAGAGATGGGATATAAAGTTCAAAACTTTGTTGAGAACGAAGGTTACTCAGTCATCAGAGATTTTGGCGGACACGGTATTGGAAGAGAAATGCATGAAGACCCTTTTGTTCCAAATTTTGGAGAAAAAAACAGTGGTCCCAAAATTCGAGCAGGAATGACTTTGGCTATCGAACCCATGATCAGCATGGGTGAATATGCCACCATGATCCTTGAAGACGGTTGGACGGTTGTAAATACTGACAGGTCTTTAAATGCTCATTTTGAAGACGATATTGCAATTACAAAAGATGGTTTAAAAATTCTTTCTCGTTTATAAAAAAGACTGCTAGTAGCAGTCTTTTTTCTTGAAACATATTTTTCATATGTCAATCAGATAAAAATTAGCATCTATTCCAGATAAGACCTGTGATATAATTTGTCAAATTCACAACCCGTAATATCTGGGTTTGATGAAATGCGAAAGGGGGACGAACATGCCAAAGAGATACATACCCCATACAGATGGGGACATTCAAGAAATGCTTGCTTCCATTGGAGTAAAAAGTATTGCAGAACTTTTCAGTGAACTTCCAGTTGAAAAAAGAGTTTCACAGCTAAATCTGAACTCCGGTTTATCGGAAGTGGATGTATTAAGAAAGATGAAAGAATGGGCTGAGAGAAATTCAGATTTGGATGATTATTCTGTTTTTCTTGGTGGTGGTATTTATAAACACCTTATCCCGCAATCAATTCAACACTTAGTTGAAAGAGGCGAATTTTTAACAGCCTATACTCCTTATCAGGCTGAGGTCAGTCAAGGTTCACTACAGATGTTCTATGAGTTTCAAACAATGATCTGTGAAATAACAGGAATGGATGTTGCCAATTCTTCCATGTATGATGGTGGAACTGCAGCTGCAGAGGCTATGCTAATGTCGTGTAATATCAAAAACAAAAATCATTACCTGGTAGCTGAATCTATTCATCCGGAATATTTAAAAATCATTCGAACATATGCCATGGGACCTGAGATTGAGATTGAAACTGTAAAATATGATAAAGAAACAGGAATGATTGATGTTCAAGATCTCAAAGGGAAGATGAGAAAAGATACAGCGGGATTTCTTATGGGTTATACCAATTTCTTTGGTATTATCGAGGATATAAAATCAATCAGAGAAATCACCGGTGAAATTCTTTTAACAATTTCTTGCAATCCTGTAACTTTAGGGGTTTTAAAAGCTCCTGGAGACTTTGACGTGGATATTGTTACTGGTGAAGCACAGCCATTTGGTGGTTCTCTTTATCTGGGTGGAATGACCTTGGGAATTTTTGCAACTAAGAAAAAATATATGAGAAAAATGCCAGGAAGGGTTATTGGAAAAACTACAGATTTGGACGGAAACGTGGGATATGTTATGGTTTTGCAAACAAGAGAGCAACATATTAGAAGGGATAAAGCTACTTCAAATATCTGTTCAAATCATGCTCATAATGCACTTATCGCAACGATTTACCTTTCTTTAATGGGAAAAGCCGGGTTACGAGAAGTTGCTGTACAAAGCCTAAAAAAAGCTCATTTTCTTGCTGAAAGAATAGATAGAATGGATAGATACGATTTAGCATTCACCGGCCCTTTCTTTAATGAATTTACTATTAAGTCCCAACACGATCCCAAATATATAAGAGATGAAATGTTAAAAGAAAAGATAATGGGGCCTCTACCAGTTCAAGAAATTACAGAAAACACTGAACACGAAAACCTTTCATTAGTTGCAGTTACTGAAGCTAACAGAATGGAAGAGATTGCTTACTTTTCTTCCCGATTGGAGGGGTTGTTATGAGAAGGGATAATCGTTTAATCTTTGAAAAAGGTGCCCAAGGAAGAATCGGTTATACATTCCCTGATGAAAATATTCCCAACTATCGTTTAGAGGAAATGATCCCTCAAGAACAAATTAGAGAAATTCCTCCTGAATTACCTGAATGTAATGAAGTAGATGTTGTCCGTCATTTCACAAATCTTTCAAAGTTAAATCATTCAATTGATAATGGTTTTTATCCTTTAGGTTCATGCACAATGAAGTATAACCCAAAAATAAACGAAACTGTTGCTATGATAAGCGGTTTTGTTAACCTTCATCCCTATCAACCTGAATCAACATATCAAGGGGCTTTGGAATTAATGTATTATTTACAACAATCCCTGGCAGAAGTAAGTGGAATGGATGAAGTAACACTACAACCAGCAGCAGGTGCTCATGGGGAATTGACGGGTATTTTGCTGATAAGAGCGTATCATGATGATAGAGGAGATACTGCCAGAAACACAGTTATTGTACCAGACTCCGCTCATGGCACTAATCCTGCTACCGCAGCAATGTGTGGCTATAAAGTAAAACAAGTTGAATCGGATGAAAACGGAAGGGTAAATCTTAAAATACTGAAAGAAATGCTTAACGAAGAAATAGCAGCCATTATGCTAACGAATCCAAATACTTTAGGACTTTTTGAAGATGATATCCTTGAAATTCAAAAACTAGCACACGAAAATGGGACTTTGCTTTATTATGATGGTGCAAATATGAATGCCATCATGGGTAAAATAAGACCGGGTGATATGGGTTTTGATGTTCTTCACTTTAATTTACATAAAACATTTTCAACACCTCATGGAATGGGTGGTCCCGGTAGCGGTGCTGTAGGTGTCAAAGCAAAATTATCACCGTATCTTCCAGTACCACATGTTAAGAAAGATGAAGACAAGTATTATCTGGATTACAACATCCCAAAAAGCATTGGCAAAATTAAAGGATATTATGGAAATTTCAATGTTTTAATCAGAGCAGCAGCTTATATTTTAACTATGGGAGCTGACGGATTGAAATCTGCCAGTGAAATATCTGTTTTAAACGCTAACTACCTTCGTAATAAATTCGCTCAAAGATTCAAGATTCCATTTGGTAAGCAGTGTATGCACGAATTCGTCGCAGATGGTTCATCATTAAAAGAATACGGTTTAAAAACACTGGATTTTGCAAAATCATTATTAGATTATGGTATTCACCCGCCTACTGTATATTTCCCGTTAATCGTTCACGAGGCAATGATGATAGAACCAACTGAAACAGAGAGTAAAGAAACACTTGATTATTTTGTTGAAATAGTAGATAAGATTTTGGAAGAAGCCAAAAATGATCCTGAAAAGTTAAAACAAGCGCCTTATACAACACCAGTCAGAAGATTGGATGAATTAAAAGCCAACAAAGATTTAAATGTAAGATATAAAAAGTAAATCCAGACTTGATTTTTTCTCTAAACTCCGATATAATAGCATTGCTTTTTTAAGTGGGGCCGTAGCTCAGTTGGGAGAGCGCTACCATGGCATGGTAGAAGCCGTGGGTTCAAGTCCCATCGGCTCCACCACTTTTAAGGACAGTTAACGACTGTCCTTTTTTTGTTTATGAATGCGTCGTTTTATACTTATGCTATAATATTTTGATATTTTAATGTAAGAAAGGATTTCTTAGTTTGGTAGAAAACATCATAATGACAGGTTTTTTAATATATCTTATTTATTACAGTATAAACTGTTACTTCTATTACTATCCTTCTAAAGGAGAAACATTACAAAAAAAAATGGAAGAACCTTTATTATCTGTTCTGATTCCAGCAAGAAATGAGGAAAAAAACATTAAAAATGCCGTTGATTCAGTTTTAAATAACTGCGAACTATATTTAGAATGTATTGTACTGAACGATAATTCAACAGATAAAACCATGGAAATTCTATCAGAATATTCTGATAAAAGACTTAGAATTATTTCTGGGAAACCTCTTCCAAAAGGTTGGATAGGAAAAAATTGGGCGTGCCATCAGTTAGCTCAAAATGCACAAGGACAAATTATTCTTTTCTCTGATGCTGATACCATTCATACAAAGCATGGTTTAAATCTATTAGTTAAAAAAATGAATTACACGAATGCTGATTTGTTATCTGGAATCCCAAAGCAAATCATTAAGTCTTTTGGAGAAGCCTTGACTGTTCCATTTCTTGGTCTCTTTTCACTTGGAGCCCTTCCTCATTTTCTTTTCAGACTAAAACAAATAAAATGGGCTGCTGCTTCAAATGGACAGTATCAATGTTTTAAAAAAAAATCATATGAAGAAATGGGTGGATACACAGCCATTTATAATATTTTAGCTGATGATATTGCCTTTCCAAGACGGTTTAAAGCACAGAAAAAGAAAGTAGTTTATACAAATATTTCAAATCTGGTTTCATCTCGTATGTATGATGGATTCAAAGACGCATTTAAAGGATTTTCAAAAAGTTTTTATCCAACCATTAATGAATCGCCAATTCTAGCTGCCATAGTCTGTCTAGCCATATTTCTAATGTTTTTATCTCCATATTGTTTATTATTTTTTTCTTTTTCTCTTAAAGCACTTTTATCTCTAATATTTTCATTAACAGTATGGTGTTTTGCTTGTTTAAATATTCGTGTTCATGCACTCATCATTTTTCTACATCCGATTGTACCTTTTATACTAATCGCTATGCTCATAAATTCAGTATTTTCATATCATCATCAAGGATATTTATGGAAAGGAAGAAGATATTCAGAAGAATGGAGGTCATAAAATGAAACGAATTGCAATTACCGGTTTGGGAACGATCAACCCGATAGCTAAAAATACAAAAGAGTTTGTAATGGCTCTCAAAGAGGAAAAAAGCGGAATAGGTGAAATAAAGTCATTTGACACGAGTCAAATTCCGGTCAAAATTGCAGGAGAAATCCATGACTTTAATCCAAAATTATACATGGATAGAAGAAAGGCCAAGAAATTTGACCGTTTTTTACAACTAGGACTTGCCGCTACAAAAGAAGCCTTTGAAGATTCCGGTCTTGATCATATTGACGATTGGAAAGAATCCGGAGCTGTAACTGTTTCTTCTGGGATTGGCGGGGTTCATACTGAAATGAGAGAATTTTATGAATTATACAAAAATGGACCCAGATATGTTAGCCCCTTTTTGATACCCATGATCATTACAAATATGATGGCTGGTGTTATTGCAATGGAGTATGGCTTAAACGGTCCAAATTTCGCCCCGGTAAGCGCTTGTGCTTCTTCGCTTCATTCTCTGATTACTGGAGCCATGCTGATAGAAACACAAAAATGCGATGTAGCCATTACAGGTGGTGTTGACGCTGCTGTAACGCTTCCAGGTATTATTGGGTTTTCAAATATGATGGCATTATCCAGAAGAAATGATGCTCCAGAAAAGGCCAGTCGGCCTTTTGACAAAGAACGAGATGGTTTTGTCATGAGCGAAGGAAGTGGTGTGATTATCTTAGAAAGTGAAGAACATGCAAAAAAAAGGAATGCGCCAATATACGGATATCTTCTTGGTTATGGCATGTCTGCAGATGCACATGACTACAGCGCCTCAGATCCTGAAGGTAAAGGACCTTCTTTAGCAATAAAACGTGCTTTGGAAACTGCAAACATTTCACCTGATTTGATTGAATTAATCAATACTCATGGTACTGGAACACCTGTCGGCGATAATTCAGAAGGAAAAGCCATCCAAAAGGTTTTTTCTGATCATAAGCCAATGATTCAATCAACAAAAACACTGATAGGACACACGATTGCCGGTTCAGGTGCAATTGAAACAATTGCTGGAATTTTACAAGCTCGAGAAGCTTTTATTCATGGCATGCCTAATCTAGAAAATCCCGATGACAATCTGAAGGAACTGAATTTTGTTTATAAGAAACAACATAAGAAAATTAAAAAATTCATGAAAAATTCCTTTGGATTCGGAGGTCAAAACGCTTCAATCATTGTGGAGGTGATTTGATGGAAGCTTTAAACATTGATGAAATAATGAAAATATTACCCCATCGTTATCCCTTTCTTTTCGTTGATACAGTTCAGGAAATAACAGACGAAAAGATTATTGCCCAAAAAAACTGCACAATAAATGAACCTTTTTTCCAAGGCCACTTCCCTGATTATCCGATAATGCCTGGAGTATTACAAATCGAAGGGCTGGCTCAAGTTGCCGGAATTTTTTTAAAGAATAAATATAAAGAAGAATTAGATGAGTCAATCATTCCACTCTTTTTAGGAATCGATAAAGCCCGTTTTAAAAGAGAAATCAGACCATCAGACAGTTTACTTTATGAAGTTAAGTTGGAAGAAAAAAGAGAAACAATATTCTTTGTTTCTGGAAAAATCACTTGCAATGGTAATTTATGTACAAAAGCAAGACTTATGTTAGGATTTAAATAATTATAAATGGGTAAGAAAGGAGAAGATTTATGACAAGAGAAGATATACTAAAAAAGGTAAAAGAAACCTTAATCGAAAATCTTGATCTGGAAGATGTTGAAATTTCGGAAACATCAAATCTTTCAGAAGATTTGGATGCAACTTCTTTGGAATTAGTTGATCTGGCAATGGATTTGGAAAAGGCATTGGATACAAGAATAGAACTGGAAGAACTCACCGGTATAGAAACGGTAGGAGATGTAGTGGATCTCATATCCAAAAAAGCCACCAAATAAGAAAGACCCTTTGATGGGTCTTTTTTTTTCACTGTGAAAACTTTTGCATTTTATCGCTAATAAAGAAATTTTTACATTTGAATTTTGGAAAAAATCTAGAAATGATTAACTTTTCTATACTTCCGTTGAAAGAAGCACCAGGCTTTTTGAAAAGAACCCTTTTTATTGTAAAATAACTTGATGCCGACATTTCAAAAAAGGGGGAATAGCATATAAGAAAATTTATTCAACCAAAAAGAAGGATCAAATCAAGAAACTATGAGGGTGTTATCTTCCTTTTGGTTTTTTTATTCATCCTTATCCCGTTATTATCTGTAATGGGTACTGCCAATTTCTTTCAAACGATGATGCTTACCGCCCATGATTTATTAATTAACACGGTTTTCTTTTTAATGGCCGTTGCTGTTTTAACTGGTGCCATTTCAGGTATGTTTTCTGAATTCGGTGTAATACATATTTTGGATAAAACCCTGAAATTTTTGATGAAACCATTGTATAACTTACCTGGTATTGCAGTTGTAGGTATAATAACCACATATTTTTCAGATAATCCGGCAATTATTAGCCTTACAAAAGATCGGCAATTTTTAAAATTTTTTAAAAAATGGCAATTGCCCTTGCTTTGTAATCTTGGAACATCATTTGGGATGGGACTATTGATTACAACCTATATGTTTGCCCAGAGTACAAAAGTTGGTCATTCTGTATTTCTTCCGGTATTAATTGGTAATTTGGGTGCTGTTATTGGTAGTATTATCAGTGTTAGACTAATGGCACATTTTACAAAAAAAGAATTAGGAGAAGAAAATCTAAATATTGAAGATTCTACCCAAATCATTGAGAAACGAACAGTAAGAGAAGGAAGTGTCTTTCACCGTTTATTAACATCAATCTTGGACGGTGGCCGAGTTGGTGTTGAAATTGGGTTGGGAATCATACCTGGGGTACTCATCGTCAGCACATTTGTCATGATGCTGACTTTTGGTCCTAAAGATCCATCATTGGGTTATCAGGGGATTGCTTATGAAGGTGTCGCTGTTTTACCTTGGCTTGGAGAAAGGATATTTCCAGTCTTAAAGTTTTTGTTTGGATTCGAATCTTCTGAATTATTGGCTTTTCCATTAACAACTCTCGGCTCAAGTGGTGCGGCATTAGCATTAGTACCGAACTTTATAGAGAATGGGATATTGGGAAATAACGAAATTGCTGTTTTTACTGCAATGGGAATGTGTTGGAGCGGGTATCTATCCACACATATTGCAATGATGGATGCCTTAGGATATAGAAATCTCACAAATAAAGCTATTTTAAGTCATACGATTGGCGGTTTAGTTGCAGGAATCTCAGCTCATTTTATTATGATGTTGTTTTAGCAATCGGCAAGAACAAAAAAGGAGGCTGCAATGAAAGGATATGTACAAATATATACCGGAAACGGCAAGGGAAAGACAACTGCCGCACTCGGTCTATCTTTAAGAGCTGTGTGTGCAGGGAAGAAAGTCTTTTTCGGACAGTTTGTAAAAGGGATGAAGTACAGTGAATTAAAAGCACCTGAACGCTTACAGCAATTAGAGATTAAACAATACGGCAGAAACTGTTTTATCAGAAAAGACCCGGAAGAAGAAGATATCAGATTGGCCAGAGAGGGTTTAAAAGAACTCAAAGAAAAAATCAAATCCGGAGAATACGATGTTGTTGTCATGGATGAATTAAATATCGCTCTCTTTTACAAACTCTTTGATTTGGAGGATGTTCTGAAAATACTTAGAGAAAAACATGAAAAAACAGAAGTGATCATTACGGGAAGATACGCTCCGGGCGAATTAATCGAAGTAGCAGATCTTGTGACCGAAATGAAAGAAATTAAACACTATTATCAGCAAGGGGTGCAAGCCAGAGAGGGTATCGAAAAATGAATGTGCTATAATTTGCATAACTTTAAACGGGAGGATGAAGATGAGTGTAACTAAAATCGATCACATTGGCATCGCCGTGAAATCGATAGATGAATCGTTAAAATTGTACAAAGACGTATTGGGAATGGATTATAAGGGAATTGAAGAGCTGCCTGATCGAGCCTTGAAAACCGCTTTTATTCAAACGGGAGATTCAATGATCGAATTACTGGAACCAACTTCCGAAAAAAGCACCATCGCTAAGTTCATAGAAAAAAAGGGACCGGGAATTCACCACATTGCCCTTCATGTGAAAAACGTTAAAGAAACCATGGAAACGTTAAAGAAAAAAGGTTACCGATTGTTGTCTGAAGAACCTGAAAAGGGTGCACATGGAACAAAAGTAGCATTTCTTCACCCCAAAAGCACCAATGGTGTTCTGTTAGAACTGGTTGAAGTTGATCATTAATGGAAAGGATGAGAAAAAATGTCAACGATGAATGAACTGATAGACTCGTTTAAGAAAAAAAGCGAACAGATTGAACAGGGTGGAGGAGAAAAACGAATCGAAAAGCAACATAAAAGCGGAAAATTAACCGCCAGGGAAAGAATCTCTATCCTGTTAGATGAAAATTCTTTTGTTGAAATTGATAAATTCGTTAAACACAGATGTGATAACTTTGGTTTGGAAAAAAAAGAGATCCCGGCTGACGCTGTAGTAACTGGTATAGGAACAATCAACGGGAAAAAAGTCGCTGTTTTTTCACAGGATTTTACAGTCATGGGTGGTTCATTAGGTGAGATGCACGCAAAAAAAATTATGAAAATGCAGGATCTTGCATTAAAAATGGGGATACCGGTGATAGGTATAAACGATTCAGGCGGGGCAAGAATTCAGGAAGCTGTAGATGCCTTATTTGGTTATGGGGGCATCTTTTTTAGAAATACTCGTGCTTCAGGTGTTATCCCTCAAATCTCAATCATCATGGGACCATGTGCAGGGGGAGCAGTTTATTCACCCGCTATTACAGATTTTGTTATCATGGTTGACAAAAATGCAAAGATGTTCATAACAGGGCCGCAAGTCATTAAAGCTGTAACCGGTGAAGAAGTATCTCAAGAGGACTTGGGTGGCGCGACTGTACATAATACTAAAAGCGGTAATGCTCATTTTATAGCTGATTCGGATGAAAATGCCTTACAACTGTGCAGAGATTTAATCGACTTTCTTCCCTCTAATAATTTAGAACAACCGGATATTTCAGAAAATGATAAATCATATGATTTGTCAAATTTTAGAGACATTTCACAAATTGTACCGGCTGAAATGAAAAAAGGGTATGATGTGAGAGATGTTATAAGCAGTGTAGTGGACAATGATTGCTTTTTTGAAGTCCACGCCTTATACGCAAAGAATATCGTTACGGGGTTTGCCAGAATCGGAGGCTACACAGTAGGTATCGTTGCCAATCAGCCTAAAGTTTGGGCAGGTAGTCTTGATATCAATGCCTCTGACAAAGCTGCAAGGTTTATTAGATTTTTGGATGCTTTTAATATTCCTATCTTAACTTTTGTAGATACTCCCGGTTTCTTACCAGGAACAAATCAGGAATTTAACGGGATAATCAGGCATGGCGCAAAATTACTATACGCTTATAGCGAATCGACCGTTCCAAAGATCACATTAATCCTGAGGAAAGCTTATGGCGGTGCGTATATTGCCATGGGGAGTCAGCATTTGGGAGCAGATTTGGTATTTGCATTACCTTCAGCACAAATTGCAGTAATGGGTCCTGAAGGTGCTGCCAATGTTATCTTTAGGAAAGAAATTGAAAGTGCTCAAAACCCCGAGGCTACGCGGAAGGAAAAGATTGACGAGTACAAAGAACGTTTTGCAAATCCTTATCAAGCTGCTTCGAGAGGCTATGTAGATGCTATAATTTCTCCTGATGATGTTAGAAAACAATTGTATAAGGCCATCAAAATAACGGAAACAAAAGCAGAGGCCGTTCCTAATAAAAAACATGGAAATATTCCTTTATAAATTCATAATTGAAAGGTTGATTCGATGAATGTAGGGACCATTTCATTAGTGGGTATCAGTGTTGTTTTTTTTACCTTTGTAGTTCTTTTCTTTTTGTTTAAGCTATTGGCAAAATTATTTGGAGATAAAAAAACAACTGAAACAAAAGAAGCTTTTAATTTTAAAAAAGCGAAAAAAACAACAAAACAAAAAGATACTCAACAATCGGATTTAGAATTATCTGCTGTCATAATAGCCGCAATTTCAGCATATACAACGAACAACTTTAAGATTATGCACATCAAAGAAAAGGAACCCAACAAAGGTGTTCATTGGAGAACTCAGAAATTAAAAATCTGGAGACCGATTAGAAAAGGAGTTAAAAGAACATGGTAAAAAAATACAATGTCAAAGTAAATGGAAAATCATATGAAGTGGAGGTAGAAGAAATAACTTCAGATTCTACTTCTCACAATATTAATGCTACTCGAAACACAACAGAATCACTTCCCGCTGATAAGCAGCAACCGTCGATATCTGAAAAGGTTTCTAACACACCTAAACCAAAAAACGAACCAAATACAGATGTTTCTGAGAACAATGGATCACAATCAAATATTGATGCCCCTATGTCAGGGCTGGTTATCGATGTAAAAGTTAAAAAAGGAGATAACGTAAAACCTGGAGATAAATTACTTATCCTAGAAGCAATGAAAATGGAAAATGACATTGTTAGTGATATTACCGGTATAGTAGATGAAATACATTGCAAAAAAGGAGATAATGTCGAAACGGGAGAAACTTTAATTACAATTTCATAAGCTGAATGAAAGGGGATGGTTTTTATGTGGGAAACAATCAAAAAAGAAGATTCTGAAATATATGAAATTTTTCTAAAAGAATTAAACAGACAGGAAACAGGGCTGGAACTCATCGCATCTGAAAACTTTGCTTCAGTAGCAGTTATGGAAGCCATGGGAAGTGTTTTAACCAACAAATACGCTGAAGGATATCCTAAAAAAAGGTATTATGGCGGTTGTGTTTTTGTAGATCAAGCTGAACAACTAGCGAGAAACAGAGTGAAAGAATTGTTTAATTGCAAATATGCTAACGTTCAACCTCATTCGGGTTCACAAGCCAATATGGGAGTATATTTTGCCATCGCAGAACCCGGAGAAACAATTATGGGAATGTCTCTTAGCCATGGGGGTCATCTCACTCATGGTGCAACGGTTAATTTTTCAGGTAAAATATACAAATCAGTACAATATGGCGTCAAACTGGATACTGAACAAATTGATTATGATGAAGTGGAAGAACTCGCACTTAAACACAAACCAAAAATAATCGTAGCTGGTGGCAGTGCTTATTCAAGAATTATTGATTTTAAACGTTTCAGAGAAATAGCAGATGAAGTGGGGGCATATCTTGTAGTGGATATGGCTCATTTTGCTGGTTTAGTGGCAGCTGGTTTATACCCTAACCCACTGGAATATGCTCATGTTGTAACCAGTACAACTCACAAAACACTAAGAGGCCCGAGAGGCGGCATTATTTTAACAAACGATAAAGATCTATACAAAGCCATTAACAAAACAATTTTCCCCGGAATTCAAGGTGGACCTTTGATGCATATCATCGCCGCAAAAGCAGTAAGTTTTTTGGAAGCGCTCAAACCATCTTTCAAAGAATATCAAAAAAAGGTTATAGAAAATGCAAATCAATTAGCTGAAGAACTTGAAAAAAGGGGATTAAGAATTGTTTCTGGAGGAACAGATACGCATCTCTTACTGGTAGATCTCACACCAATGAACGTGACTGGAAAAGCCGTTGAAAATGGACTCGAAGAGGTCAATATAACAGTAAACAAAAACACAATTCCTGATGAAAAACTTTCACCATTCGTGACTAGTGGTATTCGAATCGGCACCCCTGCAATCACAACTCGTGGAATGGGTTTGGATGAGATGCCAATAATTGCAGATATCATTGTAACTGCAATTAAGTCAATGAACGAAGATGGCGAGATTGATGGGGATGTAAAAGAAACATTGTTAAAACAAGTTCAAAAAATGTGTCAACAATTTCCCCTTTATAAAAACAAAATTTAAGGAGCGAAAAAAATGGTTTTAACGACAACACCAACTGTAGAAGGTAAAAAAATCGTAGAATACAAAGGTATTGTTTGCGGAGAAGTCATTACAGGCGTTAATTTTGTAAAAGATTTTATGGCAGGCATCAGAGATTTTGTTGGAGGGCGATCAAACAGTTACGAAAACGAATTAATAAGAGCCAGGGAAAATGCCTTTCAAGAAATGAAGTCTCGAGCACTTGAGACAGGAGCAAATGCAGTTGTGGGTATAGATATTGACTATGAAGTATTGGGATCAAGTGGCGGTATGTTGATGGTCAGTACTTCCGGCACAGCTGTTATTATAGAATAAAGAGGTGTCAAGATGACAAGAAAACAAACAGCAGGTTCACTCACAGGTGGGTTGATCCTCATTGGGTTGGCTGTAATCATTCTGGTTAAAGACATTTCTTTTTTCCCTTGGATCCTGGCAGTTATTGGCATTGCCATTTTACCGGGCAGTATTTTAAAAGAAGGATGGAGACATGCTCTAACAGCTTCTTCTTGGCTAATTGGATTAGCCTTGTGTTTTCATTTTAATGTTTTTTGGCCAGGTATCTTAATATTAATTGGAATTACATTGATTTTAGAGGGGTTATTTTCGAAGCGAATGAAAAAACATAATATATTTGATGATGAAGGATAAAAGAAGGGGATTTTGAAAATCCCCTTCTTTTTTTGACAGTTATTTTAGCTTTTCAAAATCTAAGATTTTTTGCTTGATTTGCTGTTCAATATCGTTAGTTTGATGAATTTCCACTATCCTGTTGCTTTTTAAATAATAGATAAAACCTTTAGTAGGTTTGGGATTCAGCAGTTTCTGAAGACAATAGAGGTAAAATCTTATTTGAAAAGCATACTTGTCATCATCTGTTGGTGATCCAGCTGCGTATTTAAAGTCAACAATTTCCCATTCATCTTCATTTAAGAATATCTTATCAACCGTTCCGGTAAGGATATACTTTCCAAACTTTTTTCTTAATGGCATTTCATTATAAGTAACTTTAGCTTTTTCAATCGTTTCAATTAAAGGTTCGTTTATTCTTTCGAGAGTTTTAATCATCCTCTTTATTTCATTGAAATATAAATCTGAAAGAGGTTCATCTGCTAATTTTGTAGAGATCCTCTCTACAGTGATAGATGATAAAGGAATTTGCCCTAAGTCTTCCAATACCCTGTGTATCAAAATTCCTATACGCTTTCTATCTTCAGTTTTATCTTCGTCAAAATGATAGTCGTTAACGATTCTGTGCGAATATTCTCTTTTTTCATTTTGAGTAATGCTGTTAAGAATCGTGGGACTGACATACTTTTTCCATTCCATTTCATTAAGGGCATAAACTGTATGGGGAATTTCTCCATGAGTTTCTTGATCAGGATAAAATTGACCATTAAGAACAGAATGATTAAAATACTTTTTTAAGGAAACTGGGGAAATAAATTCAAGATACTTTTTTACAGGTGAATCACCTTCAAGATTCCAAAGATCATCTTTTCCGCTTTCTATTAAAATATCACATGCCTTTAATACATTCCTGAAAGGGGCATTTTTAGAATTTTTTGGAGGTTTAGAGTAGCTCAAAACAAGTTCTTTTTCAGCACGTGTAAAAGCTACATATAAAATTCGCTTTTCTTCCTCATACTCTTTTGATCGTTCAATCAACAGCATGTTTGAATAATCGGAGCCGGAGATTTCTTCAACGGGATCTTTTAATGCGATTTGATTTGTTTCATGATTCACTAACAAATTTGGTTTTGACCGCCCCGCATGATTAACATACCCCATTTCAGGCATAATCACAACAGGGAACTCCAGACCTTTTGATTTATGAATGGTCATAACCTTCACCACATTGCTTTTTTCATTATCAACTGAAGCTTCACCCTCATTACTTTGCTCCATTCCCTCAATACTCTTTAAAAAACGTCTGATGGAAATTTCATTATCAAAATGCTGAGCATATTCTACGAATTTTTTTAAATTTAAAAGTCTTCTTTCAGGATTTGATAACTGAGAAATAATAAATTCATAATCAAAAATTTTGATGATTTCTCCAATCAATTTCGAAGGATTAATCAGATTCGCCTTATCCCTAAGCGTTCGATAATGCTGATACAAATTAGTCTCATTATCATTATCTTTTGAAAATACTTCCCATGCTTTTAACAGAGACCTTTTATCTTTTATTCTCAATTCGACTAAATCTGAATCTGAATAGGGGCTGATAAAACTTCTTAATAAAACCAACAAGTTTTCTTCGTCAGTGGGATCAAATATTACTTTTAAAAAAGAAGTTAAAGTCACAATTTCCGGTTTTTTAAAAAAACCGCGACTACCGTTCACATAAAAGGGTATTTTGTGTCGTTTAAATGCATCCTCAAGAACTTCTATTTTTGTCATACGACGCAGCAAAACTGCTATCTCTTTATAATGCATTCCTTCGGAAATTCTTTTTTTTATATAAAGACAAATATTGTCACATTCCTCTTTAAATGATGTCGCAATTGGTAATAATTTCACCGGTTCTTTAATTCGTTCCCCAGCCTCAGCTGATAAGGCATCGTAAGTTATTGTATAAGATAATTCGGGTTTTTTCACAAAAATTACGGGAAAAATAAGATTAAAGAAATCGATTAACTCACTGTTTGAGCGATAATTTTTAAATAACTCAAATGTCTTTCCATTATAAAAGTTTTTTTCTGTTTGATTAAAAACACTAACATCAGCACCATTAAAATAGTAGATAGATTGTTTAGGGTCTCCCACAAATACAATTTTATTATCATGATGACTCAAGAGATCTACAATTTCCTTTTGCTGTTGATTGGTATCTTGAAATTCATCAACAATGATGCATTTAAAACGATTTTGCAGCCTCTTTTTTAAATCATCTTCACGTTTAAGCAACTCAATGACTTCGAATAACAGTCCATCATAATCAAGTTTGTTGTCACGTTTATTTTTTTGATGATAATTGGATGCCATCTCTTGAAAAGCCATCTGAAATTCAGGTAATAAACGTTTGATTAATGTTCCGCTTTTTTTATCATCTGTCTTTGTTCTAAACGATTCCAAACTGATCTTTTTTAGTGAAAATTGATCTTTTTCCAATGCCTCTTGGAAGAGTTCTAAAAGATTGTCATAACGATATAGAAAAGCCAATTCTTTTATCTTTTTAAACCTTGTTGAACCCCCTGACTGATTGAAATATTTTTTTATGGTATAGTTTATTCTGTTCTTTTTTTCAGCTTCGTCAATGATTTCAAACATAGGATCAATTTGTGACTGCAAAGGATACTCTCGAATTATTCTTGAACAAAAGGCATGTAAAGTTGATATCCAAGCGTAATTCATACGTTTTTGAAGTTTTAACAACTGCTTTTTTTGAATCCCAGTTGTTTCATCTATAAATTCTTTCATTCTTTTCTTGATCCTGTCTTTCATTTCAGTAGCAGCCTTTTCGGTAAACGTGATTGCAAGTATATTTTTCACATCATATTGCTTGTATAAAAGTAAATTAAAATATAATTCAGTAATTGTACGCGTTTTCCCGGTACCTGCTCCTGCTTTAACAAATATGTCTCCATCGCTATTAATAATAGAGATTTGTTGTGCGTTTAATGTATCCTTCATTATTCCTCAGTCCCTTTTCGAATCTCACATATCCCGGTTTTCTGATGCGGACACCCATAGCAATTTACATTTTCCGTTTTGTTGAAATCACCTTTAAACACCTGATCAATTTTTACCCCTATCTCATCTAACAAATCCTGAAAGGATAAAAATTTGTCTTTTCTTGCATCCTTGATAATATATAAATCATCTTCAGTATCATATGTTAAACATAATCCCGTGATCTTCTTTTTTTTGGAAATTATGGGTAAAAATGCCATTCCTTCAGGTAACTTGAAAAGTTGACTGGCTGCATAAGCATACATCATTAACTGATGGGAAGAGTCTTTATCCGCACTGCTGTCAGAGCGTTTATAATCATAGATGAAAAAATCTCCTGTTTGATTAAAATCCATTCTATCTATCTTTCCAATAAAGTATATTTCTTTATCATCAAGGAATTTTATTTTATCTTTTCTTGTTATTTCCACCTCAAATTTTTGAGGCACAAAAATAGATGTTCCATATTTTTCAGGATTGGGATTTGAAAAAAAGTATTTTGAAGTTCGATATTTTTCTAAAAAATCTCGAATTAGTTTAGAAAAAAAGGTCACTTCTGCTTCATACAATATGCTTTCAGGATGAAACATCTTGGCTTTAATCTCATTTCGAATGAATCCGACAACAATGTTGTTAAAAAAAACATTAAATTCAATCTGTTCAAGATTTTCCAACAGTTGATTCTTTTTGACCAAATCGTAAAAAACAGCGTGCAATATAGAATGCAGGATTTGACCCTCAACAAAAAAATCAAAACCTTCTTTTTCTTCTAACGTTGTTCTTACCTTAAGAATATACTGATAAAAAAAATTTTGATAACACTTTTTAAGAATGCCGAATTTGGAAGCACTTAAGGTATCTCCAAATAACTGAGGAATCAAAGATTGATTTTCTATTATAAAAGCAGATTTGTTATTTTTTTTCAGTATTGATATTTTGTTTTTGATCCTTTTCCAATCGTATCCAAATTTTGTACATAAGTTTATAAAATCCTCGCTGAGGATGTTGATTTTATCGAGTTTTGAAATTAGATAATCCTTTACAGAATACTCCTCAAGATAATTTATTTTTTCCGTATCAACAAAAAGATCATCTTCATTTTCAGGATTTTTATCCATAATCTTTAAAAAACGGTCAATATAAAAAGATCTATTGTAAGGAATACCGTTTATATCGCCTTGAGGATAAACAAAAAAGGCTTTTTGCTTTGTTTTTCTTAAGGATAATAAAAAATCCCTTTCTTCTCTTTTTAAATAGGCATCAACAAAAGGTGTATTATTGACTAAAAGTAAATCATAAACCTTATTAAAAACAATCTTTGGATAATAGCTTTCAAGGAAATCGATGTATATTCTTATATCTGTATTTCTATATCTTGATGATTCCAGATCCATTATCAAACATTTATTCTCAATAAATTCACTGCTATGGATCTTTTTATTTTCCAGGAAAATGTTTAAACACTTCCAAAATTCAGATGGTCTGATTTGGGGTGTTTTGGTTTTTTTTGTGATAACAAAAAAATGTTTTAAGGACGGTAAAATATCTTCGAAAAATACCTTTACAGCTGAATCTTCAAAATCTTCTTTTGATATTAAACCCTTTTGAACAAGTCGTTCAAAAAGAAAATCCAAATACTCAAAATACTCACTAAATGGCCTTTTACGCATAGAAGAAAACAAAATGTCCAAAGTGTCAAAAACATCATTTAGTAGTATTTTTACTTGTTTAATATTTACAATGATTTCTTCATTTTTTACTTGCAAATCCATCTCTTCTTCAATAGTATAAGACTGAGCCTTAATTCTTTCCTGTACAAATTTTTCATATCGATTTAGTTTTTTATCCCAGCTTTCTTTTCTGATCTTCAAAGTAGCAAATCGTGTTGAATCAACTTCCGAAAAACTTTTTCCGTATGATAAACCTGCTTTTTCAAAAATCTCCTGAAGGGTAGCAAAAGACAAGTTGGTGTTTTCAATAAAACCTGATTCAATATAATCGAGTATCATATCAGGTTCGAAGCCACTGTAGAAAACTTTAAAGGGGAGAATCATTCGATTAATGTTGATACTGTCAAGAATGGAAACATCACCTTCAAAGCGATAGGGTATCCCCATATTGTCAAATATCCGTGAAATGGACAACCCGTTTTTTTTGATATCACGTGTAACGACCCCTATTTCATCCAAGGGCGTTTTATTTCTTAAAACTAAATTTTTAACAATAGCACCAATTAACCTATACTGATTCTGGGGATTTGTAGTTTTTGCAAAAGAGATTGGAAAATCTTTTGTTATTTCTTTTTCCACCAAATTATTATTTTTGTAATCTTCTTCAAGAAAACGATCACAAAGATTGTCAATCATTGTAGGAGCCGAATTATCGATGGCGATGGTTTTTATGCGGCACTTCTCCTTATTAACTCCATTCTGAAATGATTGAATAAAAGTGACAAAAGAAGGCTCCTCTATTTGCCAATTCAAATTTGTTGGTATGGTAAGGTAAACCTCTGTAAAAAGAGGAATAAAAACAAAAAGAAAATCGCGAATGGGCTTTGGAAAATCGTTAAAACCATCGATGAAGAGAAATTTTCTGTTGATATCTAAATGGTAGTTTTCTTCCACTATTAATTCTGCCATTAAACGATAAGCATCATAAGTTGAAAACATATTCTTATCATCAAGTAATTTTCTAAATTTTGCATATAAACCTGCAAACAATTTTATCAAATAATCTTCAGTGCCATCTGCCTCTGCAAAAACATTATCCGGATTTTGTTCATTTACAACGCTAAAGTAGGAAAGAAATAATTCAACAATTCCAATTCCTGAACTCAGAAGTTCCTTTAATTCGCTGTTATCAGCCAGCACTTCAAGGACAAGAGCGGATAGCATTTCCCGATCAACATGTACTTTATGAGGATAGTACTTTGTCAATTCTTCCACAACAAATTGATTGATAACCTTAAAATTACTGTTGAAAATTGCATCCGCCTTTTCAACATACCTTTCACGAAAATCATGTAAAAAACCCCCTGAGGAGCCAAGGAATAAATAACTCATCGCACCAAATGTTTTTTGCTTATCAAATAACTTATCAATCACAGAAATAGTTTTATCAACTCTTTGAGGTCCCTTTAAAATATGTATATTTGTCATTTCTCACCGCTCTTTATTAACATATTATTTGTTTTTAAATTTTAAAATTTACCTTTGATTTTTGTTTCATATATCAATAAATCATATTTCATTATGCAAACAATCAATTATAGCACAAGCCTTTTCCCATATACTTTGAAATACCTGGGATTTGACTTTCCGGTTATTAATTAATAATGGAATATTTCATGTGAATGATTTCATTATTTCATAACTTTATTATGAAACGACTTGAAAAAAACCTAACACAGAGATTTTTCAAGTTTCATTTATCATGGTATAATTAACAGTGCATAAAATAAAAAAAGGAGGATTTATTATGAAAAAACTGTTTGTTTTTGCTCTGGTTGTACTGATGAGTATTTCTGTGTTTGCTGTAACATCTCATTTGACAATTTTATCTGTAAATGACACACATGGGCATGCCTGGCAGGATGGAGAAATCGGAGGTTTTGCAGGTGTATCAGCAGTTGTTGATGCCATTAAAGCAGAAATAGAAGCATGTGGCGGCAATGTTTTAGTTTTACACGCAGGAGATTACAACACGGGTGTCCCTGAATCTGATCAGCTGGATGCCGTTCCCGATATCGTTGGAATGAACATGGTTGGTTTTGATGCTGTAGTACTTGGAAATCACGAATTTGATAAGAACCGGGATGTTCTTCTGAAACAAATGGATTTACTCGAAATGCCTGTACTAAGTGCAAATATTGTTGATGAAAATAATGAACATCCAGTCACACCTTATGTAATTTTTGATTTCAATGATATTTCTGTTGCAGTTTTAGGGCTCACTACTGAAGAAACGGCAATTTTGGAACCAATTTATCTCGACAACTGGAGATTTGCGAATGCCATTGATGTCACAGCAAAATTGCTACCAGAATTGGAAGCAAATGCAGATATCATTGTAGCGTTGGCACATTTGGGTTATCAACCAGGATTGGATGATCCCAAGACAACATCAAATGAATTGGCAGCCGCTTTCTCTGAGATTGATGTTATTGTTGATGGACACACTCATACACAGTTTAAAAAGCCTCCGGTGATTAATGACAGTATCATTGTTTCAGCCGTAGATTGGAATAAATACGTTTCAAGGCTTGACCTTACTATCGTTGATGGTGAAGTTGTTGATCATCAATGGGAACTGATTCCTTTAGAAGGTGTTGTACCACAACCAAAAGTTCAAGCCGCCATGAATTATTTCTTGAAACAAGGCGATGCAAAATTAAATGAAGTAATTGGCAAAACAGAAATTTTATTAAATGGAGAAAGAGGAGACGTACGTTCAAAGCCAACAAATTTAGCCAATATGATTTCCGATTCTATTAAATGGAAAACAAATGCCGATATCGCCCTTCAAAATGGTGGTGGAATTAGAGCTTCCATACAAGCAGGAGATATTTCTTACAGAGATATTCTCACAGTCCTGCCATTTGGCAACACCGTATATGTAATGGAATTAAAAGGAAAAGAAATCCTGGAACTCATCGACTTTATGGTTACTATTCCAGCCGGTGCAGGGGCTTATCCTCATCTTGCCGGTTTGACATTCACCTATGAAAATGAACAGGTTGAAAATGTTAAAGTTAATGGTAAAGCCATTGAAACGGAAAAAGTATACAGATTAGCCACCAATAATTATCTTGCAATGGGTGGAGACGGATACGAAGTACTGTCTAAAAATGGAGACAAAGGTTATGACACTGGTTTTGTTGCTGCAGATGTACTCAGAGGTTACATAGATCATCTTGGAACCATCACAGAATACACATCAGAAGCAAGATACAATAGAAAATAATTTAAATATTTTACTTTTTCATAAAGGCTCCGTTATAATAACGGAGCCTTCTTACTTTCTCCGATTTTTTTTGCAAAATAAATAAATGGGGTATCAAAAAGAGCCACAACCAATTTGAAAAAATAGGTGGTTAGCAATATTTCAAACCAGACATTCAGAGGAAAAAGCCCTAAAAATGCAATTAAACAAAATACTGCTGAATCAATCAACTGACTTACCAATGTAGAAAGGTTGTTTCTCAACCATAAATATTTACCTTTTGTTTTTTCTTTCCAAAAATGAAAAGCCCAAACATCGTGAAATTGTGATAATAAATAAGCTGTTAGACTGCCTAAAGCTATTCTTGGCATAAAACCAAACAAAGCATTAAGATGTGGAGAAGCAAAATCTTCAGGAGCTGGTGTAAAAAGCAATGAAAATTGCATATATAAAGTCATTATCAGCAAACTGGAAAAACCAACCAAAACAGCTCGTTTTGCCTCTTTTTTTCCATATAATTCGCTGATAACATCTGTTGCAAAAAAGATGCTTCCATAAAGCACATTTCCCAAAGTAGCTGTTATACCAAACATTTCAACTGTTTTCAATACTTGTATATTGCAAATAATAATATTTGCAGCTATCAGCATGAAAAGGCCCTTTTTTCCAAATAACCGAAAAATAAGTAAGGCAATTGATAAATCCACAATCATGAAGATAATCCATATCAATTCATTCAAGACAAATCCCTCCAAATAAAAAATCATGACGATTTTACCATATATTCTGAAATAAACACTTTGTTTCTTCGTCTAAACATTGAGACTAATTAGATTATTATAACTCACGGAGGTATTTCTATGAAAAAGTTAGTATTATTTCTATTAGCATTCTTAATTGTAATTACAGGTTTAGCGGCTTCTTTTGATGATTTTGTTTTTTTCAACGATTTTGACACTGGATTTGAAGTCGCAAAAATATTGGATAAAAATGTACTCCTGATTTTTACCAGTAATAATTGCCCCTATTGTACCCAATTAAAACATGATGTCATTGCTTCCGAAGAGGTAATGAATTTTTTGATTAACAATTATATTCTTATAGAATTACGAGCTGATGATGATTTAAAAGGACACTTTGATGTAGAAAACGCAAAATATGATAAAAATGGTAAGGAATTCACCTATCAGGAATTATTTTACTTATTTGATGTAAGAGGTGTTCCGGCAACTTTCTTCTTTAACAAAGAGCTTGAGTTTTTGGGAGGTTTTCCCGGTTATCTGCCAGCTGATGATTATTTGAATTGGTTAAAGTATGTTGAAACTGAAAGTTATAAAAAAGGAGATATAAACACTTTTGAAATTCAAGATAATTACAATGGGAATTTGCTTATTAAATCAATAAAAGAAGAGGAATTAAACAAAATTGAAAGTTATTTACCCGAACTACTAACTTATTTCACTTTTGACAAATTCAAAGAAATGAACCTTATAACAATCAATCCATTCAAATATTACATTATAAGAGAAGCAGCACTTAACGATGTTCAAAAGCATCTAAACGGATTGGATAAAAAACTACTCTACAATGTTTATGTCCTTGAATGATCACTTAAAGTTGACAAGATTTCATTATAAATTCTTTCTGATGGATCGTAGTCAGGTTTTAAAAGCTTTAAATTGTTCCTGATTGATTGTGAGACCTTTTTTTCTGTTAATAAATGAATGATTTTGAGAATTTGATTCGAATCTGCTTCTTTTTCCTCAAGATAAAACCCAGCGCCATTTTTCTCAAGAGAAATGGCGTTTATTAATTGATGATTCTCAGCAGCTCCAGACCAAGGTATTATTAGGGAAGGTACCCCATAAGCAATAACTTCAGCAACCGTTGTTGCGCCACCTCTAATAATTGAAGCGTCAGAAGCTGCTAGATACTTATGCATATCAATGATAAATGGAACTGCTTTCACAAATGGAAATCTCTCCAGTTTTTTGATATAGGATTTATCACCACAGGAATGAAGAAAATCTATTTTATATTGTGAATTGTTCTCGATTATTTTATAAACCTGAATCATAATTTCATTGATAAAATCAGAACCTTTACTGCCACCTGCGACAAGGATGATCTTATTATTTGGATTAATTCCAAAATGTTCAAATATTTGTCTGTCTTTCCTTTCAATTTTTCTTACGGGATTTCCAGTATGTTTAATTTTATGTGCAAAACTTACATTAAAATCTCTCGCACTTTCTGTAAAACTAATAAATATTTTCTCTGATTTGGGACCAATAATCTTGTTGGCTAACCCTGCTATTGCATTCTGTTCATGGATAAAATTGGGAATATTAAGCTTTTTACTTGCAAGCCCCAATGGTACGGATATATATCCTCCAGTAATAAAACTAAAGTCCGGTTGAAACAGTTTTAATTGCTTGACACAATCACGATAAGCTCTATAAGTATTATAGATAACCGAAAAATTTGAAAGACTGTAAAATGGTCTTCTTAAGCCATTTATCTTGAGTTTTATTATCTTGGCTTCTGGAAAAAGTCTTATTATCTCACGATTTTCAAGCCCATGAGGCGTAGCAAAATACAAAACTTCCAGTGTATCTCCCATTTTTTTAAAATAATCTAAAACAGCAACGGCGGGATAAATATGTCCGCCTGTAACACCGCCTGCAACAGCTATCTTCATCACGAATCACTCTCTCAATAATTATAGTTTCTTCAAAGTCTCTTGAACGTATTCTTCCCAAAATCTCTTAAAAAATAATAATAAAGGTATCCCCAATAACACACCAGCTAATCCTAAAATACTGCCTGCTAATAATATAGAAAGGAGTATTGCAAACCAATTTAATTGCATTCTTGTTCCCTGGATTTTTGGATTCAACAACCATGATTCCAATTGGTTGGACAAAATCAAAACAATCAGTATTTTTATAAAGCCCACTAAGCCACCGTGAACAAAACCAAGTAATAACGCAGGTATAGAAGCTATAAAAACGCCAAGATATGGGATAAAATTTGTGATACCCGATAAAAATCCTAAAAATAGAGAATAAGGAATTCCTGATAAAAAGGTCCCAAATCCTACCATTAAACCTACAATAAAAGCAATAATGACTTGTCCCCCAATGAAATGTCGGATATCCCGATAGTATTCTCTAATAAATTTCATAGACTTTTTCTCTGTAGATTTGGGGAAGAAACGCCACAGGTTTTTCTTGAAGATGGGAGTTAAAGCTGTGAAATATGAAGCCGTAATAATAAATATTATGGCTGAAGTGGTTGCATTGGGAATATATTGAATAATTGTATTTAAGATATTGGCACCAAATTCTGAGAACTTCTTCCCAATTTCACCAATAAATGAATCAACCCACTCAACTACACTGGGATCAATTTTTCGATTTTTAAAGAATTCTTCCAATGCTAAATCCTGAGATGATCTTGATAAAAGGGGGAATAAACGCTGTCCTTCTTCAATTAAGATAGGAAAAATTGAATAAATCGCATAAGCCAAAAGAAAGAACATTAAGATCGAACTAATGACAACCGCTAATTTATATTTGATGAACTTCAGTTTACTTAAATAATTGGCTGGAACCTCAATTATCAATGATAAATACCACCCAAATAAGATTGCCCCAAGGATTGATTCAGAAGCTTTAAATAAAAAGAAAAACAAAGCAAAATAGATCAAAAATAACCACATTGCAGGATCAAAAACAACTTTTTTATTTTCGATACTCTTCATAGATTCTTTTTACCTCCTGGATATCCTGCCAAGTTAAGTATTTTGGCGAACCTTTTGCTTTTGAAGGATTTCTAAGTAAATAACTGGGGTGAAACATCGGGAAAATCATGACCCCATCTTTGTATTCGATAAATTGTCCCCTCATGGATGTTATTCGAATATTCTTTTTTTCCAATAGAAAAGACAAAGGGACGGCACCCAGAGTAACTATAAGAACCGGATTGATAATTTGTAATTGTGAAAACAGAAAAGGAGCGCAACTCTTCATTTCATCTGGCATTGGATTTCGATTATTTGGAGGTCTACATTTGACAATATTCGTGATAAAAACATCTTCTCGAGAAAAAGACACAGCTTTCAGTATTTCTTCGAATAATTTTCCCGCTCTCCCGACAAAAGGTCGTCCAGTAGAATCTTCCTCGGCCCCGGGCCCTTCACCGACAAAAACAACGGGTGAAGAATAATCACCTTCACCGGGAACCGTTTTATTTCTAGTTTCGTGGAGCGGGCATTTTTTGCACTGAGTGATTGATAATTCAATCTCGGACATTAGCTTCTGACTGTTCAAAATCTCACCTCTTTTTTATTATACATGATTGATGTTTGTAATTAGAAAAGCTTATATAAGATATAGTTTATCATAACGAAATAAGTAAACACTGTTTATGGTACAATTATAGTAAAACAAGAAGGGGGAAGAAATATGTCGGGAAAAATGAAGTCGTTTCTTATAATATTTGTAATATTATCCATGTCTATCATCTCTTTTGCAGTTGAGTTAGAGCTTTTATCGCATCCTCAAAATGCGGATGTATTTATTGACGAGGTGTGGCGAGGTAATACGCCGTTAGTTGTTGATCTTTCACCAGGAAACCACACCATTAAGGTTAACAAAAACGGATACCAATCCAAGGAAGAAACCCTTGATATTAGAATGCCGACAGTTATTGAATATAATTTGATTCCCTTGGAAGAAATTGCCGAAGAGTTTCCATTGGTCTTATATCTTACAAATTACCAACAATCAGGATCAAGAAGGATACTTTTTAGAGAAAATGAGGATCAGCTAATAGAAGCTTTACAGAAAAGATTTGAAAATATGGGTTTCTCAGTTAGTGTTGAAAAACCCATTGATGAATTTGATTTGATAATGGACAATATCAGTGTTTATGGTATGCTCTCACAAAGACATCCTGAAGCACGATTGTTTATGATCGTTAATGCGCTTTGGAGTTATTCATCTTTTAGAGAAAAGAAGATTACCAGACTTGAAACACAATTCCGAATTTATGACCCAAAAACTTCCATTACATTGGGTAATTATCAAGATATATCTGAAAGCATCGGGATTTTAGGTACTGAGATTACTATATTGCAAGCGGTTGAAAAAGCAACTCAGAACTTCTTGGATAACATTGGTAACTACATGGTTGAGCGGATCAGAAAAGATGTGAAAAGACCCATTTTGGCATTTAGTGAAACCTATCAAGAGAGTCAGTTATACTTATTAAAATCAGATAATGAAATTAACGATACAAAATTATACGATAAAGATGAAAACTTAATTGAAACTCAGAATATTGCTTTGGATAAAATACCCGCAAGTGTTATTTTCCTTGTTGATAGAAGTGGAAGCAATGAAAAGGAATTACCTTTAATTACATCGCAAATTGAGTCATTGATTCAGACACTTCCGGAAGGCTTCGAATGGTCCTTAATGGGATTTGATGACAAAATCGAGATTATCCAAGGATTTACAAATGACTATATTCAATGGGAATTTGCAAAGGATCAAATTGTATCAAGCGGTATGACCAGACTTTACGATGCCATTTATAATGCTGCAACAGTTTTAGCCAGAAGACCGGGAGTAAAGATACTGTTTCTTTTAACAGACGGTGTTGACTCTGATTATTATGACACAGGACTGGGAAGCATACGAACTGAGGAAGAAGCATTAAATGCAATAAACAGATCTGGTATGATTGTTTACCCAATCGGAGTATCTGAAGAGAACCATGAATCATTATTAAAAAGGATCGCATACCTGAGTGCTACAGAATACTACGATATAAATGACTATCAACAAAATGATCTCTCAAACAACATTATTAAAGATTTAACTTATACAATCGCTGCAGTTTCAGCCGCAAAAAATAAAAACCCTGAATATTTCTCAATAAACAGTTACAAATTTGAAAAAGAAACCGATAGCCGATTTCTTAATCAAAAATCATTGATTCGTGATTTTGATACCAACAATGAAGTTGAAAAACAATCAGAACAAATAAGCCAAGTACAAGAGGATGTTATCAACGAGACAAGAGAACCTACCCCGGTAAAAAGCGAAGAAGTTTCAAGTGAAACGCTTGATAAACAGGAGGAAATAAATCAAACTGACACCTCAAAAAAAGTTGAGTCCCCATCAGAACCTGTTGTAAATAACGAAAAAAAAACTGAAGAAGTAACCAAACAACCAGAAGAAGTTCAGGTTGAAGGGTCCGATACATCTGTACAAACAACTCAAAAAAAGCAGGATTCTGTGTCTGAAGAAACAACTTCACAAAAAGACGAAAATGAACAAATCACCACAACAGAAGAACCAGAAGAGGCTCAAATAACAGTTTCAGAGGACGCTATAGAAAACATCGTTGATTTTCCAAAAGATTTTAACCAAATACTGACTCTTAAAGACATAGATATTTTTGATTTGGATATTAACGGTAATCTGATTTGGGCTCAGAATGATATTCTATATTTTTATGTTCCTAATGACGATAGAATAGCAGGTATAAGTTTCTCTTCAGGACTGAAAAAAATCTCATTTCATTACCCGTATTTATCAATACTTTTTGAAAAAGAATTAAAAATATTGGAGATAAAAAAGGATCGTATCGTTGAAATCAGCTCAATAAACATCGATTTACCCTTAGCCTTTTTTAAATTAATCAATGAAGAAACTGTCATTCTATGCTTTGAAGACGGTATGGTACAAGCCTGCTCAATACAGTTGGGAATAAAGAATGAATGGAAATTGGAATCCGGAGTTTTAAATCAGGCGACAATGGATGAAATGGGTCGTATCATCCTCAGTACAACCACCGCAAGAGTTGGATGGCTTGAAAACATAGATGATGAACTAAATATGATGAAAATCGAAAAACCGATTGTAGGTTTATGTCCCTTTGATGTAGATCAGGAAAGGTTTCTAATTGTTGATGCCAGTGGTTCAGTTTATTTTCAGCGTTTTGAAAGTACAAAACCCACTATTAGAAATTTGAACAGAGGAATTGTTTTAAAAGCCTCCTTTGCAGAAGCCAATAACATGTTGTTTGCCAATCATTGGGATAAAACATTAAGGGGATACAGGATTTTCGATTTAAACGAGACCGTTTTATTCCGATCAAAAAAAGGGATTGACTCTTTCGATGTGGATACTAATGCCAACAAGGTTTTAATCGTCACTGTGGACAATGAGCTTTATTTTTATTCAAAAAACTCTACAATCCCTGAGAACCTTGAAAAGATATATACGGTTGAAAAGTCTGAATCCACAACACCATCTATAGAAACCACCGACAAAACAACAGATCAAGAACAAATTGAACAAAAAGAAACCTCAAAAACTACTGAAGAAAAAACTGATGAAACAAACAGCGGATATTATGACACAAGCATCAATTTATCAGACATAAAAAAAGAAGACACACAAAAGTCATCTGAAATGGATAAACCCGTTGAAGAAAAAAAAGAAGAAGAAATCGCCATTGTATTGGATGGCAAAGTTATTGTAGGGGACGTTGACGAAAAAGCAGATTCACCTATCCCTACCGGACAGAAAACTGAAAGAGAGTTAACCACCGAGGAATTGCAGGGATTTGAGGCAATATATGGTGGTTGGAAGAGCGCTGTTGCCTACAAAGATTATGGCTATATTTTAGCCGGAGATTCAAATATGAGAATCGTAAACCCTCTTTTGCAAACAATCAAGAATATTTCATATTCGAGAAGTAATTTATTAGATTCTGCTATTTCAAAATACAACGTATTAGCCCTTTTATTTGACAACCGAATTGAGATTTGGGATATTGATAATCTCTACTCCACAAAAGATATCTCAAAAATCAGCAGTTACAAATTTCCTATTTCTGATGGGAAAGAAATTGTTTTCTCCAGAAGTGGCGATTATTTACTTCTTTTAAGAAATAATGGCGAACTAAAAATAATGACCATTGATTTTACCAGGGGAAAAAACATATTTTCTAAGAATGAAATTACTGCTATCAATACTGACTTGAACGAAGGAGAACAATTTCTTTTTGGAGATTCAATGGGAAATGTTGGTTACATCGGTAAAGAAGGAATCATCAGCAGTAAAAATGTTTCAGAATCAGCTATATTGGAAGTTTTCAGTCATAAAGGAAAATCATATTGGATAGATGAAAATTCCACAGTCGGAATTTTAGGTGGCATACAAAGAAGAATAACCAGTGAGATAATCAACGCTGTTTATCCTGCTGATATTGACAAAGATTGGATTCTGTTTGGAACTGACAAAGGAAATCTTTATATCTGTGACAGTACTTTAAAACAAACAGGGAAAACCAGTCTCCCAAACGCTGTACTTGATTTAAGTGGATATAAGGAGAACATGATCTCAATTGACGCAGCTTATAACCTTAAAAGCTGGAATCTGATTGCTGGCTCTGAAATTTCCAACAAGCCCAATTTCACTTCTCCGCATGCAATGTTTTCTGAAAAGAATAAACTTTCCATCATAATGCAAGATAATACCCTTTTCACCTATTCACCAAATTCAGATGCTTTGGAAAAAAAGAACTTGGCTGACGAAACATTTATCATTTCCGACGTATTGAAGAATCCCACAGTAATCCATAATGAAGGGAAAAAATATTATCCTTTTTCTGATGGGAAACTTTCAGATTATGCTATAGAAGTATTTAAATCCGGGAATACAAATAGCTCTGAACGTTATTTTATTTATTGGGATAGAGACATGCTTAGCATTTTTGATATAGAAAATTCAAAAACAGTGAGAACCTTTAAATTTGGTGATGGAAATGATATAAACTTTGCTTCTGTTAGAAAAGATAGATTATTTTTCTTCTTCAACCAATCAATGGGAATAACAAACCCTTATAACCCTGGGCAGTTGGTTGTTATAGATCTTAAAAATGAAGGTTTATCCGAAATAAAGAGAGTGTTTTTAATAGAGGGCACCAAATTGGGTATCATCGATTCAAACGGCAAAATCATCTATTACATGTTGTTAGAAGATAGAATTACATTACCCATAGAACTTGGAAAACCAATTGACTCTACTATTTTTGACGACAAAAACTACCAACTGATAGCAAAAAGTTCTAATGAATTGATAGTATTTAGTGCCCTGGATAATGATATTACTGAATACAGATTTTCAAATGGGATTGAAGACTTTACTTTTACAGAACAGGGACTTTATGTTTTGGCTGAAAACGGAACCATTTGGTACAAATAAATTTATGCTTAAGGGGGAGAAATGAAAGACTTTGGAGAACTGTTTGAAAAACTCAAACAGGCTGAAAAGCAAAAAGTAGTATTAGCAGGAGCAGAAGACCTTGAAGCAATGAAAGCGTTGGCAGAAAGTTGTAAAATGGGATTAACACAAGCCATTCTTGTTGGTAATTCCAAAAAGATAGAAGAAAACTTAAAAAATACTCCCATCAATGATTGCCAAATTCTTCATACCGAAACTTCAGAAGAAACAGCTGAAAAAAGTGTGAAATATATAAGTGAGGGTACCGGTACAGTTTTAATGAAAGGTATGATCAAGACTGCTATTTTACTTAAAGCTGTTCTAAATAAAGAATGGGGTCTAAGATCCGGCAAACTGTTAAGTCATGTAGCTGTCGCTTCAACTAAAACACTTCACAAAATAATAGCCATTACCGATGGGGGTATGAATCTTAAACCTACTCTGGAAGAAAAAGTCTCAATCATAGATAATGCAGTATCACTCATGATAAGTTTAGGTATCGAGAAACCAAAAGTAGCGCCATTAGCTGCCGTTGAAGTTGTTAATCAAAAGATGCCTGAAACTCTTGAAGCAGCAATCTTGAGTAAAATGTATGAGAGAAATCAAATAAAGAATTGTATTGTTGAAGGACCTCTTGGCCTGGATATCGCATTAAGTAAATTTGCAGCAAATGTAAAAGGAATCACAGGCGATGTAGCTGGAGATGCAGATATACTTTTAGTACCGGATATTCACAGTGGTAATTTCTTGGGAAAAAGCGTTGAATACATCGGTGGAGGAACCATTGGTGGATTGATAATGGGTGCCAAAGTCCCTATCATTATTGTTAGCCGCGCAGACAAAGCCCAAGCAAAGCTAACATCAATTGCACTAGGTGTAATGAACAGCTTGAACAGCAATAAGGAGTGACTCAGTATGAATGAAAATATCAGCACTATAGTTACTAAGGCAACTGAAATTAAACAAACTTATGTCTATGAAGAAAAATTGTCATTGGATGTAACGGTTGAAGATATTACGTCGTCGATTGAGCATACAAATCTTAAAGCAACGGCAACTGCAGACGATATAAAAACATTGTGTGATGAAGCAAAAAAACATCAATTTCGATCAGTATGCATACATCCTGCATATATCCCCATCGCAAAGGACTTCCTTGGTGATTCAGAAGTGAAAGTGGTTACAGTAATCGGCTTTCCTCTAGGTATGAATACTTCACTTATCAAATCAAAAGAAACGGAAAACGCCATATCAATGGGTGCAGATGAAATAGATATGGTAATTAATCAAGGAAAACTTAAAGACGCTGCTTACGACAATGTTTTTTTTGATATCCATAAAGTGGTTAAAACTGCCGGAAATATTCCGGTTAAAGTAATCATAGAAGCTTGTAATCTGACCATTGAGGAAAAAATTATCGCTTGTCTTATTTCTGAAGCGGCTGGCGCAAAATTTGTTAAAACATCAACCGGATTTGCAAAACATGGTGCAACTCTGGAAGATGTAGCATTAATGAGATATTGTGTCAGCAACAATATCAAAGTAAAAGCAGCCGGAGGTATTCGTGATCTGGAAACCGCCAAGAAAATGATTGCCAATGGAGCAGATTTACTTGGAACAAGCAGTGGTGTGAAAATCCTCCAGGGTTTATCAGTTGATGGTACATATTAAATGGAATTAGAAGAAAGATATCTTTTAGCCAAGCAAATAGCATATACGGTTGGAAAAAAGATTTCTGTCCTGCATTTTGAAAAATTACAAGTGGAATTTAAAGATAAACATTTTAATGACCCGGTAACTAACTTAGATAAATTATCCCAAGATATGATTATAGAATCGATTAACAATCGATTTCAATCAGATGATATCTTTGCCGAAGAAAATCAAGCTCACAATATTGATTTGGAATCAAAAAATCTCTGGATCATTGATCCCATAGATGGAACTGCAAATTTTATGCATGGCTCTCCCTTTTGGGGAATTTCAATTGGTTTTGCAAATAGAGGGCATGTAATATTTGGTATTGTCTATTGTCCCGAAATGGGGCTTCTGTATGAAGGGTTTGATAAAAAAGGCGCTTATTTAAATGAAAAGCCAATAACCGTTTCTGAGATTGGTTCAATAAAAAACTCATTAATTACTTCAGGAATCACCCATAGTTTGAAGAATGAAACAGCAGAAAAAGAGAAAAAGTTAAAAATGGTTTTAAAACTTTTTGAATATTCTCAAAGGCTGAGGATTTTTGGTTCCTCTGTCCTTCAGATTTGTGAAGTTGCAGCAGGTCATTCAGAAGCTTTTGTTGGAACTGGATTAAAAGCCTGGGATTTTGCAGCGGCAAATAAAATTTTAATAGAAGCTGGTGGAAAATCCACAGATTATCACAACCAACCTGTCCGATTAAATCAACAGGATATGGTTTGTTCCAACGGGTTAATTCATAGTCAAGTGTTGGAACTGATTGAGCATGAACAATGAGATACTTTAACACATTTTGATTGTAATTTTATTGTAACTATAAAGTTAATACTCGGATGTTTGTGCTATAATGGCTGGAAATTATTTTGGAGGTGTAGTGATGATACGGATGCTTAAACTTGATTTTCTTAATGTCGTGGGATACGTCTGTCTCGTCACGCCTGAATGCCGAGCAATTATCGGTGATAATTGATTGAACTTTTTATTTATAAAGAAGGCCGTGGCGAAAGCCACGGTTTTTTTTTGCAAAAATGATGGAGGTGTTTTCATGCAAACAATTTATTTGTTTATCAGTAATTTTGTCGGAAACTCAAAAAAGAAGTATTCATTGAAGAAAGTAGACCAAACTGTTATTTCAAGTGTTCCATGAATACACAGTATCGACCTGAAAAGCCAGAGGAGGAATGTATATGAAAGAAAAAAATGATTTTGCATTATCTGTTGAAGAAGTCAGTAAGTATTTTAAAAAGAAACGAAAAAAACCGATTAAGGCCGTTGATAACGTATCATTCATAATAGAAAAAGGTGAAACCTTTGGCGTATTAGGACCTAACGGTTCCGGTAAAAGCACACTCATTAGAATGATATCCACCTTATTGATACCGGATCAGGGATCAATAACTGTATTCGGATATGATACTGAAAAAGACTCAGTAAAAGTCAGAGGCTTGATCAATAGAGTTTCTGTTGAAGCAAGTTTTTTTAAAAAACTTTCAGCTATTGAGAATCTACTTTTTACTGCTGGCTTATACGGAATTTCAAAAAAACAGGCTAAAGAAAAATTAAATTATGTTTTTGAAAAGATTGGTTTGGACAAAAAGAGGTTGGGAGATCCGATAGAGGATTTTTCAAGGGGGATGCAACAAAAAGTTTCTATAGCAAGGGCATTCTTAACAGCTCCTCAATTATTACTCTTGGATGAGCCGACAACCGGTTTGGACCCCCGAGCCAAAAAAGAAGTTCAAGCGTTGATATTTGAAGTAAAAGAAACCTATGGAACAACTATTTTACTAACCACCCATGATATGTATGAAGCCGAGGAATTATGTTCAAGAGTATCCATCTTACATAAAGGACAGATCAGAAAAATGGGAGCTGTTAAACAGTTAAAGGAAAGTGTTCCGAAGAAAGGTTTAAAAGTAACAACTTTGGAAGATGTCTTTTTACACTATACTGGAACTTCCTTAAAGGAAGAAAACATTCAACCGGAAGAATTTCGAGAGGTGTCATAAATGCAATTAGTACTAAGAGAATTAAGAGCAGCGTGGGCTTTTGTCGAAAGGAATTTTAATTTAACCAAGAGATATTGGAAATGGGAAGTCGTTTTTTTGGCTTACACAGTAGCCAATTCCGTAACTATGGGATTTATTGGAAAAGGAGTCGAATCCTTTTCAGGAACAGCATTGGATGTCAATTTCCTAATATTGTACATGTTAATCGGTTCAATCCTTTGGGGATACCTGTCAATACTTTTTGAAATCGTGGCTGAAACAGTAGCTTGGGAAAGATGGGAGGAAACCATTGAATATACCTTCATGTCTCCTATATCCAGAGCAACTCATTTACTGAGTGTTTGCTGGTACTCCATTTTATATGGACTATTGAGAAGCGCATTGATATTATTCTTTGTTTCCTGGTTTTTTAATCTGGACTTGAGTCATGCCAATCTAGCTGCTGCCGGTGGCGTTTTGGCAGTTGGCAGTCTTTCGTTCATTGGATTAGGTATGATAGCAGCCATTTTACCACTCATTTCACCAGAAAAAGGCGTTCAGGTTGTCCACATTTTTCAAGCACTATTACTAATGTTTTCCGGCGTGTACTACGAAGTGGAAGTATTGCCACTATGGATGCAAAAAGTAGCTTGGATTTCACCGGCAACATATGCACTGAAAGGGATGCGAGAAGCTATTCTGGAAGGAAAGTCATTTAGCGCTTTAAACAATTTCACATTCCCTTTATTATTAATGGGTGTTGTAATGCTTCCCGTAGGTATTTTCACATTTAAAAAAATGGAATTACATGCCAAGAAAAAAGGACTTTTAAAACGGAACGGATAGAATGATTTTAGAGGTGGCAATTGAACCGAATTGTCACCTTTTCATTTAGTGATTTTCATCTGAATGGTTTTTGTATATCCCCAGATGAAATATATTACAGCGATGAATAAAACAGTCCACCCTAATATTAGAAAGCCTTTCTCGAGTCCCACCCATTCAACAAAAAAACCACCGAAAAAGGACCCTAAAATAAATCCTATCCCAGTTATACTCATCCAAAAAATAGCTTGTGCTTTATTGATAGCATTTGGAGGCATATGATAATGGATAAAATGATAAATAGAATAGTATACGACAATATATCCCCATCCATGAAGAAGGCTTACAAGTATGAGTTGAAAAAAATTCTGAACATAAAAAGATAAAAGGAGCCGTACACCACATGCGAAGATGCCTGAAGCCAGGATTAGTAATTCACCAAATTTGTTGATCAACTTTTGGGAAAAAAAGAGAAATGGAATTTCAGAAAGTGCAAATACAAAAAAGCTGATGCCTGTAAAGGAAACGGGATATCCTTTCAAATCGATATAGACAGGTAAAAAAGTAACGTAAAATATAGCACTGGAAATGGAAAGAACACCACTTAGCAACATGATCCCATAAACAAACCAATTCCCCTTGGAATCGGTCATGTGGGATCGCTTTGTTTTTGATTCGTTATCTTTAACTTTGAAGCTAAATAACAGTACTACAAATAAAAAAACTGAAAAAAGCAAAAACAGCATAAAAAATCCAATGTTAAATAACAACCCGGCGATAAAAGCAGCAATAGAAAATCCAATCGACCCAAGTAAACGTGATGGATTAAATGCCAGCCCCTTCTTCATTAACGAGCTAACAACTTTCCCTTCTATAAGCGGCATAACAACAGCAAGAAAAAAACCGCTGATGATAATAAAAACCATTTTACCTTGGAAATCAGGCATAAAATAGATTCCCCAAATACTAATCAGAGGGACCAAAGTTACGAGTGTAATAACCTTATTGATGCCGAAAAGGGTTTTCATTTTAAACCAAAAAGGATTGGCAATGAGTGACATGACACGCCCAACACTCACGGCAATACCAATCTGGACAGGACTGAACCCCTCGCTCTCATAATATTGACTTAAAAGATTCATTAATGCTTGTATACTGTAGACAAACCATTCAGTAATAGCTTCAAAAAACATGCTTAGCCAGTCCTCTCGAAAATGAATATGTTCTATCATTATAACATATACAATTCTTTTTGGGGATAATAAAAAAATAAAGGAGCGATTAATGATACAAAGAATAAATCACTTTATTGGTTTTTCACAATTTCAGATGGGGAATCTGAGATTACACTTTTAAAAAGAGAAAAAAGATAAACAGGACATATGACAAGGGCCATATTAACAACTAGCAAAAATGTGTAGTATATGACCTTCAAACCACTCTTTTTTAGTAATTTTATTTCCAGGGCAATCTCAATTGAAAAAAAGATAGAAAGAATAGTGGAAGAAAAAATGATGCCAATGGAAAAGGGAAACAATAACCCGATAACTGCTAATGAAAAGAAACTATGCATAATGGTAGCAAGAAAAAAGTGATGTTGGAGATAAAAGGGGACAGATTGATTTAACCAATTGATACGTTGTTTGATCATTGATATATAGTTTTTCGGAGCCCTCTCGTGGGCAAATAAAGTATAGAAGAATTTTATCTTTGCACCTTTGTCCCTCAAATATTTTAGTACATAGGTATCTTCACTTGTGATTCCTTCATGGTATTTCAAGCCTTTAATTTTTTTGCTTTTAACAAAATATCCCGAGCCGCCAAATTGATTGTTATTAAATTTTGTCAAATGAAAGGCCATATTCAACAGTTCTTCAATATCTGAAAGACGATCAACCAGTAAATTCTTTTTATCATTTCTTCTGGCAATGTGTAATACATCTGCATTTTCATTTTTCAATGCGGATATGGCCTTAATAAAATCTGAATGAGTAATAATTGTATCCGCATCAATGACTAACAAAATATCATTTTCAACGCTATTAAAGGCATCTTCAGTTCCAAATGCCTTGGGATGTACAAAAATATCTCTTTTAACCAATTTTCTAATTTCAACACTTCTTTCTGCAGTTTTTCCAAGTCCTTTGATCATTTCAATGCTATTATCTGTAGATTCATCATCATAAATGAGAATATGCAATTTTTCTGGAAATGATAAATAGTGCTTCACTGTATTGATGATTGTTTCACCTTCATTCTTCACAACAACCACAATGCAACAATCGATTTCATGTTGAGAAATAACATTTTTATAAGCTTTTTTTTCAAAAGCCTTTTGTTTGTCCAATTGTATAAGAAGATAAATAAAGCAACAAATAAAAATGATAATTGAACTGAAGAAGGCAATTTTAAGAAAACGAATATCTACAACTCTCAAACCAACCACTGTTGATAAAACAATGATCATTATTTGAAAAAGAATTAGCTTTTTTTTCAAGATATTTCCTCATTTCCCAGATTAATCCATTATAACATAGGCAAAATATCTTGAAGTGCCAAAAGACATTCAACTGGAAGAGATCATGTTATAATTATGGTAAAATGGAATAGTTTTTTAGCTTTTTCTTAAAAAGCCCGTTTACTGACTACTTTTAAGGGGTTGAGTTGATGGATATTCCCATGCATTTGATAACCATTAAAAACCCAGACTGGTTTTTCTCTCCGTTAGAAATGTACTTTGGATACATTATAAGAACGGGGAAATGCAACATAGAAAACAGGGGGGACTTTGAATTCCTGACAAAAAGAAAACAATTATATGTTTTAAGTTTTCTATCTTCCGATGAAAAAATCGAAAGGGAGATTACAATCAATTCCTATGATCCTAAAAACATGATTGCATATTTTCAATATGAAGAAGCCATTCCATATGAAATTACTCAAATTTACAAACACAAAATCATTAGTCTTATCGTAAAGTATTGTTCAATCGCAACAATTATTAAACAATTGAATAATTTAATCACACTTGAAAAGGAATTTTTTAATAATGAATATCTTGAGTGGTTGAATGATATAGTAAGACAGAAAGATAAAATCAGTGGGGATGAAAAGTCCAAATTGAGGACCTTGATCAACATCTTTTCAAATAGCTATATCACGACTTTATTTGCCCAAGGGTATCATTATGATCAAGAGCAGATCAAAAAAGATGAAGAGAAGATCATTTACAAAATTTATGAAATGAAATACTTGAACGATATTGGTATGGTAAAAATTATATAATGAATTATTGGAGGATCATTGAAAAAATTATTGACAGGTGTTAAAATTTATAACTGCAAAACCCAAAGTTTTGATACCAAAAATCTCTTGATTATTGGCGATAAATACAAGATCACTGATCATGAAAGACTGCAAGAATCACATGATGTCCTGAATTTAAGGAATCATTATCTTTATCCATCGTTTATCGATTCACATGCGCATTTATTGGGGATTGGGATCGAACAATCAAGATTCAGTCTGAAAGACATTAAGTCTGATGATGCCTTAAGAACAGCAATTTTAACCCAAAATACTTCTTTCATTATTTTAAGGGGATGGGATGAAAATACATTAGGGTTTTATCCCGATAAAGCCTTCATTGATTCTGTCATCCCTGATAAAAAATGTATGTTAATCAGGAAATGCGGACATTCAGCCACATGCAATAGCCTATTCATTGAAACATTACAACAAAATGGAATTAAAGAAATTGATGATTCGAATTTCAAAACCGGTGTATTAAAGGAAAGAACATTAGAAGAAGCAATGCATTTAGTCCATTATCAAAAACATGATATCTCTTCATACTTAACAAAGGCTGCCTTTGCTTTAAAACAGTATGGTATTACGTTTATTCATACTGATGATTATCATTCTAATGATATTAATGATTTAGTGCATGTAATTGAAAATCAAAAAGAAATAAGAATATTTGAAAAAATTAACCCTAATTCCATTGAGGAACTGAAACAGTTGATCAAAAATGGGATATTTAAAAAAAATAATAATGATTTTGCTTCAATACGTTCTGTGAAGGTCTTTTTAGACGGTTCTTTTGGAGCAAAAAGTGCTTTCCTGAGAAAACCTTATGAGCAAACAAACATTAAAGGTGTTTTGTATATGAAACCGGAAGAATTTGCAGAATATGTTAGAATATGCGAGGAAAATGAGTTGCAGTTGCTTGTGCATGTTATCGGTGATGCTGCGTTAGATGTAGCATTGGAGGGATTTCAACGGTCAATTACCTCATATAATCCTTTACGACATCGTATCATTCACCTTCAAATGGCTTCTAGCCAGCAACTGAAAAAAATCAAAGAGATGAATCTTTATTTGAGCATTCAACCGGTCTTTTACACCAGTGATTATGACATGGCCTTGAAAATTATTGGAAAGAAGCGAATGGAAGAAATAGCTTATCCCTTTAGAAAAGCTTTAGATATGGGCATTGAGTTATCTCTTTCAACAGATGCACCCGTAGAGGATTTTAATCCATTTAAAAATCTGATCAGTGCAACAAACTTTTTTGATATCAGAACAGCCTTTGAAAAGTATACTATGGCTTCAGCAAAAGCAGCCTTTTGGGAGGAAAGAATTGGAATGATAGAAGACGGTTTTTTGGCTGATGGTTTTCTATCTGAGGAAAATATCTTTGAAATGAACGAATCGGAAGTGTCTCAATTTAAACCAAAAGCAGTGATATTTAATGGAGAAATCAGTAATAACCATATTTTAGACTAAAAAAGGAGGATCAGTAAATGTTAGGAATCGTTATTATCGCAGTTATCGCAGCCTTAAGTTTTGCAGCTATTAATTTTTCAAGCGTCAAGAAACTGGACACGGGAACTCCTCTCATGCAAGAAATCGCAATGGCCATCCAAGAAGGTGCAGATGCGTTTATTCGACATGAGTATAAAACCATATTTACTTTGGCCATATTCATCACTGTTATTCTGATGGTACTAGTCTCTTGGTATACCGGCATTGCCTTTATTTTAGGTGCTGTCATGAGCGCTTCTGCTGGTTGGATAGGGATGAAAATCGCTACACTAGCGAATGTAAGAGTATCAAACATGGCACGAAAAACAAACAGTCTTGGGAAGACTCTTAAAGTTGCTTTCCAGGGTGGTAGTGTTATGGGTTTGAGTGTTGGTGGTTTTGCGTTGCTTGGATTGCTATTGGTCTACTATGTTTTTGGTAAATTATTGGGACAGGTGGATGTAGCAAATTTGACAATTGTCAAAAATTGGTTGGGTATAAACTTTATTCCCTTCACCATGACCGTTTCAGGTTATGCCCTTGGTTGTTCAATTATCGCCATGTTTGACAGGGTTGGTGGAGGAATATACACCAAAGCTGCTGATATGGGTGCTGACCTTGTTGGTAAAACGGAAGCGAAGATTCCTGAAGACGACCCACGAAACCCAGCAACAATCGCTGATAACGTTGGAGACAATGTGGGGGATGTTGCCGGATTGGGAGCTGATTTGTTAGAGAGTTATGTAGGCGCAATCGTTTCAGCTATTATTTTATCAGCGTACATTTTCTACACCAGTATGAACACACAAGCCAGTTTAACAGGTGAACTGGTTCAGAAACTCATAACTTTCCCACTTATTTTTGCTGGGATTGGCGTTATTTCCAGTATCCTTGGAATTCTCTTCTTAATAGTTAAAAAGGTTTCCGAGAAACCACATAGAGAACTCAACATTTCCACTTGGGTTTCAGCCGCTCTAACAATCATATTAACCGGTATCTTTACTTATTCTCATTTTAACGGAGAAAACCTACAGGGAATTGGATTTAATGCTGGTACATTATCCCCATGGTTTTCTGCAGTATTGGGTATTGTTAGTGGTATTGTAATCGGACAATTAGCTGAGTATTTCACAAGTTACGACTTTAAACCAACCATCAATATTGCTAATGCTTCCAAACAGGGGACTGCTCTAACCATTACTCAAGGTTTGGCGGTAGGTATGAAATCAACTTTCTTCCCCGTAATTGTTTTAGCTATTACTACGATTCTTGCTAATGCCTTTGCCGGACTTTATGGTGTTGCAATGGCAGCAATAGGTATGCTTTCATTCGTTGCTGCAACCGTATCTGTAGATACCTATGGCCCTATTGCAGATAATGCAGGTGGTATCAGTGAAATGTCAGAACTGGATCCAAAAGTCAGAAAGATAACCGATAAACTGG
>CAYOFT010000001.1:0-99505 GCA_964403295.1 uncultured Thermotogaceae bacterium | reverse complement strand
AAAAGAATTCTTTCAGTTGTTGTTGTTTTACCCGCGTCAATATGAGCCATTATTCCAATATTTCTGACTCGTTCGAGAGGAATTTCTTTATAAGACACTATATTTCCTCCATTTAATTATTAATTCTTTACCATTTAAAGTGAGCAAACGCTCTGTTTGCTTCAGCCATTCTGTGCGTATCTTCTTTTTTCTTAACTGCTGAACCAGTACTTTCAAGTGCGGACATAATTTCGTCAGATAATCTGTATTTCATGGGTCGGCCTCTTTTTGATCTAACAGCAGCCAAAAGCCATCTTAATCCCAATGAAGTCTTTCTTGGTTCTGCCACTTCAACAGGTACCTGATAGGTTGATCCGCCAACTCGTCTTGGCTTAACCTCTACCTCAGGTTTGATATTATCCATTGCCTGTTTAAACATTTCAAGTGGGTCTTTTCCTGTTTTTTCCCTAACTAATTCAAAAGCTCCGTAAACAATTTTTTGAGATTTTGATTTTTTTCCGTGATACATCAATTTGTTGATCAATCTTGAGACCAGCAAATCGTTATATACGGGATCCGGTTCGATTTTTCTTTTTTCAGCTCTTCTTCTTCTCATTTATCAATTTCCCTCCTGCATAACTGACTTATTTAGGAGCCTTAGTCCCGTATTTGGAACGAGCTTGTTTTCTATCTTCAACACCCGCAGTGTCAAGTGCTCCTCTAATAATTCTGTAACGTATACCTGCCAGATCTTTGACTCTTCCACCTCGTACCATTACAACAGAATGTTCCTGTAAGTTGTGTCCTTCACCTGGAATATATGCGGAAACTTCCATTCCGTTTGCAAGCCTGACTCTAGCAATTTTTCTAAGTGCTGAATTTGGCTTTCTGGGCGTCATCGTCGTTACCCTGACACAAACACCTCTTTTTTGAGGATTCTTTTGTAATGCAGGTGCTTTTGATTTGTCTTTAATAATCTTTCTACTTTTTCTGACTAACTGATTGATTGTCGGCATCTATTCGAAAATACCTCCTTCCTGAATTTTGAAATTAACCAGGCGTATTTTACTACTAAAGCGGGTACATTGTCAACAGCACCCGCCTTATTATCAAAAAATTTACCATTATTTAACATACAAAAAATGCTCTGTATTCTGCAAACAAATTATTTTTTCCCTTTTTTCTTCTTTTTAGGCTCTACATATGTACAAACATTACACGCTTTCTTTTCAACATGATTAGAAAATTCATCTCTAAAAGATTGGACGATTGTTCGTAATGGAATGGCAGCTGATTGACCAAGGCCGCAGAAAGAAGTTTGCTCCATAGCATCAGAAATCATAAGTAGCTGTTCAATTTCCTCTTCTCTTCCTTGTCCCTTTGAGATCTTATCCAATAAATCCACAGAAACCCGTGTTCCTTCTCTACAAGGAGTACATTTACCGCATGATTCGTGTGCAAAAAATTCCATAACAGTTTTTGCACAATCAACAGCACAATTATCCTCATCCATACAAAGAATAACACCTGAACCTAATGAAGCTCCCTCTTTTCCTGAATCATAATCTAATCCAATTTCAAGATTATCGGTGTTCATGAATGTCCCTGCCGTCCCACCGCTTTGAACAATTTTTAATTTCTTTCCGTTTGGTATACCACCACCATATTTATAGATCAAATCAAATAGGCTGGTCCCCATAGGCACTTCTACCAATCCACGATTGATGATATTTCCAACAAGTGTGAAGACTTTTGTTCCTGAGGAACCTTCGGTTCCAAATGCTTTAAATGCTTCAGGGCCATTGTTAATAATCCAGGGAATATTACTGAATGTTTCAACGTTATTGACTACGGTAGGTTTTTTATATAATCCCTCTACCGGAGGATAAGGTGGTTTCAACCTTGGTCGTCCGGGCCTGCCTTCTATTGATTCTATCAGAGCTGTTTCTTCGCCACAAATATAGGCACCGGCTCCAAGTCTTACAGATAAATCGAAACCGAAACCGCTTCCCATAATATCTTCGCCAAGTAAACCCATTTCATAGGCATCTTTTATAGCTTTTCTGATATTATCAATGGAACCGTAATATTCTCCTCTAATGTAAATATAGCCTTTATTAGCACCTACTGCATAAGCGGCAATTGTCATCGCTTCAACAACAGAATGGGGATCTCCTTCCATTATCAATCTATCTTTAAAGGTCCCCGGCTCTCCTTCGTCAGCATTACAAATGACATATTTTTCGGGATTTTCTACTTTTGCAGTAAATTCCCATTTCATGCCGGTAGGGAAACCCGCACCTCCCCGGCCTCTTATATTGCTTTTTTTTATTACATCGATGACTTCTGAAGGTTTCATCTCTTGAAGCACTTTGGCTAATGCCATATACCCGTCACGAGCAATGTATTCTTCTATAACCCTTGGATCAATAATACCAACATTCTTAAGAACGATCCTTTCTTCTCGATCAAGTTTGCCTGCTTCCTTTTTCTCGTGTTTAATGACTGATTTATCAATCATCAAATCTTTTACGATTCTACCTTTAAGAAAATGTTCTGTGACTAATTTTTCAGCATCCTCTGAAGAATTTATCTCATAAAAGACTTCTTCCGGATAAACCGCTATGATGACGCCATCTTTATAAACGCCAAGACTTCCAGTTTCAAGAACCTCAACCATATCGGATAACTGATATTTTTTAACATTTTCTTCTATCTGTTTTTTAAACTGCCTCGCTCCGCGAAGTGCGCTACTTGAATCAACTGAAACCAAAACTGTCTGTATCTTCATTTTCAACCACGCTCCTCTTCACGAATTTTGTTAATAATCTCCAGCACCTTATCTCGGGTCAAATTCCCGTAGAATTCTTCGTTAATCATGATAACAGGAGAAACACCACATAGACCCAAACAGCCTGTTTTTTCAAGTGTAAATAATCCGTCTTTTGATGTTTGTGAAAAATCACACCCTATTTCCTTCTTCAATGTTTCAATGATTTCTTTACCACCTGTTACATGACAGGGTAGACTATTACATACCCTGATCACATATTTACCTCTTTTCTCTACCGAGAACATTGTATAAAAGGTTAAAACCTCGTATACTGAAGACTCTGGAACGTTTAACATCTCTGCCACTTTCTCAGCAGCCTCTAAAGGAACAAAGTTGTGAAAATGATTCTGTATCTCATGAAGGCAATTGATTAGCACATCTCCTTCTGCAAGACTTTCATCTGTTACAACTCCGTTCACTATCTGTTCTATAGCTTGTAACTCTTTATCTGATACCACTATCACACCCCCTGTTGATATATTTCATTGCAAAAGTTAAAAAGGCTGATTTTAAAAATCAGCCTGTATTTTTTTTAAGGCGATTGAATGCTTATTGCTCCAAAGCGGCAAACCTGTATACAACTTCCGCATCTGGTACAAATTTCACTATCTATTTCATGAACTTGTTTGACTTCTCCACTAATGGCACTGACAGGGCAAACTCGTGCACAAGCTGTACATCCCACACATTTTTCAGGATCGATAACATACCTGATTAAGGGTTTACAAACCTTTGCCGGGCATCTTTTCTCGTTGATATGTGCTTCATATTCATCCCTGAAATAACGAATGGTTGAGATAACCGGTTGAGGTGATGATTGTCCTAAACCGCAAAGAGAAGTATCCATGATGTTTTTTCCTAACTCCTCAAGTCGTTCAATATCTCCTTCTTCACCCTCACCTTCGGTAATCTTTTCCAACATATCTAACATAACTCGGTTACCTTCACGGCATGGGAGACATTTACCACAAGATTCCTCCACTGAAAAATCAAGAAAATATTTTGCCACATCCACCATACAGGTATCTTCGTCCATAAAGATCATACCACCGGAACCCATCATGGTTCCCAGTTCTTTTAAGGTTTCGTAATCTATTGGCGTGTCTAAGTGTTCTTTTGGAATACAACCACCGCTGGGTCCTCCAGTTTGAACCGCTTTAAATTCTTTACCATCTGGAATTCCGCCACCTATATCGTAAACTACTTCTCTCAACGTGATTCCCATTGGTACTTCTACCAAACCGGTGTTCTTTACCTTTCCTGCAAGACAAAAGACTTTCGTTCCTTTACTGGTTTCTGTTCCAATACTGGAGAACCATTTGGCTCCTTTTGTCAAGATAGGGGGAATATTGGCATAGGTTTCAACATTGTTGTTGAGAGTGGGTTTACCCCAAACACCAACTTGAGCGGGGAATGGCGGTTTAACCCTTGGTTGTCCACGTTTTCCTTCGATGGACTCAATAAGTGCTGTCTCTTCTCCACAAACAAAGGCACCCGCTCCCATCCTAATTTCCAAATCAAATGAAAAATCGGAACCCATAATGTTTTCACCAAACAACCCTAATTCTTTTGCTTGTTTGATTCCCTCTTTCAATCGTTCTATGGCCAAGGGATACTCGGCTCTAATATAAATATAGCCTTTATTCGCTCCTATAGCATAACCGGCTATTGCCATTGCTTCCAGCAATGAATGAGGATCACCTTCTAAAATCGATCGATCCATAAATGCACCCGGGTCGCCCTCATCAGCATTACAGAGTACATATTTTTCATCTCCAGGCACTTTTCTGGTCAAATCCCATTTTAACCAAGTTGGGAATCCTGCTCCACCTCTTCCTCTAAGACCGCTCACTTTCAGCTCCTCAATAATTTCTTCCGGTTTCATTGATAAAGCCTTTTGAAGTGCAAAATAACCATCATGGGCGATATATTCTTCTATCTTAAGCGGATCTACGATACCCATATTTCTTGTTGCAATTTTGACTTGTCGCGTAAAGAAAGGGTGATCATCGTAGGGATTTTGTGTCTTTAAACTGGATATTGGATTATCCAGCAGTTTATCTTCAACAATTCTTCCCTTCAGGATATGTTCTGAAACAATCTTTTCAACATCTTCAGGTGTCAATTTTTGATAATAAACCCCTTCGGGATAGATAACCATCAAAGGACCCGCGTCACACATTCCCATGCAACCTGTTTCAACTATTTTAACCACATCATGAAGTGCGTATTTCTCAACAGCTTTTTCCAGTGCTTGTAAACAGCTTTCTTCTCCGGAGGAAATACATCCTCCACCTGCACAAATTAATATTGTGTTAGTCGCAACCGGCAACTCTACTCACCTCGCAATCTTTTTTTCTGATCAGATTTCGCCCTTTCTGATTAGTAAATCACTGACAACTTTACCATTTTTCACATGCTGATCAACTATTCTTGTGACCTGTTCGGGTGAAACATGACCATAAATAATGGGATCGCTGCCTTCCATGATAACTTCAACTGTAGGTTCCACATCACATAATCCCATACATCCCGATTGAACCACGGAGACATCATCAATACCATTCTTCTCAAGTTCATTAACAACCGCTTGAAGGGTATCTTTTGCTCCGGCGGCTATTCCGCAGGTCCCCATTGCAACAACAATTTTCCCTTTTTTTTCAGTATCCCTCATATGAATATCTTTAACGGCCTTTTCCTTTATTTTCATCAATTCATCTAAGCTTTTAATCTTTGCCATCTACATTCACCCCCTGTATTTCTTTAATATCTTTGGTATTTCATTTGCTGTTACTTTTCCATAAAAATCCTTTTCTCCTATAAGCACAACTGGTGCCATTGAACATGCACCCAGGCATCTTACACCGTGAAGAGAAAAGGTTCCGTCTTCAGTCACTTCATCCATATTCACTTTTAATTCTTCTTTAAATCTATCCAGTACCTTATCGGCCCCTTTAACATAACAGGCTGTACCAAGACAGATTTTGATTTGATGTTTCCCTCTGGGTTTCATGGTGAAGAAGTTGTAAAAGGTCACAACACCATATACCTGACTTTCGGGTAGATTCAATTTCTCAGCAACATGACTTTGTACCTCAGTTGGCAGATAGCCAAACATTTCCTGCGCTTTGTGCAATACCTCGATTAGCACTCCAGGCTTATCTTTTACTTCTTCAATAAACGTGTCAAGTGTTTTGTACAGCTTTTCATGTTCTGCACATATAACATTTGATTCTCCTGTTGACAACAGCAACACCTCCGATTCGTGATTCAATTCACAAGCTGGCAAAAAAAAAGTCAGCTCACAAATGTTTATTGAATTTCTATTTTTCCCAGATTATTATAACACAAAGAAATCTGCTCTGGCATCCAAAAAAACATGAACTCTTATTTTTTTCTGCTTTTTGATTTAACTCGTTTATTTTTAACTGTCTTTCTAAGAATTAATTCAAAACAAATCAATTTAATCATTTTTATTCATTCATGGTACTCAAAAGACAACAAATATTGCAAGCGTTTGCATGCTTAAACATCCTCTAACGCTCTTAGTGTTTCTTTACGATGTCTTGACTGGTAATCATATAAATCTCTTTCGTAAATTTCTTCCATCAATGGAGAACTGATTAAAAAATCTGCAGTAGCTCGATTAGTAGCTACAGGAATATTGTAGACGGTAGCTATTCTCAAAAGGGCTTTTACATCCACATCATGAGAGTGAGGAGAGAGAGGATCCCAGAAAAAAATCAGACAATTAATGACCCCTTCTGCTATCTTTGCCCCAATCTGTTGATCCCCCCCAAGAGGACCGCTTTTAAAAGTCTTTACCGGTAATCCAATTTTTTCTTCAATTAAGCTGCCCGTTGTCCCTGTGCCATACAGATGATGCGTAGAAAGGGTTCCCCTGTTATAATGTACCCATTCAATTAAATCCTTTTTTCTGTAATCATGTGCGATGAGTGCAATGTGTTTCTTTTTACCTATTCTGATTTTTTCTGTCATCTCTATCCTCCATTAAAAAAGTGAATATTGAGCATGTTCTTGTAATCCATCAAAAGCCCCCATTTCTCGTAAAATATCGACTGTTGAAACGGATACCAATGTTCTACGTTTAAAATCATCAATAGAAACAAAATCGCTCTTTTGCCTTTCAGAAATAATGGATTGAGCTACTCTATCACCAAGGCCGCTGACTCTGTTCAAAGGAATACGTAATTTTGAATCTTCTATCTCAAATGAGTTGATACTTGATTTCTTAATATTGACCGGTAAAAATTCAAATCCTCTTAATAACATCTCCAAAGCAATTTCGTTGATAACACGCATTGCATTTAACTTTTGTTTACTCATACTGCCATAAGCTTCCGGATCCTTCAACCAATTTCTAATTTTCTCTGGTCCACTTAAAATAAGATTGATGTCAAATTCGCCACCTTTTACCGTTAAATAAGTCGAATAAAACGCCAGGGGATGATGTACCTTAAAAAATGCAACTCTGAAAGCCATTGACACATAAGCGACAGCATGAGCTTTAGGAAACAGATACTTGATGGATTCACAAGACTTTAAAAACCATTCTTTTATACCATGTTTTTTCATGATATCAATTTCCTCTGGTGTTAAGGTTTTTCCCTTTCTGACAGTTTCCATGATCTGAAAAGCTTGGACATGCTCTATTCCACTATGAATAAGCATGTTCATGATGTCATCACGACAAGCTATCACTTCTTGCAATTTTGCAACCTTATCGTTGATCAGATTTCTTGCATTGTCAAGCCAAACACCTGTTCCATGAGATAAACCTGAAATTCTAACCAAATCTGCAAAGGTTTTGGGGCGTGTTTCCAATAGCATACTACGAACAAAAGTAGTTCCAAACTCTGGTATTCCCAAGGATCCGTTTTCTACGCCGGGTATATCTCCCTTTTTTAACCCTAAAGGTTTTAGACTGGAAAAGATTTCAATCGTTTTCTTATCATCCATGGGAACCTCTAATGGATTAATGCCGGTTATATTTTCAAGATAGCGCATAAAAGTAGGATCGTCATGGCCAAGTGCGTCAATTTTTACGAGATCATCATGAATGGAATGATAATCAAAATGAGTAGTTTGAACGTCTGAATGTCTGTCGTTGGCAGGATGCTGAACCGGTGTAAATTCAAACACATTTTTGGACTTGGGTACGATCATCAACCCTCCTGGATGTTGGCCGGTTGTTCTTTTTACTCCCGCTATTTCCTGGGCAATACGTTCCTTTTCAATATCCTTAATAGATTGCTCTGTAGCTTCTTCAAAACGCAGAACGTATCCGTAAGCTGTTTTATCTGCAACTGTACTAATGGTTCCTGCCTTAAAAACATGATCAGATCCAAAGAGCTCTTCAATGTATTTATGCGCCTTGGTTTGGTACTCACCGGAGAAATTTAAGTCAATATCGGGAACTTTGTTCCCATTAAAGCCCATAAAGGTCTCAAAAGGAATTTCCTGTCCAAATTTCTGCATCAGTGTATTACATACTGAACAATTCTTCTCAGGTAAATCATAACCTGAAGAAATCCCTTTAATATTTGCAAATTCGGTCTTCTTACATACCGGACATACGTAATGAGGGGCTAAAGGGTTAACCTCAGTGATTCCCAGCAACGTTGCAACCAGCGAAGACCCAACAGAACCTCTTGAGCCAACTAAATAACCATCTTCCATTGATTTTTTAACTATTTTTTGAGCAATAAGATACAAAACTGAATAACCATTCCCTATGATGGCATCCAATTCAAAATTTAATCTTTTGACAACTTCTTCCGGTGGATTTTCTCCATATATTTCATGCATCATTTGATAGGCAATCTCTCTGATTTCATCATCTGCTCCATCTAGTTCAGGTGTATGAAGTTTCCTTGTTATGGGTTTAATATCTTCAATTTTTGCCACTAAATGTTTGGGATTTTGAATAACCACTTTTTTGGCTTCTTCATGTGAACCAGTAATCTTTTCAGCAATTTCAAGCATTTCTGTTGTTGTCCGCAATTGTAAATTTACAGATTGATACATATCCGGAGAAAATTTTTTGTTGCGCCTGCGAAGGGCTTTTTCACTAATCTTCATAATAGACCAAGGCTTTTTATTCTCTTGTTTCAAATAATGGGAATTCCCCGTCAAGATACAATCAAGTCCCATTTCATTGCTGAGTTTATAAAACGCCTGATACATATGTAGCATCTTGTCGTAATTTAATCCTTCTTCAACTTGAGTATAAGCATCCGGAGGCATGATTTCTATAAAATCGTAAAACTGGGCTATTTCCTTCAACTCCGACTGATCATAGCCATATCGATAAGCTGAAGCCAATTCGCTCATTGGACTTCCTGTCCCGACTAATAATCCCTCTCTATTCTGAGACAGTAATTCTTTGGGTATTAACGGAACACCTTTTCCAAAATATCTAATATGACTTTCTGTGACAAGCTTGTACAAATTATAAAGGCCCTTGGCATTTGTCACATAAACGGTAAAGTCTTTACCAAAGAGCTTTTTCAAATCCATTTCACTTTTCAATGAATCCAAATCATTGAGACTCTTCTTTCCTCTGTTTTTGGCAATATCAACTAGTGACAGGAAAACTTTGGAGGTGATATCCGCATCGTCAAGAGCCCGGTGATGGTTAAATTCCTCCAGTTTTAGAGCTTTCACTACTTTATCCAATGAGTTACTTTTAATACTCAATAAGGACCTTGAAAGTGACAAGGTATCAATATAAGCGTTGTTAAAGTCTTTGTTTAAAACCATTTTGACTTGCTGTTTTAAAAAACGGTAATCAAAATTGGCGTTGTGAGCAACTAAAAGAGTGCCTTCAATAAAGGTTAAAAACTTTGGGAGAATTTCTTCTATGAACGGCTTGCCCTTTAACATATCATTTGTAATACCTGTAATATCAGTAATTTTGGAAGATATTTCCCTTTTTGGGTTGACAAGCGAAGAAAAGGAATCCACAAGTTCCCCATTTTTTATTTTGACCGCTCCAAATTCTATGATCGTGTCATTTAAAGGACTCAATCCAGTGGTTTCAAAATCAAATACCACGTATTCCCATTCTCCAATCTTATTATTGTGAAACAGAGATTGATCCAGCAAGTCTTTATTATAAACAATCGGGGTGACATCAACCAAATAGCCTTCCATTCCAAAAACCGGTTTTATACCTTTTTTTACACACTTTTCATACAAATCAGGAAAGGCTTGAACCACGCCATGATCGGTGACAGCTAATGATTCCCATCCCCATTTTGAAGCAGTTTCTATATAATCATCGATCTTCAATATTGAATCCATAGCGCTCATTTGAGTATGCGCATGTAGCTCAATCCTTTTTTCACTTGCATCATCCATTTTTTCTTCTTTATGTTCAGCCAATTTGGCTTCATCTATGAAAAAAGATGGTTTTTGCGTTCGATTATCTAACGTTGCTTTCCCCACTGCTGTAATTCTGATTCCGTTTTTAACATGTTCATTTAACCATTTTGCACAATCCCTAAATGCAATGCATTTGACGGAATCTGTTCCATCATACAGCCCCAAGGTAGCCACTGATGAATTATCACGATATTCAAACGAAAAGATCTCTCCTTCGATTGTAAAGGCAGAGCGATTAAAAACCATTTGATAAATGGGTGTGGGAAAATTAGCAAAGTCTGCTTTCTCCGGTCTTTTTTGTTTTTTTACAGGGACAGTGTCAGTGGTCTCTATTTCATGAATTCGGACTGCAGGTGTATAAACATCATCCTCCAAATCGGAATGCTCCTCTAGGACAAATGTCACATCAACCTGTTGATGAACAACTTGTTCAATAGCTTGTGTCAACATGTTTTTATTCTTTTTCATTTTATTGAAAACAAACGTATTGGGAACATGACAACAAATACAATTTTCGGAGTTAGCCTTTATATATACGGCATCAGTTACATATGAAAAACTGCCATTTAAAATATCTAATATCTTCTTCCACCTTAACACCGTTTCTCCAGCAGGGGATAACTCTTTGTTTTTCAACCTCACGGTCAGTTCACAACTAAAATACGCCTTCAAAGCATCACTAACAGTATCTATTACATCCGATGAGATGTCATCCATACTATTTATTTCAAGTATCCCATATTCTTTTTGCCCATCCAGATCAAAGTAAATACGATCAATAATCCCATCAAATTCGATTTCACTAAGACCCAGCCTGTTTAATAATTTTGTAATTGGTATTTGAATCTCAGGAATTTCAACAAACATTATACCTCCAATAATAAGCCGAAAGATTAACCAGCCAATTTCTCTGTTTGTTTATCTTTTGGGTGAACCTCTTGAATTGGCGTGACAAATTGCCGCAGCAAGTGCATCTGCTGCGTCATCGGGTTTTGGAGTCGCCTGAAGTCCAAGAAACATTTTTAACACCCTTTGCATTTGCCCTTTTTCAGCTCGTCCGTTTCCTGTGACAGCTTGTTTGATTTCAAATGGTGTATATTCAAAGATTTTTAAGCCTTCTCGGAAAGATGCCAACTGAATAACCCCTCTTGCCTCACTTACTGCAAGAGCAGTGGTTACATTTTTAAAAAAGAACAATCTTTCAATGGCGATTTCAATAGGACTGTATCTTTGAATAATTTCGTTCATTGATTCAAAAATCTCATTTAATCTATAAGGAAGATCTCTATTTTTAGAAGTTTCAATCACACCATGGGCGGTATGACAAAATTTATTCCCCGTTAATTGAATGATCCCAAAACCAACACGTCCATATCCGGGATCAATCCCAAGTATGGTTACAGTTTTACTCTGAATTTAAACACAACCCCCCATAAATACTCTAAAAAACAGGGCCGCTTCATCCTGGGAAACGAACCCTGTTCTACCTTCATTATACTTAAAAAAAAGGGTTAAAAGTTTTTCTCTATCTTACAAAATAAAAAAAATCGGCACGGAATTTACCAAATTTATTCGTAAGCACAATTTTTTTCAGCATCTTCATCATAGTCAGCGGATATTGTGGTAATTAACATTTCAACCAACTCATTCAAATCTGTTATCCGATAAATGGTGTTTCTCTTTTGTCTAACATCACGAATACCTTTTGTATAACCGGCAATAAATCTTTTAAATTGCCCTAAAGCTTTCATAGGCGAATAATCCTCCAACAGCAAGTCAACATGTCGGAGTATTGTCGTTGTTTTTTCTTGTAATGAAATCATCCTGGGCTCTCTGCCATTTAACATTTCTTTGGTATCTGAAATAATCCAAGGATTACCGAAAGTACCTCTGGCAAACAGAATACCGCTCACAACGTCAGAGTAATCAATGATTCTTTGAATACTCTCCAGGTTAAACACATCCCCTGTCCAAAAAACCTCACATTGATCAGTCTTGATTTGTTCCAAAACAGAAATATCCGCGTTACCGGAATACATTTGTTCAACTGTCCTACCATGAATGGATACGAAATCCACGCCTATCTCGTCACAAATGTTTATGACTTCAAGATAATTTTCATACCCTTCCCATCCTTTTCGAATCTTTACACTTAGACTTTTACCGGTATCTTGAACGATACTTTTGAGCTGTTTGATGATTTCCTTTAATTTCAAAGTATTATGTAACAATGCAGCCCCGGAACCATTTCTAACAACCTTTTTAACCGGACATGCAGCATTAAGATCAATACCCTCGACTTTGGGATAATTAGTCAGAACATAGTCTGCAGCTTGAGACAAATCCAAAGCGTTATTACCGTATATCTGTACTACACAGGATTCATTTTGATCAGGTAACAAATTCAATGTTCCGTTATCCAAACGTGAAACACCTGTTGCATTTATCATTTCCGTAAAAATAATATCTACAGACGAAGTGTTAACCTCTTGAATCAATCTGCGATAGGCTCTATTTGTTACTCCGGCCATTGGAGCAAGCACCAGTTTAAACTTATTTTTCTTGATCATTTTTTCACCAATCATTTATACCCCAACAAATATTCTGTAATTTTTTCAGAAGCATCCCCATGTCCAAAAGGGTTTGATGCGACAGACATATTATGATAAACAGAGTGATCTTCAATTAACATCGCAGCATTTTCAAACACTGAGGCCTCATCAGTACCAATCAATTTTGCAACTCCAGATTGAATGGCTTCCGGCCGTTCTGTGGTTTCGCGCAAAACCAATACCGGTTTCCCCAAAGACGGAGCCTCTTCCTGAACACCTCCGGAATCGCTTATAATAAACATACAATCTCTCATCAATGCAATAAACTCAAGATATTCTACCGGATCGGTCAGTATAATATGATCGATTCCTTTTAATTCCTTCTCAACAACGTCTCTCACAGCAGGATTGTAGTGAACCGGAAAAATCAGTTGATAGTCAGGATATTTTTTGATCAACTTTTTGATACCTTTCATAGTATTCGCCATCCTGATTCCATGATTTTCCCTTCTGTGCATGGTCATAAGAATATATTTTTGATCTGCTAATCCATATTTTTTTACAATCCCGTCCAATTCCTTGCCTTTTTTATTAATAATCCATAACAGAGCATCAATAACCGTATTCCCTGTTATTACGATGCTCTTTTCATGAATATTATCTTTTAGCAGATTTTCTTTTGCCTCCTGAGTCGGTGCAAAATGTAAAGTTGCCAATTGAGAAGCCATTCTTCTGTTTAATTCTTCGGGAAAAGGATCCAATCGGTTAAAAGAACGTAACCCGGCTTCAACATGACCAACTGGTATCTTATGATAAAAAGCAATCAACGAACCGACAAATGTGGATGTGGTATCACCCTGTGTCAGTATCCAATCGAAGTGTTCTTGTTTAAAGACATTATCGATTGCATCACATAATCTGGCTGTTAATTCGGCAAGGCTTTGCCTGTGCTTCATCACGTTTAAATCGTAATCACTTTCCACTGAAAAGAGTGATAAAACCTGATCCAACATCTCCCTATGCTGAGCAGTTGCTATGACTTTAGCATTAACCCCACATTCTTTTAGTTTGTGATATAACGGGGCCATCTTTATTCCCTCCGGCCTGGTACCAAATATCATTCCAACTTTCAAAAAATCACCCCATATAATACGCTTCAAAATGTTTGAAACAATCCATATTCTCGCAATGCATTGCGATACCATTATCATCCAGCATTTCCTTAACTTTCTGACCTACCGGATCTTTTAGTTTCGCTAGATAAGTGGCCATATGCAAATGCAGACATTTAATCCCTCTTTGATCTTTTATTCCACCAATTCCCAATTCCAGTGCATCTGAAAACTTTTTTTTGATATTTGGATAGTTGATTAATGAGTTTTTTAAACGATCTCTGCGTTCTTCTGAATAATAAGCATCTACCTGATGATATGCTTTTGTATTTTTCATTTCATCCAAAGACACGATCACTCCTGACTCTTCAAGTTTAGAGAGTTGATATTTTAAATGAGGACAAACAAGATAATAAGAGGTTGGAAAAGGTTCTCCATTTTTCATTGGAAAACTCTCTATGACTTGTGTGAAACCATATTTACATCTTGATGCACATCGATAGTAATTTGTCGGGACTGATTTTTTCCCCATTTGTTTTGGTAAAACAACACGATCCATCTTTGTCCAGTTCAAAGAAAAAAGATATGCAGAGGATTCTTCAAGTGTTAATTCTTCGTTTTCCCAAAGGGTTGTAAAACCCACATCAAAAAATGTTTGAGTCCAATTTTTCCTTAAAAAAGGAACTACAACACTTATCACTTCACATCCGTAGTGATTGGCATATTGTTCTAAATAAGGTAACACCTTTTCAAGCCATTCACCTGGTTGTGTATACAGGCAAATGGAAAACAACTCTTTCTCATGTTCATGTAAACCAGCGATTAATTTTCCTTCTTCACACTCAAATAAAAACTTATTTGTCAGATCTTCAGTTGATGGATAATACGTCCAGGCATCCACCACTGAATTGTTTGTAGCAAAAAGCATTTGGTTAAAATCTTGTCGGCATCTGGAAATCTCTTCGGGAAAAATGGGTCTGATTTTCACATCTTCTTCCGAAGTTGGGCACTTTGAATTCCTTTTCAGAACTTTCTCCAATAAATAAAATCCATTGACCTCTTCAAAAAAGGCCTTTTTTGATAAATGAATGCTATCTTTAGTTTGTGAAAAAATCAAAGCCATGTATTCTCTTACACCACGTTTTAAGACTTCTCTCATGATTTCTTTGGTGATGAGCTTAGCCAATCCTCTGCCTCGGTAATCCGCATGAACTCTTAATCCCTCACCATACGCTATATCATTGAAAATAGTTGCATGATCAATCGCACATACTTTCCCATTGTCGGTGTCCCTTACAATCAAAAAGGGATCATTACTATTCAACCATCGATCTAAAAGATAAGGGATATAATCGTTACCATCCCATATTTGAGAACAAAGCTCAACGATTCCGGGTTTATCTTCATAAACTGGCCTTTCCACAATAAAACCCATGTTTATCACCTCAAAAAAAGGGATACATAAAAATCATGTATCCCATCATATCACGCTTTTTTAATTATTTATCAATACTGAGGGAAAATCTTAAGATTCTCCACCCGGATTTTTAAACTTGTATCCCTTTCCTCTTACTGTCATAATATATTGAGGATTGGAAGGATCTTCTTCAATCTTTGTTCTCAGTCTTCTGATATGAACATCTACTGTTCTTGTATCACCGTAATAATCATAACCCCAAAGGCTGTCCAACAGAACATCTCGACTAAATACCTTCCCTTCGTTTTCAGCCAGGAATCTCAACAGCTCAAATTCTAAAGGTGTTAAATTCTTTGCCTCTCCGCGAACCAGGATTTCGTATCTTTCAAGATCAATTTCAAGATCTTTGACAGCGATTCGCTTAGGTTTTTCCGCCTTTTGTTCCAGTGAACGTTGGATTCGTCTAAAAATAGCCTTAATTCTAACGAGTACTTCTCTTACACTGAAAGGCTTTGTTATATAGTCATCCGCACCCAGTTCAAGTCCCAGGATTTTATCAAACTCTTCTGTTTTAGCAGTTAAGAAAATTATGGGTTTATTCTGATGTTTTTCATGTGCTCTGAGCTTCCTGGTTAAATCAAATCCATCTACATCCGGTAGCATAACGTCGATAATGAACAGATCGATATCTTCATCATTATCAGCATATTCCATTGTTTCCTCAGCATTATATGCCTTTAAAACCTCATAGCCGTCCTTTTTTAAGTTATAACTCAGAAGTTCAACTATGGAAGGTTCATCATCAACAACTAAAATTTTTCTCTTCATGCTTTTCAGCTCCTTTATCATTTTTTATCCAATCACATTCTCAAGTTCTCAATTAAGATTTTAACATAATTACAAAACATTTTCAAGTTTTATCGATACAGAGAAAAAGATTTTACAGTTAACATAAGGGCTTAGCAAAAAAAGCATGTAATAATCGCGATATAACTATATTATGGTATAAATTCAAGAAATTTTAAGAAACGAATTTCCTTCATTTTCTATACAAATAAGTTTACTTCTTATGATTTTTCTAAGTTTTTCTTAATGTTAGCATTCCTAACTATAGGGGTCATATGTTAAAATCTACAAAATGAAACAGAAGGAGTTATTATGAATAGTATTTATATTGCTAAAGATTCAGATTCATCTATTACAGACCAAAAAGATTCAATCGATTTCAAAATAATGATAGACGGAAAAGATACCATGATTAAAGCAGAAGACGGAAAAATGATTTTGGGCGAACTTGCACCTTTTTTTCTTAACCCCATCCAACAGGCATTTCATCAATATTATTCAGGCGGAAATGCAGTTATCTCTACACCTACCGGTTCGGGAAAAACGGTTGTTGCTTTCATGGCCATGCAAAAAAATCTGTCCGCTGATCAAAAGGTAAAAAAAACTATTTATTTGTCACCAACAAGAGCTTTAGCAAGACAAGTCTACCAGGAGTTGAAGGAAACAAAATTTCGGATTTATCTCCGAACCGGTGAGAACAAAATGGATGTAAAAGAAAATTTCGATATTGTTGTGGCAACTCCTGAAGCATATTTAGCCTCCCGCCATTCTAATTCCTCCTGGACACAAGCCGCTGAATTGATTGTCATTGATGAAGCACACATGCTGGTACAAAACTCAAGGGGTATCGTGTATGAAGAATGTGTTGTTCATGCAATTGGTGATAAAAAAACATTGTTTTTGCTCTCTGCCACCATGCCCGATGCTTTGGAAATGGCAAATTGGATTAATGCTTCATTGCTGATTGAAAGTGACTGGCGTCCCTTACCTTTGGAGCGCTCATTTGTAAAAATTTCAGCTCCCAGCAGAAAAAACCGTCAAAAGATTGCCAAATCCATCTATACTCAAATATTAGAAGATAATATTCAAAACGGCATTAAAACCATGATTATTATTCCTTCCAAAAAAAGCGGTTGGTATCTACTGGAAGGTTTTGAAGAGATAGGGATTCCCGTATTGAACAGTGCTGTTCCTTATATTAAGCGGAATATTGGTCAAAATGCTGTCGTGGCTTTTCACAACGCTGATATTCCTATTGAAGAAAGACATGAAATTGAAAAATCATTTAAAGATCCAAATGATTCACTAACTGTTCTGGTTTCTACCCAAACCCTTGCTTATGGTTTCAATTCACCTACAGATGACATACTCATATTTGTAAAATATTCTCCATACAACGAAGATAATTTATGGCCTACGTTTTTGGATATTCTACAATTTGAAGGTAGAGCAGGCAGAAAAGGCCACACTGTCAGGGGATACGGTAAAGTTATGTTCTCAACAGGCAGTCGTGGGGGACGAACGCAAGAGATACTGGAAGAAAAATTAAAAAGAGGATTGGATGATCAACTTGAAACGGCATTGGACCGATCTTTCAATATCGTCTCACAGGGTTACTCCAGACATTTTAATGCTTCTATCACCCGCGAATTAGGAGATATTGAATTGGCGGCATTGGGCATCATGTCCGTTGATCCTGTTCGAATATTGGATACGCATTATAAAAGTAATGATAAGAAAAAAGTTTTAAAGAAAGCCTATGAAAGGTTAAGGGAAATCAAGATGCTAGATGAGGATCATATCACAAGTCTTGGTTCCTTAACAGCCTCTTATATGTTGAATCCTGAGAAGGTTTCTCAATTTTTCAGTGTTATTCCCAAAACTCATGATGGAGAGCCAGATCAAGCTTCTTTCTGGAACAGATACGAGGCAACAGCGGTTTTAATTCCCACAACCGGTACGATACCAACACATTACCCCCCCTTTCTGCCAATCTTTCCCGGCATGTGGAACGTGGCAACAGTATCAGGAAATTTCCCCGATACCGGTATTACTCAATTTGGTTTAGGAACTGTTGCCATGCGAATTGGCTTGGGATATAAAGAAAACACAGCAACAGCAATGAGACAACGTCCTCCTGCTTGGACATCCTCTCTGGCCAATGATATGCAATTGATCCTGAGTTTTATCCGCCAAGGAGCCAGCCGGGGTTTTTGGCCTGATCTTGGAGAAAATGAATATCAGAGAATCATGCGTTCCCTTTCTTATGGTATTCATCCTTATTACTCCCTTCTCACAGAAATAACCGGTATAGGCAGTATTCGTGCAGGTATTCTCAGTTTAGTGGCCATTAATGCCGGAATAGAATCAGATGTAGAATTGGCATTGAAAATTCTCACAGACGAACAAAGTATATTAAATCATTGGCCAAACACTCAAAGATATCTTCAGACGTGGTATTCCCTACAGGCAAAATGGTTGAAAGATGAACTTGAAACGCCTGTTGAAGTGTCTATAGCAGATTTACTAAACCTGGATTATCAAACCTTTCAGGAAGCCGTTTATTTAGTGCAAAAAGAAGCAAAAGAAAAGGGTAAAACATTCTACTCAACTCCCACTATCCCTTATGAAAAACACCCGTTAGAGTCTGTTGAAGATATTTTCCGTCAAAAGCACCCTAATTCTTCTCTTTTTATTCTACCGGATACACAAAAACAGTCCGATAAAGATTCCATGTACACCCAATCCATTACATTGGTTGGCAGTGATACAAATGGCAACATCAAAGGAAAGGTTAAACTGTATGCGCCCGGCAGATTACCCCCATCGGCTATACTTGATTTTATTCCCCATTCTGAACCCTTTTTGGCCACTGATACCAGAAAATATATTTGGGTAGACTAATTCCCTTTCTGATTTAAGTGGTATAATCTGCTTTGGCTGACTTTTCTTTAAATGAATTACTATTGCTTATGGAGGAAAATTATGAAAGTTGTTAAATTTGGAGGTTCTAACTTAAAAAAAAGAGAAGATATATCAAAACTAGTTAAAGTCATTAAAAGTTATAACAAACCACTAATTATTGTTATTTCTGCGCTATATGGTATGACAGACACCATCATTTCAACCATTGAAAATGTACACAGAGATTATCAGTCCATTGACCAATTACAACAAACATTATTAACCGCTCACAAAGCCATTCTTTCAGATTATCTATATGAAACAATTGAAATTCAAAAAACATTTTCTGAACTGGAAAAGCGTGTAGAAGAAATGAAACGTTTCCTTCTGGGTATTCACTATATCGGTGAAGCTCCAGATTTTGTAAGAGACACGGTACTCAGTTACGGTGAGAGACTTTCCGCTTTTACCCTTTACAAAATTTTAACTCAGCTAAATATTGATTGCAAAGAAGCAACGCCTGAAGAAATGGGGCTTCTAACCGATGGAGAATTTGGGAATGCCAGCGTTGATTTTGATAAATGTTCCTTTCATGTGGCTTCTTTTTTTAAAGATGATTTGATCTATATCGTACCGGGTTTTTATGGAATCTCAGAAGCTGGAAAGATCAACCTATTTGGAAGGGGTGGTAGCGATTACTCAGCAGCTGCCATTGCCAGATGCATCAAAGCTGAGTCACTGGACCTTTGGAAAGACGTTAAGGGGTTTTTGAGTGCTGATCCGAAAATAGTTCCTAACGCTTGGAATATCAAAAGGATGTCTTATCTGGAAGCAGCTGAATTATCGTATTTTGGTGCCGAAATTATACATCCAAGAGCGTTTGAACCACTGAAACAAGATAACATCCCGCTTAACTTGTTTAATATTGATGGTGATCTGGATGATATAAAACCTTTGACGATCATTTCTTCAACAGGTGTAAAAACAAGTTTTGTCGTCAAAAGTTGTTCCTACACAGATGATGTCGGCATCTTGAAACTAAAAGGCCCCGGTGTTGGTGTAAAACCCGGTATCCTTGCTGATATAACCAACGCTATGAAACTGGAAGGCATCAACATCAAATCCGTTCTGACTTCTCAAACGATTATTTCCATTTTGTTATCTTCAACCGATCTTTATAAAGCCTATCAGCTTTTACAAAATCTGGATGTCCATGGAGTAAACGAACTTGAAATACAAGATGAGATTTCCCTGGTTGCTATTGTTGGTGAAGGTTTAAATGACACACATGGCATTGCAGCAAAGTTGTTTAACGCTATATCCCGTAAAGGTATCAATGCCAAAGTAGTATCTATGGGTGTTTCTGACGTTGCAAGTTATTTCATTGTAGATTCAAATCAAAGAAATGACGCCATTAAATCTATTCATGAGGAGTTTTTTAATGAAAAGCATAGATGAAATAAACAAAAAGATTAAAGAAAAAAAGGCTATGATTTTAACTGCCTCACAAGCCAAACAATTTGCTGAAGAGGAAGGTATAAAGAGTTTGGCAGACAAATGCGATGTGGTCACAACAGCTACTTACAGTCCCATGTGTTCGTCGGGAGTATTTATTAACACGGGTCATACCAATCCGCATATGAAAATGCAAGAAGTTTTTTTAGATGAGGTTCAAGCTTATGGTGGCATTGCCTGTGCTGATTTTTATCTGGGTGCAACACAGGAAAGCAGCCATGATAAAAGCTATGGTGGGGCGCATGTTATAGATAAACTTGTAAAAGGTGAAATAATCTCATTTAAAGCAGATGGCACATCAACGGATTGCTATCCAAAAAGCCATTTTACAAAAGATATTACAATCGATGATTTAAACCAAGTGTATTTTTTCAACCCCAGAAATTGTTATCAAAATTACAATGCCGCTTGCAATTCTTCTGAAAGAGTACTCAAAACATATATGGGAAGTCTTTTACCAAACCTTGGCAGTGTCAATTTTGCAGGTGCCGGTGAGATATCCCCTCTGATGAACGATCCTTATTTACAAACCATTGGAATTGGAACCAGAATCTTTTTTTGCGGTGGCGAAGGTTTTATAAGCTGGGAAGGCACGCAATACAACACTTCCGTAAAGAGGGATGAAAAAACACATTTACCCATTTCACCTTCAGCAACTCTGGCTATTACAGCCGATCTCAGAGGAGTGAAACCTGAATTTATCTCCCCCTTATATATTAAAGGGTATGGGGTGAGCCTTTACATCTCAATCGGTATCCCTATACCGATTATTAACGCGGATATGGCACATGCCGTTTCAGTAAAAAACAAAGATATTATCACACAAGTTCACGATTTTGCGACTGGCGAAACGGTTGGAACAGTAACATATGATCAATTACATAAAAATAATATCCATTTATCTGGCAAAAATCCGGTTTCAAGAACCATGTCCAGGATTCGTGAGGCTTATAAAATCACCGAATTATTAAAAAAACAAATTGAAGATGGTACTTTTGAATTGACTCAACCGATAAAACCTTTACCAATTTACGGAAAATGCACATCGATAGAATAAGAAAAGCCGGTTATTGACAATGTGAAATAACCGGCTTTTCTTTGTATGATTTGGTATTGTTTATTTCTCGTTAGGACCTACAGAACTATTTGAAATATTTAACTTTCCGGATGCCTTGACTTTTCGCCAAGCATAAATACCCAACACAATGATTGTGATGATAAACGGCAACGACTGGGTAAACTCATAGGGAATGTCAAATATCTGCAGTGAGTAGGACGCCGCTTCAGTAAACCCAAACAGGAATGAACCTGCCGCTACACCAAAGGCATTCAATCCTCCAAGAGCCTGAGCAGCTAACGCTATCCAGCCTCTTCCCGCTGTCATATCCCTGGCAAACCACGAAACATATCCCATTGAGAGAAAAAGGCCACCTAAACTTGCAAGAAAACCACTAAGCATCAAAGCAATAAATCGGGTTTTCACAACAGAGATCCCAACTGATTCTGCAGCATCAGGATTTTCACCTACTGCCCGTATCCTTAAACCCAAAGGTGTTTTATACATCAAATATTGAACTACAAAGATTAAAACAATCGCCACATATGTTATGGAATGATGCCCACTTAATATATCACCAAGAATAGGAATTTTGTCAATAATAGGAATGGTTACATTGGGAATCAGCAATGAATTAACTGATGCAGAAGATCCTTTATCCCCTGTCAGCATTGCCAGGAAAAAGATGGTACCCCCGCTGGCAAAGATATTTAAAGCGATGGCCGCTAAAATAATATCCGTTTTCAATTTCAAGGCAAAATAAGCCAAAATCGCAGCCATTAAAGTCCCTATAATTACGCCAAAAATAATGGCTAACCAAAGGCTTCCGGTAAATCCGCTGACGATAACTCCTACGAAAGCCGAAATAAGCATGATGCCTTCCAAGGCAATGTTGGGTGTTCCAGCTGATTCTGCGATCAAAGCACCCAATGCTGCAAGAAGAATGGGAGTTGTTACCCTGATTCCAGCAGCGATAAAATCCCATGATAATATTCCTTGTAACATCTCATTCATCTCGCCTCACCTACTTGTACAGGAGTTTCACTTGCTTCGTTTTGCGTTGCCTCTTTATTAATAGATCGCTGCTTCCATTTGGCAAGGAATGCCTCTGCCGTAACCAGCAAGATAATAACGGCTTGTAAGATAGCAACGATTTCAGGAGCGATGTTGGTGTATCTTCCCATGATTTTCGCACCTACACGAATATAGGAAAGAAAAAGAGCTGCCAGTGGGACAAAAAGCGGGTTATTTCTAGCTAAAGTGGCTATGATAATACCATCCCAACCATACCCCGGAGAATACAGCCACAAGAATCGACCATGATACCCCAGCAATTCAATAATCCCCGCAGAACCGGCCACAGCACCTGCTGCCACTTGGACTTGAAAGATCATTTTAGAAGAATTAATACCGGAATATTCAGCAAATTTGATATTATCACCGATTAATTTGACCTTATAGCCCCATGTTGTCTTTTTCATGATGAACCATACCAATAAAGTCATTCCCAAAGCAAAGAAAATACCGATATGCCATTTGTATCTTTCATTTAACAACGGAAGCATGGCCTGTTGCTGGAATTCAAGTGATACAAGAGATCCCGCTTCTGTATCCCTTAAAAAAGTCTTGATAATGAACAGACCCATAAAAAAGGCAACATAGTTCAACATTAATGAAGTGACTAATTCCGATGCCCTTAACCTTGCTTTCATAAAACCAGGAATCGCTGCAAAGCCTGCACCGACAGCCATTGCGGTTAGAATAACAAATACAGTTGAAATAAAAGGGATCCCAGGAAAATAGATGGCGACGGCTGTTGCCACGGCTGCACCAAGGAACATCTGACCTTCTGCACCAATGTTAAACTGTTTTGCAGTAAAGACCATTGAAACAGCAAGCCCGGTTATGATTATCGGTACTGCTTCATTGATCCATTGAATAAACCCGCTTTGGTTAAATGCAGCACCTGAAGCACGCCATCTCACCAGGGCACCCGTTAAAAAATATTTATAGGCTTCATTAGCACTGTCAAATGCTTCTTTCATCTTTTTCATAAAGGCGATATCTGTTGAAGGAAAACTGGCAATAAACACAATGATGTACCCAATTATTAATGCAATTCCAACAGAAATACCAATCCGATAAAGTGTAAATCGTTTGTCAGCGTTCATCACAAATCACCCATTTCTTCACTTGTCATTCGTTTTATCCCCAGCATGTATTCACCCAATATCGTCTCATTGATTTGTTTGACTTCATCAAAGTGGGCAACAATCTCGCCTTTGTACAAAACAATAATTCTGTCTGCAACTTCCAACAGCTCCGTCAGATCAGCTGAAACAAGTAGAACGCCTAAATTATTCTCTCTTTCTTTTACCAACCTTCTCCTAATGAAATCAGCAGCGGCAATATCTATTCCACGAGTGGGCTGATCGGCTATTGTAATTTTCGAATATGCAGTGAATTCTCTTGCTACAACAACTTTTTGAATATTTCCACCTGAAAGCATCTTAATCTGTGTTTTGGCATTATCGGTACGGATGTCAAATTCCTTCACCATATCCTCTCCAAAGGCGTAAACTTCTTTCCATTTAATTACACCTTTTTTAGAGAAAGGTATCTTCTTAAATCGATCACTGATAATATTTTCGGCAATTGTGGAATCAGGAGCCACCCCTCTTTCCATTCTGTCTGAGGGGATATGACTTAACCCTGCATCTCTGCAAAATCCGGGATCAGTGTTCTTAGGAAGTTCGACTTGATTTAATATGATTTGGCCTTTTTCTCTGGGGATAATCCCGGTGATGATTTGGACCAGCTCAGTTTGACCGTTTCCCTCTACTCCAGCAACCCCAAGAATCTCCCCTTCTCTTACTGAAAAAGAAAGCCCTTTGAGTGACTTAACCCCATCCGCTCGAGTGAATTCAAGGTTATTGATTTCCATCAATTTCTTACCCGTTTTAGCGGGTTCTTTTTCAATACGAATATCAACATCCCTTCCAACCATCATCTTTGACATCTCTATCTCTGAAATATCCTTGACCTCAGCAGTTCCAACAACTCTTCCTCGTCTTGTCACTGTGATTCTATCCGCTATTTCTTTCACTTCGTTCAATTTATGAGTAATAAAAATGATGGTTTTCCCTTTTTCAGTCAAATTTTTCAACGCCTTAAACAAATCAACCGTTTCCTGTGGTGTTAAAACAGCAGTTGGCTCATCCAATATAATCAGATTTGCCCCACGAACCAAGGTTTTAATGATCTCCACCCGTTGTTTCATTCCAACAGAAATATCCTTGACTTTTTCTTTTGAAGGTACCGGAAGGCCAAATAGATCTGACTGTTCCTGAACAAAACGATAGGCCTGATCAATATCAATTGAAAGCCCCTTTTTTGGTTCCATGCCAAGTATAATATTCTCGGCAACAGTCAATGAAGGAACCAACATGAAATGCTGATGAACCATACCGATTCCATGCTCTATCGCTTTATTGGGTGAAGAAATGTCAACTTGGCGACCTTCGTAAATGATCTCACCTTTTGTGGGTTGTTCAATCCCAAACAAAATTTTCATCAATGTGGACTTTCCTGCTCCGTTTTCTCCAAGGAGAGCGTGTATTTCACCCTTATTTACTTTTAATTGCATGTCTTTATTAGCAACAACTCCGTTTGGATAAATCTTCCAAATGTCTTTCATTTCAAGGATACAACTATCAGTCATTTAACCACTCCCTGATAAAAAATAGGCTCCCCCCCTGGAAGCCTATTTATTTATTAAAATCTTTTATTTTGCTGCATCCCTAATGGCATTCAACTCCTCGTTGGTCATTCCGAAGGCTGAAGAAACAGAAATTTCACCTTCAAGAATCATTCGTTCCAACTCTTCAAGTCTCTCTGCAATATTGGGGTTTTCTTCCAAGAACTTATCAAAGTACTGATTATTGGCAAGTCCTACGGCACCTTCGTTTAGACCTAAAGCCTCCGTAGTTCCCAATGGTAATTCATTGTTTAGATATAATTCTACCGCTCGATAAACTGACTGATCTACATTCTTCAACATGGAAGTCAGCATGTGATTGACAATATCCATATCTTTTTCTTCATAAATAAGTTGCATATCTGAATCGACTCCAATGGACCATCGGTTCATTTCTTTAGCTGCTTCAAGTACACCATTACCTGTTTCACCAGCGACTGCAAACACAACATCTGCACCTTGTCGATACATAGCCAAAGTAAATTCTTTTCCTTTTGCAGGATCATTCCATGCACCTACATAAGAAGTTGTTACCTTTATTTCGGGGTCTACATACTGCGCACCCTCAATATAACCAACCAAGAAGTCATTGATGACTGCAATATCCATTCCCCCCAGCATTCCAATCAACTTGCTGTTAGGATTGCTGTAATCAAAATCAGCATTTGTTGAAACCAATGCAGCTAATGCACCAGCAAGGAAAGAACCTTCATTCTGTTTATAAGTCATAGCGTATACATTCTCAAGATTTCCATTATCAAATGGCATATCCGTATCATAGATGATATAAGTAATCTCCGGATAATATGGTGCTATCTCAGCCAGAGTATCAACCATTTGCCAAGTACCAACAACGATTAAATCGTACATTCCCGAATCTGACATATCTTCAAGAGTTGGTTTCCATTCTGATGGGTTATAACCCATTTCAATGGTTTTTGTCTCAAGACCTAGTTTTTCCTGAACCATTACCATACCACGTTCTGCTGAATCGAAGAATGACTTGTCTCCCAGGGTTCCATTGATAAGATTCAAGACTCTTGGCGCTGAGAATGCGCTAAATACAAAGACTGTTAGAAAGATAACGATTAATGCTTTTTTCATACATACACCTCCAGTTTTTATGGGCGTAAAGCCCTGTCTTCTTCAATAAGTAACTCAATAGACTTGAATGCGATTTGGATTGATTTTTCCATACCCTGTTCAAATTCTTCGCCTGCCTGCTTATAAGTTTCATCAAGAGTCTTCCGGACTTCTCTTATTGTTAATATAGCTCCCGTTCTTAAAGAGTAAATGGCTCCTAAAATATAGAGAGCTGATATCTCCATCTCCACAGCCAGAACATTTGCCTTGGCAAGTAATTTTGAATATTCCAATGCCACTTTCTGGTTGAAATTTCTGCCATAATAGGAATCAGTGGAATGAACGATACCAAGATGATGGGGATTGTCAATAATTTCAGCTGCATTTTTCATTTTACTAATCACGTTAAAATCAGCAACCGCTGGAAATTCTCTGGGTACATAGTCAATCATGGTACCATCCGATCTGACTGCAGCTGTTGCAATAATTGAATCACCCATGTTGATATGAGGCTGCAAAGCACCGGTGGTACCCACTCGAATAAAGGTATCAGACCCAAGTGTTCTAATTTCTTCAACCCCAATAGACATACAAGGCGCCCCCATTCCCGTTGACATAACGGAAACCTTTTCACCGTTGAGCTCTCCTGTCACTGTCAGATATTCTCTGTTGTCTCCAACCACAACCGGGTTTTCCAAATACTTTGCCATTCGTTTAACTCTGCCACGATCTCCCGGTAATAGTACATACCTTCCAACCTTCTTATTGTCCTCTATTTGTATGTGATAGGTGGGATTTTCCATTCAACAAAACCTCCATTCTCAATTGTATTTTGATAAGTTATCGAAAAGCAATTTGATAAACCTTTCTCTGTCTGCTTTAACTGCCCACTTAGAGTTTGGAGTATTATTGGAATTTTGCCAGTAATCAACAACAGTTTGGCCGTAAGTTAATTCACCTTTCAATTCTATTTGACAATAATATTCTTTATACTCAAAGATATCTGGTTCAATTAAATAGGCTATAGCGCATGGATCATGCAAAGGAGCACCCTTAATTCTAAAAACATGATAATAGGTTTGGTGGAAAAATTCAAGCAAAAGACCCATTTTTGATACGATAAAGGAAGACAGAGATTGCATTTTTTTGATCTCATCCATGTGAATTTTGGTTTGATGAGTCGCATCCAAACCAAAAACCGTGAGTGGAATCTTTGAGTTAAAAACAATTTGAGCAGCTTCAGGATCAGCCAGAATATTGAACTCTGCAACGGGTGTAGTGTTCCCAAAGGCAATTCCTCCACCCATAATTACAATTTCTTTCACTTTTTCATGCAAATCAGGATAATTAATTAAAAATATCGCAATATTTGTTAATGGACCAACAGCGCAAAGTGTCACTTCATTCTCAAATTCACGAATCTTTTCAGCAATAAATGCTACAGCAGTTCTTGGATCTTTTTTTATTGTTGGATTTGGAAGATTTGCTCCTTCCAAACCAGATTCACCGTGTATATCTGGTGCAACGATTTGTTGTCTGATAAGTGGTTTTGAAGCGCCTTCACAAACAGGAACATTGAGATCCCCGTTCTCTACTAAAATTAAGGCGTTTTTTGTTGTATTGTTAACATAAGAGTTGCCGGCTACAGTTGTAATCCCCAGAAGCTCCAACTCATCCGCAATGGCGGCTAATAAAATCGCTACAGCATCATCGTGGCCGGGATCACAATCTAAGATAATCTTTCTTCTCATAAAAGCCTCCTTTATCAGAATCAATTAAATGCACTTTCGTTATTTATATAGTCTTTTTATCGATATTACTGAGGAATACAAGTTTTTGTTTTTTTCGGTTAAGGAACTGTAATACTAAATGATATGGGATTATACCATATTCATATCTGCTTATATCAAGGAAAAAGCGGGTATATTTACCCGCTTTATTTTTCCTTATAATTTGAATTGGTTAATATTATTTTCAAGTTCTCTATTTAAAACGGTAAGTTCACTTGAAGTATCAGATAGCTCTTTAACGGAATTCATTTGTTTTTCAAGCTGTCTAACCATATTCTCAACTTGCTCGGAAGCATTCACCATGGAACGAGCTGATTGATCCATCGCATCCGCTATCTCCTGTGCCGCTGCACTCTGCTCTTCCGATGTGCTGTTGAGGTTGTGTACCGAATCCGTCACGCCACTTAGCCGTTCAAGTATATTCTCAAACTGCTCTAATGCCTGTTTGGAGTTTTCTTCCATCTTGTTCACGATTTCCACCGTTTTGTCCGATGCATCGTTCACTTCCCCAACACCATTTCCTATCTCTTTGAGCATCTTCGCTATGTCTTCTGTCGATTTTTGGCTCTCTTCCGCCAGCTTTCTAATCTCATCGGCTACTACCGCAAAGCCTTTCCCTGCCTCTCCCGCTCGGGCAGCTTCGATCGCTGCATTTAGTGCCAACAGGTTCGTCTGTTCCGAAATCCCGGAGATGGTGTTCACGATCTCTCCCACGTTCTTGGCATTTACCTGTAGCTCTTCTACCACTCTGGATGTGGCCTTCGCCTGTTCTTCAGCCTCTTTAACAATATCCGCGACTTTTGTCAATTCTTTTTGCCCACTTCTTGCCGATTCGGATGTCTCTTGCGTCCTTTCATACAAATCAGATGATATGTCTGTGATGTTTTTCGCTGAGGCTGCCACTTCTTCAACACCTGAACTCACTTCTTCTATCGCAGCCGATGTGTCTTGTACATCATTTTCCGTCCGGTCTGCCTGTGTCTTCAACTGTTGGGATATGTTCTCCGATTCTCCCGCTACTGTCTCCAATTTGTCCGTCGATGCCTTGACATTCTCTATCGCGTTTTTGAAACCACTCAAGGTATCTCGAATAACCACTACCACTCGTGCAAGGGCATGTTCGATTTGACCAATTTCGTCTTTTCCGCTGTTTGCTTCAAAATCCACTGTCATATCCAGATTTTGAAGCAGCGTTGATTTTTCGAGCAAACGCTTGATAGGCTTTTTGATGCTCCGAATAATGATTACTGCAACGATCAGACTAACTGCTATGGTAATTGCTATTAACAAAATGATTTGAAAGTTATTCTTTTCTATGGTTTCTTTACTTGTTACATTACTTTCCTTTATAGATTCAAAACTTTGCTTTAAGCTGCCATATTGGGTCTCTGTTTTTTCTTCAATAATGGAAGATAATTCTCGACTTGTCGCTTTGATATTTGTGTTGATAATGTTGAAAGCCAATGTCCTGTTCTCATCGACTTGTTGATTGTTGGTTTCGATCTCTTCTTGAATAGTCAGAATTGAACGTTCATTTTCTTCTCTTTGTTTGATAATTACTATCATTTCTTCCAGCGATTTAATATAATCATTGAGTGTAATTGCGATTAGTTGTGCTGCAACAGGATGATATACAGCAGAACCAAACATCACCTGAAAACCAATATTGCTGTTAATCTTTTCGGCAATTTCCGCTGCTTGAGGAAATAATTCATCTGAATCCTGAGGATTAATGATTATATTTCTCGTGACAAATTCCAAATCAGCAAATTCTTTAATTGTGATATCCAAAAACTCAGGTTTCCATAACTCTTCTATCTCATACATGGTCAATTCTTCAACATCGGTTCGATTGATGAGTTCTTCATCTAACATTTGTTTTTGCTCATCTGTAGGCTTTTTAAGATCTGCATGTTCTTCTTTTATGGCCTTAAATGATTCAACGGTTTCTTCTACTTTTGCCATATCAACAATTTGCATCTTTTTTATTTGCTCGGAAAATGTACTTTTTAATTCTATAAACTGCTTGAGTTTTTCTTGATTATTAACCAAGTCTCGTTGAGATAATATCTCACTTTCCTTATAATCAAAAACATTTTGAACATAATCTTCAATTAGTGAAATTTCTTTAAGATAAACCTCTTGGTTTTCATTTCCGGAGACTAATGCTTTGAGATTTTCAACCGATGCTTGATATTGTTCTTGTATTTGCTCTTTCTCACTTATTGTTGCCACATATCCTAAATTTAGAACAGTTTGAATCATTTCCTTAATACCATTATCCACTTCGTTATAGCTTCTAAATTGCAAAAGCTCTATCTCAGAAGCATCTGTTTGATTAAGCACTGTATCTGCCTGCTGAACGACTTCACGGTTCGATATGGTCGAAACTAACAGTACCAGAACGAGTATGATAATGATCACCGTAAAACCCACTAATAATTTTGTCGAAATCTTCATTTTTGACCTCCTTATTAACACTACTATTGTTTATATTCTAGCATAAACTCTTAATAGATAAAAAAAACTTCAACTCTCTATTACTTTTATGTTTTTTATATATTACATTATCTCTTTTTTTAGTGGGCTTACATTCAATATGGCCATTTAACAATTCTTAAAAATCTGTTTTTATCTCAGGACTCTTTTTCAACTATGATTTGAATTTACTGATATCAGATCTCAAATCATCAGCTAACTGTCGCATATTTTGAGATATTTCGTTCATCTGGGTGATAGAATCAACCTGTTTTTCTACATCATGAACCATATTCTCAACTTGCTCGGAAGCATTCACCATGGAACGAGCTGATTGATCCATCGCATCCGCTATCTCCTGTGCCGCTGCACTCTGCTCTTCCGATGTGCTGTTGAGGTTGTGTACCGAATCCGTCACGCCACTTAGCCGTTCAAGTATATTCTCAAACTGCTCTAATGCCTGTTTGGAGTTTTCTTCCATCTTGTTCACGATTTCCACCGTTTTGTCCGATGCATCGTTCACTTCCCCAACACCATTTCCTATCTCTTTGAGCATCTTCGCTATGTCTTCTGTCGATTTTTGGCTCTCTTCCGCCAGCTTTCTAATCTCATCGGCTACTACCGCAAAGCCTTTCCCTGCCTCTCCCGCTCGGGCAGCTTCGATCGCTGCATTTAGTGCCAACAGGTTCGTCTGTTCCGAAATCCCGGAGATGGTGTTCACGATCTCTCCCACGTTCTTGGCATTTACCTGTAGCTCTTCTACCACTCTGGATGTGGCCTTCGCCTGTTCTTCAGCCTCTTTAACAATATCCGCGACTTTTGTCAATTCTTTTTGCCCACTTCTTGCCGATTCGGATGTCTCTTGCGTCCTTTCATACAAATCAGATGATATGTCTGTGATGTTTTTCGCTGAGGCTGCCACTTCTTCAACACCTGAACTCACTTCTTCTATCGCAGCCGATGTGTCTTGTACATCATTTTCCGTCCGGTCTGCCTGTGTCTTCAACTGTTGGGATATGTTCTCCGATTCTCCCGCTACTGTCTCCAATTTGTCCGTCGATGCCTTGACATTCTCTATCGCGTTTTTGACATTTCTAATTGTTTCTTTTACAGCCCAGACAATTTCTTTTAAGGCCGTTTCCAATTGCCCCATTTCATCTTTCTTTCTTGTTTCTTCGAATTCAACTGTAAAGTCCAAATCCTTGATTCTGTCGGTTTTCTTTAAAATATTGGTAATCGGTTTCTTAATACTGGAATAGATGAAAATGGCAATAACAATGCTGATTAAAACGGATACGATTAAAACAATTAAAATATAAGAGTTCATTGTATTGATCAACGAAACGCTTTCTTCACTTTTCTTTTCTACTTCATTGATATTCTGATTGAATTTGTTGGAACTTTCATTGATTTGTGATTCAATTTGCTGATTCAATTGCTCTAAAACCGTTGACAGTTCGCTTTTTATTATTAGAAGTGAACTTGTTCGGGCCTTTTCTGCAGTTTGGGTGTGGTATCCGACCATATTCTCTTTTGCTTGAAGGTTAACTTCCATTCGTTTTTCTTTTAATAAAGTTTCTTGCAATTTAATCAGTTTTTTTTCATAGAGTTCAACAGATAAGGGAACAAAAATTGAAGTTACAGCATCATAAGTCGTATAACCATACTGCGTTTTTAATGTCATATAATCCAAAATATCTTGCTTGGCTTGTTTCATATCTGATTGGAAATCTGAATAATCTCCATCTGATGCCATTATTTCCCTTGCACATAGAATCAACATAGGGAATCCAGTAATAGGAGGCCCACCCAAAACCTCATTGTCCCACAATACTTCCATCTCAACAAGGGTTAGTTCATCTAATCCGGCTTCCAAAAGTTTTTGTCTTATTTCGTTTTCTTTTTCTTCATCCGACTGTCTTAGTGAACGATATTCTTCCTTCATTTGTTGTAATTTTTGAATAACCATAACGATATTCATGTCATCTCTTGAAAGTAAAGTTTCTTCAATTACATATAAATCTTCCAGCTGTACTCTGATATCATCTGCTGTGGCACTGTCAGAAGCCAGTTCAGAAAGAGCTGTCAACTCAGTCCCCTTTTGAGTAAAAATTTGTTCAACACTTTGATTAAGTTGCATCAATTCAGCTTCTAAAAGAGAATAGAAATCATTGTCCTTTGCAAGTTTTTGAATTTCATTAAACATCTTTTGGTATTCGTCAAACATTTGCTCCTGTTCTTCTATGTTTGTGACATATCCCAGTCTTAGGACATATTGCAACATATCTTTTAAATCCGACTCAAAAATATCTATGTTTTTAAAATTCATATATTCAGTTCTTGCATCCTTCGCTTGTACAACTATGCTTTCTCCTTCCGCTTTAATACTTTGGCTTGAAAGATAAGATATCATCATAACCACCAATAATAAAAGAATAATCAAACCAAAACCTATTAACAATTTCTTCCCAATAGACATCCTTATTCACCTCTCATCACAATCTCAGTTCTCTTATTGTCATTATACCAAATCATGCAAACAACATCCAATACAGATATAAAGAAATAAACATTCCTTTACAATTTGACATATCTTTGTTTATCCGTTATAATCTTTTGAGGCATACTGCGATTGCTTTTCTGATTTGATGCTGAAACGACAACTCTTATTATTCATATTCTATAGAATGAACATTATACAGGATAATTACCAAACTCTTCAGGAGGTGGTTCCGTGATTGGTATGGAAAAAAACAAACCAATGAACTCAAAAAAACAATTATCATTGGAAAGGGCTGCTGAATTAAAAACAAAAATAGCTGATTTTTTAGAAGCAAAAAAGCATATAAAAAAAGGCTTGGATTTAACTGCAACAAATCTAAAAAACCGCGAAAGAATCATGAATGCATTAAATTGCACAATGGAAAAATGGAACGATTATCATTGGCAACTCGCCAACCGAATAACCGATGTTTCTCTTCTTTCTTACATCGTAGACCTGTCAGAAAAACAAAAAAGAGCCATCGAAAAAGTGGGAGAAAGATACCGTTGGGCCATTTCTCCCTATTATGCCAGCCTTATGGACAAAGAAGATGCATTTTGTCCCATTAGATTACAGGCAATTCCTACAATTTTCGAAGATGTAGATAAAGAAGGAAAATTAGACCCGATGAATGAACAGTTAACCAATCCTGCTGGTACAGTTACCCGGCGATACCCTGATCGATTGATTATCAATGTGACCAACGAATGTGCTATGTTTTGCCGTCACTGTCAAAGACGACGGAATATTGGAGAAGAAGATTTACCCCAGCCAATATCCGTTATCGAAGATTCCATCAATTATATAGCAGAAAACGATGAAATTCGTGATGTCTTGATCACAGGCGGAGACCCTTTAACAATGACGGATGCTTTTATTGAAAACATCTTGAAAAAACTAAGAAGTATTGAACATGTAGAGATTATCAGAATTGGTACCAGAACACCTGTTACCATGCCCCAAAGAATAACCGATGAATTGGTGGGAATGTTATCAAAATATCATCCGCTCTTCATCAACACGCATGTCAACCATCCCAAGGAAATCACCTTAGATGCCAAAAAGGCATGTGAAAAGCTTGCAAACGCCGGAATTCCACTGGGAAATCAGGCCGTGCTGCTTAATGGAATCAACAATGATAAACATGTGATGAAATTATTAAATCAGGAGCTCTTAAAAGTAAGGGTAAGACCTTATTATATCTTCCATGCAAAACATGTAAAAGGTACCACACATTTCAACACATCCGTCGATGATGGTTTGGAAATTATGGAATATTTACGCGGTTACACTTCCGGATTAGCAATCCCCACATATATCATTAATGCCCCGGGTGGTTATGGTAAGACTCCCATTCTGCCTGAATACCTTATTTCAAGGGGAAAAGAGTATATAACCATTCGAACATGGGAAGGACGTGTCATTAACTACACCAATCATCCCACACAAGAGTTTAAGATAGAATGATCAATTAATATAAGCCGTTGTTATTCACTTTTTATGCCTTCAATAACAGCGGCGGTATACTCTTCTTCATCAATAAAACCTTTTAGGATTACTTTTAAAGGTTCACGTAAAACTGTATCTGAAAGATCCAATTTCAACTCAGAAACTTCGGGATAAAACCTTTTGATATTATAATTATCTGTTACGATTAACTCTATATCTGTATAAATTGACAATTGGTCCCAAGCAACTGATAATATTTGATTTTGATTCAATTCACATTTTGTAAAAAAAGTCGTTTCCGGAACTGATGTAGAAATCCATTTTGACATTTGAGCACTTTGACCATAAATGTCTTTTAAAATAACCTCTATCAAATGGACTTCATCCATTTTAAAATCAGCGTCAAATAAATAATTCTCAGAAAAAACGGGAATGACGAGTTGTTCAGAATTATCAATCGTCACTAGACCACTTAGATTTAAAAAACTGTCCGAAGAAACTTTGATAGTGGGACTGAATCTCATTTGATCATCGTACATATAAGTATGGAGTTTTGGATTAGGGGGATTCGGAATCTTAAAAGTCAAAGTTTCACCCTTAATATCGGGATTAAAAAGGGGTGTAATGGAAAGACCGGTATCATTATTTTGATATGTATATCGTTCAGTTACTGTTGCTTTAGAAGCATCAGTATCTATTTCAAAGTAGTTAAACCGGTCATATAAAAATTCCTCTTCCCTAACCACATCCAATAGCAATGTCACAGTTGATTCATTTAATAGTACCTGAGTAACAGTTGCTTGAGGAATTTCCGGTATCTTTATCATTTCATTGGCTTCGGATAAATTTAACTCAGATTTCCAGATCCTATCTTCATAATAATAAATTTCATAAGGAATTTTATTTTCTGAAAAATCAATTACAGGAAAACTTACTTTGGGATTGTATGGATCAATGGGTATTCGTTTTTCTTGAACATTAATACTCATCTCATAAATGTTAAATCCCTCTGGAATATCCAGGCGAACATTTTCAAGTCGTATGGGAATCTCATACTCAAATCGAAGTAACTCTTTTCCTGTACGAGTAAGAGGTATGATTTCCAGATCAATCTTCTCTCTCCCGTCCAATAACTCTTTCAGTACATCTACTTCCACATAGTTTACACTTAGTGTTTTTTCCTCATCATTAACACGCATTAAATATTCCGTAGGTTTATAGCCACCAAGAAATTTTCCTGCCCATTTGACTGTTAAAAAGGGATCAACTATTTTGTAGTTCACAGAAGTAATACTGGCTAACTCACTTATATCTATCGAAACTGTCTCTTTTAATCGTTTAATTGAAAATTCAGATTGAAAACTGTGAAATTCTTTTATAATCATTCGTTCATCCAAATTTATTTCAAAAAAATAATCACCAAAAGGTATGCTCGAATATTGAATGTTTTCCTTACTTGGTTGAATAGAGATATTATTTTCAAATCTCCCAGAATAGATTTTCATTTCAAAACTCACGTCATCAGAAATACCTTCAGGATAGATAAAATGAACATTCAACGACAGGCGACTTGTGACAAAGAATTCCCATGAAACAAATGCAATCCCCAAAAACACTAACAAAAAGATAAATAACCATTTATTCGATTTCATGTTTCCACCAACCATCTTCAATACTGTAATTTTTAATCAAATTGTACGCTGCGGTTCTATCTTTTTTGATTTGTTGAACCAGTTCCTGTACATTATCGAATTTCTGCTCTAAGCGAATGAAATCAAGGAGGTAGCATTCAATTCGCTTTTCATACAACTGATGATTACCTTCCAAATAGTGAACCTCATAACGAATCAAATCATCGCTACTGACTGTTGGTCTTTTACCAACATTTATTAAACCAAAACCAAGTTTTGGAGTAAAAGCCAAATAAACCCCATATGAAGGAACTAACATCCCTTTTCCTTCTCTTTTAAGATTAGCCGTTGGGAACCCTAATTTTTTACCAATTCCCTGATCTTGATAAACTTTTCCTTCGATTGAATACGGGCGTTTCAAAATTTCATTGGCTCTTTTTACATCCCCATTCTTTAAATAGTATCTGATCAATGAACTGCTAACCCTATGACCATTGCAATTAACAGCTGGAACAACATTTGTTCGAAAACTATAACGATGCCCCAAATCAGATAGTAACTGAACATCTCCAATACGATTTTTTCCAAAATGAAAATTAAAACCCACCGTTAATTCAGATGGCATAAAGCGCTGGTTGATATAGGTTACAAATTCAAGTGGTGTTTTTGTATAAAAGTCTTTAAAATCTATAAAGACTACAGAATCCATTCCCAATGATTTAATAATTTCTTCTCTTTTACTGGGAGTATAAATCAACCCTGGAAAACTCTCTTTATTAAGATAATAAGTGGCCGGATAGGCGAACGTTAGCAATATCGTTTTACCATCTTTGTATTTCACTTCTTTAGCTTTTTCAATCAACCTTCTATGACCAAGATGAACGCCATCAAAAATACCCAAAGTTAAAGAATTACGGTTATTCATCATTCATTCTCTCTGCAACTATTTTTTTGGCTTTTACAACTATTTCATTTCTATTTTGATCTAACAGGGTTTGAAAAAAAGAAGCGTTTCTCTCACCAGTTCCCACTCCAATCAAATCCCCCTTTTCATTGACAATTCGCAGTAAATCATTTTTCTTAAAATCATCATAATCTGCAATCCATTCCATTCGAACCGGATTACCGTTTAAGACATTTTCCAGAAATTGCGATTTAATTTTCACAAAATGAAATTCTGAAATGGCATCATCAATTGTTTTCAAGTAAGGATAAAAATCTTCAAGACTTAATTGATCTATATTTTCAATACGAATACATTCTGAAGCTGAAAAACGGCCATTCACTGTTCGGACTAAATCAACCGCGGTGGCATTCGTTGATAGCTTCAAACCAATATCAAATGCTAACGATCGCATATAAGTTCCCGGAGAAACTTCGGCTTTAAGAGTAATGTCTCTTCCCTTAAATTTCAAAATATCAATTGAATATATTTGAATATCCCTGGGTGGCATTTTTATGATTTTACCTTCCCGTGCATATTCATATAATTTTTTCCCCTTATATTTCTTTGCAGAATAAATAGGCGGCACTTGTTTTTGAATCCCCAGCATGCTGTTTACGGTTTCAGTAACCTTTTCTTCTGAAATAAGAACATTCTCATCACTGATAATTTGCCCTTGAATATCGTAAGTATCTGTCAAAAGGCCAAGTCTAAGTGTCATGATATATTCTTTCTTATCATTCTTCAAATACTCGAGTATTCTTGTCCCTTTACCTATACCCATTACCAATACCCCTTCAGCAAATGGATCCAGTGTTCCTGAATGACCAATTTTTTTTGTGTTCAATTTTTTTCTCAGCAAGCTTACCATATCGTGAGAAGTGGGGCCAATCGGTTTATATAAAGGCAGTACTCCATTCAGCGAAGTCAATCTCAGTCCTCCGTATCTTTTTGATCATCATGATCAATATCTAAATTGTCAATTATCTTTTGCATTTTAACACTTTGTTTTATCCCTTGATCATGTATGAGCTTTATCTCAGGTGTGTAATATAATCGAATTTGCCTTCCTAAAAAACCCCGAAAATATCCCGTTTTCTTACTTAAGATCTCAAATATTTCCTTTGCGTGTTCTTCTCCCTTTTCTGGGTCAAAGACACTGACGAAAACCTTTGCGTGCCGCTTATCTCTTGACAAATCCACTCTTGTAAAAGAGATCAGTTCTTTTGGAATAGGGGGTTCTTTCCAATTGGTAATGGCATCCGCCATGACTCTTAGAATTTCGGCTTCTATTCTTTCTTTTCTAAATACTTTTGGCATAAAATCACTTTCCTTTCAAACTCCCGTCATGAAACAAATCACTTAATCAATCAATCGATTGATTATATCATGTTGTCATATCAGCTTCTTCATCTGTCACAGTAAACAATCAAAAAAAGATGCTTGTCTAGCATCTTTTTTTATTAAATATTATTGATCTCTATCTTTCTTCTTAGTCCTCTTTTTGTTTCTTTTGAGCTTCAATCCTCTTGGTGTTTTTAACGACAACAATGTACAAAATCAAGTCAACAATAACCCCAACACCTGCTATATAAAAACCGGCTGTTCCGTTGGGAAAAATAAGCTGATACAAAAAGCCTATTGCAATAACAAAATCTCCAAGCATAACAATCTTTTGACCACCGGACTTGACAAATTTTACAATACCACTAATAAAAAACCAAAGAAATGGTATCAAATATAGCCAACTTGGCACGTATTTTTCACTTCCCTTCATTCTTTTTCCAAAGACAATTAAACGTGTATTGCCCATCCTTGTGACATTCTTGAAGCCTCCATAAGTCCTTCAGAAAGGGTTGGATGGGCATGTATCAATTTGGCAATTTTTTCTGTTGAAATACCCAATTCTTTCGCCAGAAGAAGTTCATGAATTAATTCAGTAGCCTGTGCTCCAATAATGCTGGCACCGAGAATTTCCCCGGTTGCTTCATCCGTTAATAATTTAATAAACCCTTCTGCCTGCTCAACAGCTGTTGCCTTACCAATGGCTTTGTATGGAAACTTAGATATTTTAACCTTTTTGTCTTTTATATCTTTCTCTTTCAAGCCAAAGCTACCAATTTCAGGTTCGCAATAGATGGCTCCGGGAATTAAGTTTAAGTCAAGCTTTTTCTCAGTCTCTTCACCGGCAATATGATCAACAACAATTTCAGCTTCCTTGGATGCAACATGTGCCAATAAAGGTGAAGAAGTTACATCTCCAACAGCATAAACATCTTTTACAGATGTTTCATAATAATCACCTGTTTTTATGAAATTACCTCTTTCCAATTCTACCCCTATCTGTTCAAGGCCAATTCCTTTAACATTCGTATCTCTACCAACAGCAAGAAGAATTTTGTCAACCTCAAGCTTTTGTTCATGATCATCTTTGTCTTTTAATGTTACAATGAGACCATTTTCTCCCTTTTCATAGCCGGTGGCTTTTGTTGAGGTGTATACATTGATTTTTCTCTTTTTAAAGGTCTTTTCCAATTCTTTACTGATATCCTCATCCTCTGTGGGAATGATATTATCCAGCATCTCGACAAGATGTATTTCAACACCGAATGAACTAAAAATATGAGAAAATTCCACCCCAATTGCCCCACTGCCAAGAATCAACATTTTTTTAGGAAGCTTTTCAAGCATGAGCGCACCTGTAGAACTTAAGACTGTTTCTTCATTTATCTCAAATCCCGGTATTTGTTTTGGTCTTGATCCGGTAGCAATAACGATATAATCCCCTTGTATTTCTTCATCATTAACTAAAAGGGATTTCTTGTCTTTAAATACAGCCTCTCCTTCTATATAATCCACTTTATTCTTTTTTAAAAGGAACTGAACACCTTTGGATAGTTTCTTGGCAGCCAGTCTCGATTTTTTAAAAACCTGTTGATAATCAAAATCTGCAAGATCAACTTTCACACCCATTTTTTCCAAATCAGCAATGGCGTTAAATTTTTCAGCTTGATGAATTAACGCCTTCGATGGAATACAACCTATGTTAAGACAAACTCCACCCGGTTTATCCTTTTCAATAACCGCTGTTTTTAAACCAAGTTGTGCCGCTCTGATAGCACCTACATAACCTCCCGGTCCAGCGCCAATAATAATCAATTCATAAGACTTCATAAACGTCCTCCTCAATTTAATATTCTAAACACATTTAAACACGACGAATTTATCAGTTCTTTTCTTTAAAAATCAGATCAAAGCACCTTCTTTTCAAGCTGATACTTAAGCTTGGAATACATAGGAACCCCATACATATATTGATTCGGTGTTTCTCCAACGATCAATGGTCTTGCATAATTTCTGAATTTCTCAGTGATATTAAAACCTGATTCATCGATGTAATCTCTAGGCAATGTCTTAGTTTCTCCAGCTACCTTTGAAAGGTCTACCATTTCAAAATGTCTGATATACGGCTGATCCATATCTCTGACAATGCTGACCATCTTTCCCGTCATCGCTTCTTTGGTCATCCACAGTACAGCTCTTGCACCTACCTCTATGGCATCCTGCCAATCGGTTAAACTGGCAATATGCCTGGATGATCTTTGTAGATAATCGGGTAATGCGGTATGTATCTTTAGCTTCAAATCCTCTTTGATCATACTCTCCAAAACATTACTAATCTTTCCCAATTGCACATTACCAAAAGAATCGGTGTACCCGGCATCGGAAATAAAATGACCTTTTTCATCCTTTAAAGCCTCAGATGCAACTATGGAACAAAAACCACGTTTAATAATCTCTTCATCTATTCTGCTGAGAAATCGTTCTTTTGAAAATGCTACTTCCGGCATCAGTATAATAGAAGCAGCCGCTTCTTCTACCTCGTGAGCAAGAGCTGAAGATGCCGCAAGCCATCCAGCATGTCTTCCCATTGATTCCATTAAGAACACTTTTGTGGAGGAAGTACTCATCGATTTCAAATCTCTCGTCGCTTCCAAAATAGCTGTTGCTGTAAATTTCGCAGCAGATCCATAACCAGGACAATGGTCGGTATACATCAGATCATTGTCTACAGTTTTGGGAATACCAAACACTTTCAAATCATATCCTATGCGTTTTGCATACTCTGAAACTGCAAATGCAGTTTCCATAGAATCATTTCCACCATTGTATAAAAAATAACCAATATGATGTGCTTTAAAAACAGAAAAGATGCGTTCCAGTTGTCCTTCCATCTCTATCTTGACTCTGCATGAACCAAATACACCTCCAGGGGTATAGGCCATTTTTTCTATTTCTTCTTTTCTTTCATCATTTAAAACAAAAAGTTCTTCATCCAGTACCCCTTGTATGCCGTTTTTTGCTGCATAGACTTTATAAACAGAGTTTGAATTGAGTGCCGCTGATATAACACCATAAGCAGATGCATTAATAACTGGTGTAACCCCACCGGATTGTGCGTATACAAGATTTTTTGCCATGTCATCACTTCCTATCAAAAATTGTATAGATGATGTGTTTTAATCAATATTTTCATCAGCATTATATCAAATCCTTCAAATCATTACTTCTAATTGCTTTGTTTCTTCTATAAGATTTTGATAAAGGATTTGAATGGATTCTGCAGAAGCATTTCCTTCAGCTGCATTTTCAAGTTGCTCCGCTTGTTGGTGTAATAGTTCAAATCTTAAATTTAAGGCCATTCCTTTTATCTTATGCGCTGATTTTTTTACCTCTGTCATATCCTTTTCACCAAAGTATTTTATTAGTTTCGCTCTTTCTTCCACCAATGATTTTTTCCCGATAGCCAAAATATGGTGGAACATATTTAAATCCTCTTTAAACACGGCTTTCAATACCTCTGAATTGAAATGCATCAACTGTTTTTTCTCACTCTCTGATTCTGCTTCATTTTGCCTTTGTAATCCTTCATATTCTGCATTTTTCGTTTCAACCTGATGCAAATCGTCAAGATAATCACATAAAACACCTTTGACGGTCCCATAAACAACCGGTTTAGTAAGGTATTCATCCATACCGGCGTGTAGGCATTTTTCCCTCTCTCCTTTAACAGCCGCAGCTGTTAAAGCAATGATATACGGTTTTATGATCTTATCCTGTTTCTTTCGTATCTCTTGAGCGACCTGATAGCCATTTTTTAGAGGCATTTGAATATCCAAAAATACTATCTCCGGTGTTTCACTTACATATTGTTCAATTGCTTTTTCTCCATTTTCTGCTTTGATGATGTAAACACTCTCTTCAAAGTCAGCTTTCGTGTTAATCGTTTTAAAAACATCTTTAATGATAATTTCAGTCAATTCCATATTTACTTCATTATCTTCTGCTATCATGATTCTGACAGGGTGGGTTTGAAAAGCGTCTAATTGTAAAGTTTGTAAAAGTTCATCTTGTTTATGTATCGGTTCATGCTTTTTCTCGACCATCTCATCTGCTTTTTTATCATCAGTTTCCGCTGTGTTGACTTTTAGTTCAAATGAAAAAACACTGCCTGTGTTTAATTCACTTTCAAGATGCAATTGGCTTCCCATAAGATTTAACAGATTATTGGTAATCGTTAATCCCAACCCAGTTCCACCATACTTTTTTGTAGTGGAATAATCCGCCTGAGAAAAAGATAGAAACACTCTTTTTTGATTTTCCGCAGAAATTCCAATACCAGTATCTCTCACTGAAAACCTCAGATGTGCCTTTGATTCTGCTAAAGCGCAATCTAAACACTCTACTGAAATGAAAATTTCCCCGCTTTCAGTAAATTTTGAAGCATTGCTTAACAAGTTGGTTAAAATTTGCCTTAAACGAATGGGGTCAGTTAGAATGAAGGGTGGGATTTTTTTGTCAATTTTTTGTTTTAATTTGATATTTTTATCGCGGACCTTAAATTTAATCACATCCAATGAATTGGATATGAGTTCATTAAGATCAGTCTTTTCAAAATTGATTTCCAGTTTACCCGCTTCAATTTTCGAGAAATCAAGAATATCGTTAATGATATCCAGTAAGGCAGTAGCTGAATTGTGGACATGATCCATATAGCGCTTTTGTGATTTTGTCAAATTTGTTTTCTGAAGCAGTTCAGTGAATCCAACAATACCGTTCAGAGGTGTTCGTATTTCATGACTCATATTGGCAAGAAAATCACTTTTTGCTTTGTTAGCTTCCTCTGCCTGTTCTTTTGCTATTTTCAAGGATTCATCAATCTTTTTCTGTTTTTCCAGAGTCGTTCTCAACTTTTCTTCCACTTCTTTTCTTTTGGTAATATCAATCACTGCGCCTGAAAGCTTCAGTGGTGTTCCATCTTCTTTTCGCTCTATTACTTTTCCCCTGTCGTGGAACCAAACATAATCGTTTTGTTTGGTTTTTAATCGATAATCAATCCTGTATTCAGGTATTTTTCCTTTTAGATGATCGGTCATCACCTGCATCGTTTTATCGTAATCGTCTGGATGTATCAATTCAGTTATCTTATAGACATTTTTAGGAAATTCTTCATAGGTGTATCCGGCCATTTCCGCCTTCCGTTTATCGTATTCAACCAGGCCACTTGGATAATCCCATATCCACCATGCTACATTTCCCGCTTTCATAGATAATTCAAGTCTTTCTTTTGTTCTTAAAAGCTCTCTTTCTGCTAATTTCCTTGTGGTAATATCTCTGGAAACCTCAATTATGGAAGTAATATTACCGTAACTGTCTTTCACCGGAATAGCCAAATTTTCCCAGTACCTTTCTTCGCTTTGGAATGCATGATGATGGGTTACACTTTGTTGTGTTCCGCCTTTTTCTACAGCATTTACAATTGCACAGCCATCACAAGGTTTTTTTAAACCTGCATAAGCCTGATAGCATTTCTGCCCTATTGCCAGAGGTTCCAGTTCTAAAGCCGCTTTGTTTGCCCAAAGAATATTAAAATCCCGATCCAATTCAAATATGTTATCCGGAAAACTTTCCAGGATTTTCCTAAAACGTTTTTCATGTGACTCACTTTTCTTAATGGTAATATTTTTTTCCAAATGAATAGCGGCAATAAAATCTCCCTTTTCCTCAAGTGGTATAATTGTACTCAATACATTTATCATATTCCCATGCTTATCAATTCTCATAGTCTCCATGTCTTTTATCTGTTCCCCACGTTTGATTCTCTCATCAACAAAAGGCATTTCAACTGGATAATTCTCTGGTTTTATCTTTGAAATCGATTTACCTAAAATTTCATCGCTCAGATAACCGTAGAGCTGTTCGGCCCCTTTATTCCAATAAACAATCGTTCCGGAAAAATCCCTGCAAAAAGCAACTTTATATAAATGATCCATGAAATACAATAATGTTTTATCGTTAATTATTCTTTTTCGAATATCTTCTGTTAAACTCATAAATCACCTCAAAATGGTTTTTCTCAATTGACTTTAACAACATCCATTCCAATATCAACCATATGGAAAAAAGAACAGAAAAACAATTTTTACTATCTTCAATTTTAAAATTCCGCTTCCTTATTATATCAGACATAACCACTACTTATGTAACAAAAAAACCCCCGGGGAGGGGGTTGGGAAGTTATTGGGGTTATTGTCTTTTGTCTTTCAAAGCGATTATATACCAATTCGTACAATTTGTCAAGCGTTTTTCTATTTTCTCAATATGAATCAGACATTTTGTACGATAGCGGTTTTATGTTATAATTGGATCGGTAAAAAAACAATAAGAGAGAGGTCCTAAAAGTGGCTATACAAAATCTCTTAAAAGAATTGAGAGAAAAAAGAGGGTTAAATCAAAATGAACTGGCAAAGATCTTGGGATTAAACATGTCAACGGTTTCTGCTTATGAAAGAGGGATCAGAAAACCTTCCAAAAAGATTTTAATCAAATTATCAAATCTTTTTGAAATCTCTCTCGAATATCTTTTAAGAGCTAGTGAAGAATTAGATTTTGTCAAAACCAAAGATAAGGAAGATGAAGAGTTATTTCAAATTCTATCCTACCTACGACAAAAGGGTATAGATGCGGAAAATGCATTTGAGTATTTGCAGGATCAGATCCCATTGCTTGGCTTAACAGGTGCCGGAGCGAATATTCTGGCCCAAGAAAAGGCCGAGGAGTATATATACGGTGCAGATGCAGATTTTGCAGTTAGAGTACACGGAGACAGTATGGAGCCATTGATTAGAAATGGCTCCATTGCTTTAATTAAGCGGATTCCCATTGAACAATTTAGAAATTTAGATATCGCACTTGTCATTGTCAATAACGATCAAGCTCTGTTAAAAAGACTGTACCTTACAAAAAAAGGAATCTGGCTTTTAAGTGAAAACAGTGCGTACGAACCTGTCTTTTTCAAACCGGACGATTGGGAAAGAGAATGCCTTTTTCTAGGCAAAGCAGTTGAAATTCGCTTCATTTTATAATTCAATCAATCATCGGCATTTGAACAGGACAATTCCCTTGAGCCTTTATCTCTCCCTTTAGTACCTTGATTAACGCCTTTTGATTGGGTAAACTATACCCGTATGAAAAAACTGAATTTTTAATACCTGCAATTCCCCCGTCGTAAGGATTCCTGAGTGCGATCAGGAGTACCCGCTGGTAACGATCATTCAACCTTCTAACCAATTTTTTCTGTCCAGGGTATAAATAAGCGTTTTCAGTCATTACCACAGCTGTTCCACCTGTTGTATCTTTGATAATTTCATCAACAGTCTCTTCTGTGATTTTGGCATCAAATTGAATATAATCCGCTTCAGGAAATCGATCTCTTAAAAATGCAGATACAAACGTTCCGGATCTTTCATCTTCAACCAGTGATTGTCGTAACGGCCTCACTGAACAGATTAGATCACCTTTACCAAGATTGGTTAAAGGGATCAATTGATCATCATTTTTATAAACCGTAATGATTTGATCGGCTATTTGTTGCATTTGTATGATATTTTCATTGGAACCCACGTTAATGGGATCAATATCAGTGATGGGCACTGAAAAACGTTTAATGAACCGGTCTACTTTTTCAAATGATCTGTTTACAGCTCCCATAACTTCCGGATCTGTAGAAGCCTTCTCGATCAGGTAGTTGTGAGCCCTGATCATTTTATCACCATCATGACAAATATCAATCACATCCATACCCGCCATAAGGGCCAGATACGAAGCCTCTTCAATGTTATAAAAATTGGCCACACCACCCATTGTTAAATCATCACTGATTAATATGCCTTTGTAATCTAATCTTTTGATTAAAATGTCATGCATCACTTCATGAGAGACGACAGAAGGATTTTTTTGCTTCATGATCTCTGGCAGGTATACATGAGAAATCATCACTGACTCTATTCCTTTATCAATCAATTGTTTAAACGGAATCAACTCATGTGCCATCAGTTCATCTAAAGTTTTTTTTAAAACTGGCATGTCCACATGAGGGTCAACCTCTATACTGCCACTTCCCGGAAAATGTTTGGCAGAAGCAGCACATCCTGAATCTTTAAGACCGTTATAAAAAGCTTCTGAAAATTCGCAGACTTGTTTGCAGGTATCCCCAAATGTTCTTACACCCATACTTCTGTTCAGGTAATTATCGTTAATATCTACTACAGGTGCAAGATTCCAAGTTATACCCAAAGCTCGCATTTCTTCCCCTAAAATTTTTCCGGCCTTAAAAGCATTTTGGGAATTATTGGTTGCACTTATCGCCATTGCGCCTGGAGATATTGTAAAACCCTCCTCAAGACGTGTAACAATACCCCCTTCCTGATCAATTGCAAACACGATAGGTCGGTTAACGTATTGTTTGATTTCACTTACCAGAAGTCTCAACTGTTCTTTAGATTGTATATTTCTTTGGAAGAGAATGATAAATCCCGGTTGAATCTTATCAAGCAACGCTTTTGTTTCATCCAATAATTCGGTACCCTGAATACCGATTAAAAAAAGACGACCGATCTTTTCATTTAAAGTCATCAGTTTATTTCCTCCAGTCACTCAAAATTGTCATAACATATTGTCTTTTGAAATTATATCAAATTTTGAAGTTTTGTCCCAACTATTTTTTAGTCTTTTACCATCATTCCATTAAAAATGTGCAACTTAAAAAAATCATAAAAAGTTGGGTTGAAGATTATTAGAAATCACCATCAAATCATGCTGCAATGGTCAGAAAATTTAGAGTAGTGATATTTGGAAAGATCATCTAAAGTTTTTTCGCTTGACAAGCCCACTGATGTACCTTTGAACCTTCACCTAAAACATTTATTAAATCGCCTCTGGAAGTAGTAAATCCAAATGTTGAAGCATCTTCTATATCAAAATCGTTTAGAGAGGTTTTGATGGCTTCCAACATGAAATATTTTCTGTACTTTCTGAAATCCGGTTTAAATTGAGAGGAACTGGGTTTTAGGTAAATGTACGTTCCAAAAAGGATTCCGGCTTGTTTCAAATAAGGTTTAATATGGTCAAATAAAAATTCCCCTTGATGAAAAACCTGATTAGTGGTACCGAAGATATCCAGTACAGTATCTACACTCCCCCATTTCAAGGGGATTTCATTATAATCAGAGGCAATAAATATTGAATTTTGCCCGATGCCGTTTTTTTCCATGAGTGTTTTTGTTCTCTTTAATTGCTCTAAACTGTTATCTGTTGCTATGAAATAATTAGATTTTGCAATCTCTTTGATAACGTTCGTCATGACCATACCGTTTCCAGTGCCAATTTCCATAATCATTTGATTGTTTAGTGATTCTAAATCCAAACGCTTAATGACCCATTGAAAGGACTTTTGAGTAAAACTAATGAAAAGTGTATCTGTCTGCTCCAAATATTCTTCAGGAGAATATTTATTCACTTCCATAACCTTTTTATATGATTCCCCTATATTATGATCAATAATTATGCCATCTTGAATCATTGCAAGATATCCACAGTCACAATGTAATTCTCCGTTATAGATAGAGTTCCCATCTACAATGGCATTATACAGTTTTAAATTCTTTTGACATTTTGGGCAGTAAAGAAGATTAAAGAACTGCAAAGGAATACCGATCTTCGTTTTCAAGGTCTTCTTAACGGTTTCAATTTCTGTTATCTTATCATCCACAGCTTTGATAGCCTTTTCGATTTCCTTTTTCTCTTCTATCAGATCATCTTTCTTTTCATTGAAAAACTGGGCATAATATTCCAAATTTGTTTTATCGATAAGATTGGTCAACCGTTTAAAAGATAAAATCTTTTTGATTTCCGTGATCTTAAAACGCATTTGTTTTAATTCTTTGATTAACGTCATATCCTCCACGCATTTATCATCGAAACGGTATTGACTGTGTAATTTTTCAGGTAAGATCATTCCGTTGTCAATATAATAACGGATCGTATCGATTCTTGCGTCAAATTTCCTGGCGAATTCACCAATCTTCACTTTATTCTCCTCCATGGAAAAGGCTATTTAGTTGATTTTAACATATCCAAGTTTTAGAAAAAAATCTGAGTCAATTAGTTTTTCACATTATCGTTGGTAAAATGATTAAGCACAAAATCATAAACTTGTGTGATCTTTGAAGGACAAATTTCTCCTGAAGAAACTGAAATGCCATATTGAGAGTGATTGGCATCATCAGGTCCTGTATCATTTTCATGAATCCACAGACTATCATTGCCTACCGTTCCGATAGCTCTCCAAGATAAATTCCCGAAATAGATCATCAAATCAGGCGGAATATTTTGCAGTTCTTTGTAAATTGTTTCCGGTCTATATATTTTTGTGTCCATTTCTTGACCGTTTTCTTCTCTAATATCAAGAATACTTTCCTCAAGGTAGTTTTTAAAAGACTTTAATTTATCAGATTGAATCAAACCCATTGATTCTCTACCTTTGACATTAATAAATAGTTTCCCGTAATAACCCCCTAAGGCCCAACAGGATGTTTTTGGCCAATCAATCATGTCATTTGCTATCAAAGATTCTATCCTAGTTGGCGTTAACGGATGTTGCTTCAACTTCAACAAACCCTTGTTAATTAACCAATCATTGATAGCAATACCGCCTTTCATCTTTTGAACACCGTGATCACTCACTATTAATATGTGTACGTCTCTTGGAAGAATGGTTAACAATTCTCCTATCTTTTTATCCACATATCGATAGTATTTAAAGATAGAATCTTTAAACGGACTGGTTGGATTATGTTTAAAATGTGTTTGATCATGATGGGCCCAAAAGGCGTGATGCATACGATCAGTACCCATTTCAACCATCATGAAAAAATCCCATTTCTTGGTGTTTAGAAGTCTGAAAGCTATTTCAAATCTCTTTTTTGTCATCTCATAGACATCTCGCAGTACGCTTTTTTTGTCTAGGGTTCTGAGATTTTCTACATCAAAAAAATATTGCCCAATCCAAGAAGATAATTCGTATTTTAAACTTTTGGGAAAAGTATAATTGCTCTTAACCGATGGGGTAAGAAAACTTGTGATGATGTTTCCTTTAAAAGGTTTGGGCGGATAAGTCAGAGGAACACCTATAATCAATGAACTATAACCATTCTTTGATAACGTTTGCCAAATCGTATCATATTTCACCATAGAAGCATTTGGTACGATGAAATTACAATAACTTCTATCCAATCTATTCTGAAAACCATATAGACCCAACTCTCCCGGATCCTTTCCAGTTACCATACTCATCCATGCAGGAACAGTAATGGGCGGAATGGTTGATTCTAAAGGTGCATAAGACCCATTTTTCATCAAATTGGAAATATTTGGTAAAAAATCAGAAAATTCTTCGAAGACCAATTTTGGATCTGCACAATCGAGCCCTAAACAAATGAATTTTTTCATAGTCACAAATTAAAAAAGGGGCTAACAGCCCCTTTTATATTTATTGTTGATAGGCTTCTCCTTCTACTGTAATCGTTTCTCTTCCGATAATCGGTACGAAATAACTGATTAGAAAATCAACAAATGTAAAGCCTTCGATGATCTTTAAATTTTTAGCAAAATCAGCACGATACGGAGCTAATCCGGTCCTTATCAATTGATCCAATTTTAGATTTGTGTCATTAAGATTAAAAAGCATGGGACTAATGATGTACCACAATTCTCCTGATTCAGAAAAACTTCCCACCGGTCTTCCGGAAGCTTGTGGGAAATAACCGAGATTACCATCTTGGGATTGGAACACAACAGAACAACTGCTGAAAGCAAACAAAATCAACACTAAAGCAATCAATAAACCAATTTTTTTTAACACATTAATTCCCCCTTTTTATGATATGTGAATGTCATTTTTTAGTTTGCAGAGGATAGACCCCCCCTGAATAGGCAATCGAAAATAACGGTTCTACATTATGATTCAATCCAATACCAACCTGTAGCCCTCCGACAGCTGAAAAAGGGATATATACTTCCCCTTTTATCGCTGCTTCTACAAAATCCAAACCCAATTTGAGATCTGCATTAATGTATAAGCCGAAGAATCTTCCTTTTACGCTATTTAAAAATTCTAAAACCTTCAACTCAACGCCACCGTTTAAATAATAAGCTGACAACTCATGAATACCCCCACCGATTCGAAATCGTATGGGTCCCGAGAAAGAGGGGCCATAAGTAAAAATAAAACTGATGTTATTTCGGTCGAAAAAACGCTTTTCCTGAAACTCCTCTAAAAAATCTGTTTTTTGATACTCAAAAGATAATCCATAATAATTATCGCTGTATTGAACAGCATAACCATAAAGAGTTAAACCGGTAAAAATAAGAATACAGATATATTTTTTCATCTCATCAACCTTAATCTTTGACTTTAACGTTTATCATTTTTATTTTACCATAAAAACAACAAAATTAAGGACATTTAAAGTTAAAAACAAACAAAACAAGACGGTATCTTGTGCCCTCACATCTTTTGATCTTATTGATTTTCAGGAAAAATAGGTGTTAATTGCGTAGCCTTCTCTTTCAATTCAACCAACTCATCATCCTCAAGTGGATAAAAATCTTCTGCAATATCGCAAGCCCAATCGAAAAATTTCTCATGGCCAGGCGTTACAGCTGCTGTTACCGGAAGTGTCAAAGTGAATCTTAGAGCCTTTTTAGCCTCATCAAAGGTTTCAACAGGGTAATACCATGATTTTGGAAAAGCTCTTTTTTCGTCTTTGCCAAGTGCTCTTTTTGCCAAAGCCTTTAATGCAAGAATACCTAAGTTTCTATTACGGGCAACTTCCATTAGTTTTTTTCCAAAATCGTTTTTATTCCAGGTAACCCAATTAAAAGGAAAGAGAATAGTATCAAAATCAAAATTTTCCAGTAAACGTAAAGCAGCTTCCTCTGTATGTGCGGAAAAACCCAGATAACGTACAACACCTTTGTCTCTTAATTCCAAAAACGCTTTAAGTGCTCCGTTTTTTGATAAGATTTTGTCCACATCATCATCTGTAGTGACTGCATGAAGCTGATATAAATCAATATGATCTGTTTTCAATAATCTCAGTGATTCAGAAAAATCACTCATAACGCCATGATAATCCCTTAGCTCAGATTTACAGGCTAAAAACACATCATCCCGATAAGGCTGTAGTGCCGGTCCAAGCATCTCCTGTGCATTACCGTAATTTGGAGCCACATCAAAATAGTTAATTCCATTATCGATGGCCTTTTTGACCAGTCTTTCGGATTCTTTTGTTGACTCATCCATTACCAGTATTCCGCCAAAGCCAATGATTGAAAGTTTTTCACCTGTTCTTCCCAGTATTCTTTTCTTCATTTGTTTCACTCCCTCGTTTTTTTGATGAATGAAATCAAGTATAATTATAATACTATTATAACATCTTACGTCTGTTTTATGAGGTGATAAAATGAAAATTAGCATGATAGGAGCCGGAAAAGTCGGCTCAACAACAATGTATTCCATATTGGAAAAAGGGATTGCATCAGAACTTACCTTAATCGATATCAATCAGGAATTGGCATCAGGTGAAGCCATGGATCTGATGCATTCAACACCATTCTATAGGAGAACAAAAGTTTATGCAGGTGATTTTGAAGCGCTAAGAAAAAGTGATATTGTAATCATTTCAGCAGGTGCCGCTCAAAAGAAAGGTGAAACACGTCTCCAACTCTCTGAAAGAAATGCGAAAATTATTGAGTCAATTGCTGATAAGATTAAAAAGTTTAGCCCAAATGCACTTATTCTCGTTTTAACAAATCCAGTTGATGTAATGACGGCCATTGTTCAAAGAGTAACGGGATTTGTAAAAAACCGAGTAATTGGTTCCGGAACTGTTTTGGACACCATGAGACTTAGATCACTTATCTCATCAAATTGTTCAATATCCGCTTCCAATGCCCATGTATATATTATTGGAGAACATGGCGACTCTGAAGTTGCCATCTGGTCAGAGGCAAAAATCGGTGGTATTCCAATCAATGAATATAATCAAGAATGCTCAAACGCTAACCAATGTGCATCTTGTCTTGACGGTCTGTTTGAACAAACTAAAAATGCAGCTTATGAAATCATCAATAAAAAAGGAGCCACAAATTTTGCTATTGCTTCTGCTACAACCCATATCATAGAAACCATCGTAAAAGATGAAAAACGAATCCTTACTTTGTCTTCACCATTTGAGGATATATATATTGGCTATCCAAGCATTCTTGGAAAGAATGGCATCGAAAGAAGTATTCGTTTAAATTTATCAAAATTCGAGAATGAACAGTTTACACGCTCAATTGAGATTATCAAAAAACAAACTCAGGCAACCATTAACAGTCTTTAGATTTTTAATGAACACCCTTTTATCTCTATAACCTCACCTTTTTTTGTTATAATCATTGAAGAAAACAAAACAGGAGGTTTTTATGATAAAAGGGTTAATTTTTGATATGGACGGTGTTTTAATTGACAGTGAACCTCTCTACAAAGAATTAAACGGGAAATTATTCAAAGAATTGGGTTTTTCATTAACAGATGAAGAATACGCTCAATTTGTAGGGACCACTGATGAGAAGATGTTGAGCGATTTAAAAGAAAGGTTTTCTCTTCAACAATCTGTAACTGATATGAATCGCCTCAGAGAAGATATACACATGCGATATTTTCGTTCCGCTGTGTTAAATCCCATGCATCATCTTCTCGATTTATTGAATTGGGCAAAAATAAGCAACCTAAAATTGGCCGTGGCTTCCTCAACTGACGAAAAATTTGTTTTATTAATCCTTGAAAAGATCGGTATCATCCATTATTTTCAGACGGTTGTCTGTGGTAATCATATTGATCATTCAAAACCAGCCCCCGACATCTTCTTAAAAGCAGCAAAAGAACTGAAGTTAAATCCTGAAGAATGCATTGTTATTGAAGATTCAACAAACGGTGTTAAGGCCGGGCTTCGAGCGGGAATGCATGTTATCGGCTTTCAAAGTGATGATGGCAGCCAAGACCTTTCTGAAGCCCACACATGTGTACATTCATTGAAGGAAGTTAAAAAAAGGATTATTGAGGCACTGATATGATTATCAGTGCGGATACAGGCGGGACCTTTACGGATTTTGTTTATATAAAAGATAGAAAATTTAAAATACTTAAAGTCCTTTCCACACCTGAAAATCCTGCAAAAGCTGTTCTTAAAGGGGTAAACGTCATCGCACCGGGAAATTTAAACGAACTGATTCACGGATCAACGGTTGCGACAAATGCTGTTCTTGAAAGAAAAGGAGCAAAAACGGCTATCATAATGAATCGTGGCTTTGAAGATATTATTGAGATAGGCAGGCAAAACAGGCCCGATTTGTATAACCTGTTTGTCAAACGTCCTCAACATTTAGTCAAATCTCCTTTAAGATTTGGTGTCCCGGGCAGGATTTCAAAAACCGGAGAAATCATTGAAACATTTGACTATGACAAAGCTGAAGGAATAGCAAAAAGATTAGTTGAAGAACAGATAGAATCTGTTGCGGTTTGTTTTTTGTTTTCTTTTGTCAATCCTGTTCATGAATTGGCCATGCGAGATATCATAAATGAGGTGTGTAACGACAAAATCCCCTGTTCTTTATCACATGAAATCATGCCTGAATTCCGTGAATTTGAACGGTGCTCCACGACTGTTGTTAATGCATATGTGCAACCGATCATGCAGCAGTATATAGGAAAATTGGAAACTGAAATCGGCGAAAAAAATCTCATCATCATGCAATCAAATGGAGGAAGAATTTCATCATCAACCGCTTCAAAAGAACCGGTAAGGACTATCCTTTCCGGTCCTGCAGGGGGAGCTGTAGGGGCTTTTGAAATTTGCAAAAAGGCCGGTTACGAAAAAATCATTTCTTTTGACATGGGAGGAACTTCCACGGATGTGTCATTAATCAACGGGGAACTCCCCATCAACGTTGAGTCAACCATTTCCAATTACCCGTTAAAAGTTCCTATGATTGAAATCCACACAGTAGGTGCGGGAGGAGGTTCGATTGCTTCTGTTGACAAAGGAGGCGCTTTAAAAGTTGGCCCTTTAAGTGCCGGCGCAGACCCCGGCCCCATTTGTTATGGAATCGGAAATGAAATCACCGTTACAGATGCCAACCTTTTTCTAGGAAGACTCATTCCGGAAAAGTTCCTAGGTGGGACCATGCCTTTGGCAAAAACAAGATTAGAAAGATACTTTTCTAATCTATCCAAACAAACCGGAATATCCAAAATTAAATTGGCTGAAGGTATTTGTAATATTGCAAACACGGTAATGGAAAAAGCAATCCGTGTCATTTCTGTAGACAGAGGTTATGACCCATCAGAATTCACCCTTTGTTCTTTTGGTGGAGCCGGTGGAATGCATGCTTGTTTTTTGGCTGATTTATTAAATATCCCCAGGGTACTGATCCCAAAAGATCCGGGTATATTATCTGCGAAAGGCATGTTATTGGCCGATTGTATTCGAGATTATTCTAAAACCATCATGGTTGACTACCCTTATTCGAAAAGGTCTTTGGATTCTCAATTTAATACATTAAAGGATAAGGCGTTAGCAGAACTAACACTTGAAGGAATCTCACAAAAAGACATTATTATTAACAAATTTGTTGATATGAGATATAAAGGACAGTCTTATGAGTTGATCATTGAGTATGAAGAAGATTTAAGAAATGCCTTTGATCGTGCGCATGAAAAACGTTATGGTTATTCCAACAAAGACAAGGCTTGTGAAATAGTCAATATAAGACTCAGAGCTTTTGGTAAAAATGAGAAACCTGTTCTTGAAAAACAAGATCAGTTTGTTAAATCAGTTAACCCGGATGCCTATCTGTACAAAAAGGACTGTATTTTTGATGGATTAGCAGTCTCTACTGACGTAGTTGACAGGGGTCAACTGCGGTATGGTAATCAACTGATTGGACCGGTTATTCTCGTCGAATATTCTTCAACTATAGTAATACCCCCTTCAAGAAGCATTAAAGTAGATACTTTCGGAAATCTAATTGTGGAAAAAAAGAATGGAGGTTTTTAATGATGGTTGATCCCATTAAATTGGAAATTTTCAAAAATAAATTTTCTGCTGTTGCAGAAGAAATGGGAGTCACTTTAAACAGAACGGCATTTTCACCGAATATCAAAGAAAGAAGAGATTATTCTTGTGCCATCTTTAATGCCTCAGGGGATATGCTGAATCAGGCAGCCCATATCCCCGTACACTTAGGCTCTATGCCTATGTCTGTAAAAGCTGCGATAAAAGAAATCGTTTTCGATCCGGGAGACATGGTTATCTTGAACGATCCATTCAAGGGAGGAACTCATTTACCGGACGTTACTATTGTCGCACCAGTTTTCACAAAAGATGATCTTGCGAATCCCCTCTTTTTCGTTGCAAACAGAGCTCATCATGCTGATATCGGAGGTATGAGTGCAGGTTCTATGCCCTTGTCGAGATCCATTTATCAAGAAGGCCTTATCATTCCTGCATTAAAGATCGTAAGAAATGGGCAAATAGATGAAAATATCATGAAACTGATTCTCAGTAATGTAAGAACCAGTATCGAACGCCAAGGAGATTTTGCAGCTCAATTCATGGCAAATAAAATCGGTATTCGAAGGATTGATGAACTGCTAGCTAAAAATGGGTTAGATACCGTTGTCCGCTATTCAAATTCTTTAATTGACTATTCAGAAAAAATCATGAGGAAAACCTTGGAAAATATTCCTGATGGTTGCTACGAATTTGAAGATTATCTGGATTCTGACGGGGTGGATGAAGAAGAAATACTGATCAAAACAACCGTAGATATTCAAAAAGATCAAGCTTTAATTGATTTTACAGGTAGCTCAAAACAAGTTCATGGAAGTGTTAATGCAGTTTATGCCATTACTGCCTCTGCTTGTCTGTATGTCTTCAGATCTTTGGTAAATGAGAACATTCCCACTAACGCGGGTTGTATAAATCCCCTAACAATTAAAACTCAACCGGGAACTGTCGTTGACGCGACTTATCCAGCAGCTGTTGCAGGCGGCAATGTCGAAACCTCGCAGCGTATTGTTGATTGCATTCTTGGAGCGTTATCCAAAGCCATCCCGGATAAAATTCCCGCTGCAAGTCAGGGGACCATGAATAATCTTACTATAGGAGGCATAGATTCTGGTACTGGTAAGGCTTTTGCCTATTATGAAACAATGGGAGGGGGTACAGGAGCCTGTGCAAAGAAGGATGGAGAGTGTGCCATACAATCGCATATGACAAACACACTCAATACTCCTGTAGAAGCTATCGAATACGAATACCCTTTCCGAGTCACCAATTATGCTATACGCGACAACAGTGGTGGAAATGGATTGCATAAAGGGGGGGACGGATTAATCAGAGAGTTTATCCTATTAAATGACGCTGAATGCACCATGTTAAGTGAAAGAAGAAAATTCTCACCTTATGGATTATTTGGAGGAGAAAAAGGAAAGACGGGAGAAAACCTCTTAATTTGTGGTGGTAAACCTGAACAACTTCCGGGGAAATTTAATCTTTTTTTGAAGAAGGGAGACAAGCTAAGAATCGAAACCCCAGGTGGTGGTGGTTATAAAAAAGCTAAAGAATTAATCGATTAATTCCAGCGATTTCAATTTAGTAACAATAGCTTCTTTTTCAATGGGCTTAATTAAATAGCCGTCGCACCCGCGAACATAACTTTTTTGAATATTCTTTTTATCACCAAGGGCAGTTATCATAACGACTTTGGGTGAGTTATTTTTTCGCAGTCTTTTAATTCTTGCCAATACATCATGCCCATCCATCCGGGGCATCATAATATCCAAAGTGACAAGGTCATAAGGTTCATTTCTTGCCCCTGCTTCAATCACCCGATCCAAACCATCTATTCCGTTGTCGGCACAATCACATTCTCCATATTGTGACAAAACCGTTTTTAACATTTTTGTGGTTATTGGGTCATCTTCAACGATCAAAAATCTCATGATTTTCCCTCCTAACAAAGGTGGTTGATTATAACATAATCACAATTGTTCTTTTGATTCTGACAGTAATAACTCAGGTGTTTCAAGGCTAATTCTGCCAATCGTACCATCCTGAAACATTTTGAGAATAATTGTTCTGGCTCGTTGAATATCCGGTTCTCCCTTAGCTAATAAAAAACCTCTTCTACGACACAAACTTTCATATATTCTTATGATGTTAATTTCATCGGGGTTAAGTGACTCACCAAGAAGTTGCGTAGGAATCTGTGGATAATGCTCCATTAAATATCGGATACCAAAAATAATGGCTGAATCAATAATATCTACTGTTGCTTTGATCCCGGAGGTAAGAAGTAATTTGTATGTAACGGCATCACTGTATAAATTGGAATATAATATCCCCGGTGTATCCAGCAAAAGGAAATCATCACTGACATTTATCCATTGCAACCCTTTTGTTACCCCTGGTGTATTTCCTGTTCTCATGCTCTTCTTGTTCAGAATTTTGTTGATGAGTGTTGATTTACCAACATTTGGAATACCCGTGATCATAGCCCTTTTAAAAGGTGATTTGGAAGGAATTTTGTCTCGGATCTGCTGTAACCTCTTTTTTATCCTCATGGGATCATCTTTTAAAGATAGTGAAATGCAGATAATACCTTGCTTTTGATAGTATTGAACCCACTTTTCTATAACCTTTTGATCTGCTAAATCGCTTTTGGTAAGCAGAATGATATTGAACTTGTTATGAAAGAGTTTTCGCCACTCATAAGCCCTTCCTGAATGGGGGATTCTGGCATCAATCATTTCTATAACGGCATTAACTGCCTTTACTTTCTCCCCAATTCTCCTTTTTGCTTTAGCTATATGCCCGGGATACCATTTATCCTCCATATTAGTTCACATCTTTGTTGACAGGACCAAAATGATTCATCGGCCAGAAAATCAACAAAGGACCACCTACTATATTTTTTTTGGGTACAAATCCAAAATATCTGCCATCAAAACTGTGAGCAGAATTATCACCCATAAAAAAATACATGTTATCGGGTACTTTAATGTTAACTTTTCCACTTTCTTTATCAAACCAGGCATAATCTTCAACTACCAAACCTGTAAATACTTCTTCATAAGCTTCTTTGTAGTCTAATGCCTGATTATAATAGTTAAATAGATTTTTTTCCTGAGAGCTGAGATAAGGGTATTCTGATGGATAAGCCATCTTTCTGTAAAAATTGGGGTCTGTAAAAATGGCTGCGCGCTCATAGCTGATATCCTTTAAGGAATCCGGTGTTTCACCGTTGATTACTACTCTGTAACCGCTATTTCCTATATTCTGAGACAATTCAACAATGTCTCCAGGCTTACCAATTAAACGCTTGACATATTTAACATGTCCCTTAAATTCACTTGGAGAAAACATATCCATAAAATGGTCAAATGCCCTGAGCATTTTTTGTGCTTCTTTATCAACAAAAGGCGTCCAAAAAACAACAACTTCCCCATACTCCGGGTCTCTCGCTTGGAAAGTGATCCTTTCAACGAACAAACGATCTTGCGGAATAATGGTTGGTACCATTGATTCAGTGGGCACCATCATGGTTTCAAAAACAAAAAGCCTGATAATAATAACGGCAATAACGGCATAAATCAAAGCCTTGACCCATTCTACCGTTTCACGTTTTGCCTTTTCCTTAATTGATGTTTTTTCTTTCTTCACTCTGATATCAGCCCCTGTAATGGAAGAGGGAACCCTTTAAAGGTTCCCACAAGTTATTATTATTATTTTCTCTTCTTTCTTCTTTCTTTAATTTTTACAACTCCAACGATATCCCTTATGTAGAATATCTTTGCCCTTCTGACTTTACCAGTCTTAACAACTTCTATTTTTTCCAAAGATGGGGAATTAAAGGGATAAATCTTTTCAACACCAATTCCGTTAGCCCCTATTTTTCTGACGGTAAAAGTCTTACCCATTCCGCCTCCACGTCTTTGTATAACAATTCCTTCAAACTTTTGTATCCTTTCTTTGTTCCCTTCCTTAATCTTCTGATGCACCCTGATGGTATCTCCAATTCTGAAGGGTGTAACTGTTTTATAATCCGGTTGTTCTATTGCACGTATGAGAGCATCCGACATAATTATAACCTCCTAGCGTTTATTTTTTTTCTTGATCATTTTAGCTTTCTTCTGATTCAGTAACCGTTTCACCAATTAGCCGATCCAGTATAATGGCAATGGCACTTCTAACTGACAGATGATTAAAATCTCCTGAAGCTCTTACAGGTTCTAAAGAGTAATCACATGTACTGAGAATTTCATTGGGTAAACCATGTCCTGTGCCAAATATCAACAAAATAGGCTTTTCCTGGGTGTGTATTTCTTGTTTCATTTCTTCAAATGTAATGGTATTAGGTCTGATTTTGGCTGAAGTAAAAACCGTCAATGGTTCTTCACCCTCTTTATGTTTAATAGCCTCGATTACATCTTCATAATAGGGTTTGAGATCAACTTCATATAAGGCTTCGGTTCTGTTTTCGTTAAACCTTTTACCCGAACCATCTATCCAAAATTTTAGAACGCGTCTAATAATCTCCTGTTGTGCAGGCAAATTCGTGACCATGAAATATTTGCTGACATTATATGTACGGCAGGTTCTGGCAATATCATGTATATCGATATTCGTAACTGCTGTGGAAATAATCTTATTGTCTTTTCCCAAACAAGGGTAATGTATTAATGCGACGTATAACTTATTCAACATCCTGATACAACTCCAAAATCAACTTTGCCAAAGCTTTTTTCTCCATTTCGTTAAATTCTTTTTTTAAAAACAAATCAGGTCGTTTCAGCGCTGTTCTTAATAGGGAATTTTTTAGTCTGGCTTCGTCAATTAATTTATGGTTTCCATTTAAATAAACTTCAGGAACTTTCATACCTCTATATTCAGCAGGACGTGTATAATTTTCGTGATCCAACAGACCACAATAATGTGAATCGTTAACTACGGAATCGTAATTACCTACAACACCTTGACAAAATCTACTAATAGAATCAATCATGACCAAGACCGGGAATTCAGCCCCACTTGTAACATAGTCACCAATAGAAATCTCATCATCCACATACGCCATGCATCTTTCATCGATTCCTTCATACCTTCCACAAATAAACAAAAGTTCATCTTTTCTCGAAAGTTCACGAGCAATCTCTGAATTAAATACTCTGCCTTGGGGAGAAGCGTATATCACATATGGGTTTTTCCCTTTTTTGATTAAGTCATCACGCAAATCATAAAGGGGTTCAGGTTTCATTACCATCCCAGCACCGCCGCCGTATATGTAATCATCAGCAGTCCGATGTCTGTCACTGGTATAATCCCGAATATTGATGACATCAATCACCATGAACCCGTTTTCAATTGCTCTTCCCAGAATTCCCCATTTCAAACCTTCTTTAATCAGGTCTGGCAATAGTGTAGCTACAGAAATTTTCAATCTGAAACATTCCCTTTGTGATACTTTGGCAAACGAACTTTGATGAGCTTTTTCTTTTTGTCAAGCTTAATAATAAAATCTTGAACAATTGGGATCATGATCTCTTTTTCAGGCTCCTGTTCCTGATCATAATCCTCAGGAAAAACAGATAGCACATCGGAACTTCCCGTTTCGATGATATCAACAACCTGTCCTACAGGACGATCGTTTTCATCGACTACATCACTGCCTAACAACTGATAAAAATAATACTCATCTTCTTCTATCTCAGGCAACTGATTTAAGGATATGTAAATCTCAAATCCGGAAATCTTATTTGCATCTTCAATACTTTCAAACCCTCTAAAATGAACTAATAAATGTTTACCTGAGTTTTTAATCGTATCAATCTGAGCGATTAAATGTCTTTTTTTATCATTATTGTAAAGTAAATAATCCATACCTCTTTCAAAGACGGACAAGTAATTGGTATATACCTTTACCTTAACCTCACCTTTTAATCCGTGAGGACTTTTTACAATGCCAATTGCAATTTTATCCGATGTGATACTTCTTAAATCTTGAATCATGAATTGTTTTCTTCACCGCTTTACTTTTAATATAAACTTCTCGTTTTTTGCACCTGCCAGGGAATTTAACAGGATATTAATGGATTTAATGGTCCTGCCGTTTTTCCCTATAATTTGTCCAACATCTTCAGAGTTCAATGCTAACTCGAATACCACGTTTCCCTCTTCTTCGGTTTCTAAAATGTCCACTTCATCAGGATTTTTAACAATCCCTTTTACGATGGTTTCGAGTGCTTCCTTCATCCTTCTTCTACAACTCCGTTTTCTTCTTTCTTAATAGGAGCCTCTCCATTCTTAGCTTTGGTAAAACGATCCATAACACCGTGTTTTCTAAAAAGGCTTCTTACTGTTTCAGTTGGCTGTGCACCTTTAAGTAACCATTCAACAGCTTTATCCACATCAACTCTTGTTAATGCAGGATCACGTATCGGATCGTAGAAACCCAACGATTCGATATAAGCACCATCTCTTCTCTTTTTCTGATCAATCACAACCACTCTATAGAATGGCATCTTCTTTTTACCCATACGGGTTAATCTGATTCTTACCACAGTTCAATTTACCTCCTCAAATTTTATTTTTGCAATTTATTTTTTTATGTTGCATTATTCATTTAAAACGGGAATCCGCTTCCGGAAAAACCTTTTAACCCTTTTAAACCGGTTTTGTTCATCTTTTTCATCATTTTTTTCATATCTTCGAAATTCTTAAGCAAACGGGTTACTTCAGACAACGGTTGTCCACTACCGGTTGCTATCCTTTTTTTTCTGGAATAGTTGATAATCTTTGGGTTTTTACGCTCTTTTTTAGTCATAGATTGAATAATTGCACTAATGTGGTTTAGCCGTGATTCATCTACATCCAAATTCTTGATCTTATTGGCTCCTGGCAGCATACCCAAAATGGAAGATAGAGAACCCATTTTCTGTATTTGTTTTAACTGGTCAAGAAAGTCATCAAATGTAAACTGGGCTTTCTTAAACTTTTTCTCCATCTGCTTTGCCTTTTCCTGATCAATGGACTGTTCAACCTTTTCAATGAGCGTTAATACATCTCCCATCCCAAGTATGCGATTGGCCATTCTATCTGGGTGGAATTCTTCGATACCGTCTGTTTTTTCACTGATACCGACATACTTAATGGGCTTTCCCGTTTCTTCTCTAATAGAAAGGGCAACACCCCCTCTGGCATCTCCATCAAGTTTTGTCAAAACAAAACCTGTTACTTCTAGTCTCTCATTAAAGGTCTTTGCCGTTGTTAATGCATCCTGTCCAATCATTGAATCGATAACCATCAGGATTTCATCAGGGGTCACCATTTCTTTGATGTTTTCCAGTTCGCCCATCATCTTTTCGTCAATATGCAATCTACCTGCGGTGTCTAAAACAACGCAATCAGCATTTTTTCTCACTGCAACTTCCTGGGCGTCTTCAACAATCTTTAATGCGTTTTTCCGATCTCCCGCAAAAACTTCAACTCCAATTTCCTCTCCCAAAACTTCTAACTGATCTATGGCTGCTGGTCTGTAAACATCTGCAGCTACAAGCAATACCTTTTTGCCGTCTGATTTTAACTTCCTGGAAAGTTTGGCTGCTGTTGTTGTCTTACCACTTCCCTGAAGACCAACCATCATCAAATAGGAAGGCCGGTGGACAAATTTGAGTTTTTCTGTTTTTTCACCCATCAACTTTGTCAGTTCTTCATTTACAATCTTTATGAATTGCTGATCGGGAGTGAGGCTCTGCATAACCTCTTCACCCATGGCCTTTTCCTTTACTTTCCCAATAAAGGTTTTTACGATCTTATAATTAACATCTGCCTCCAGCAGGGACATTTTGACCATTCTGATGGCTTCTTTTATGTTTTTTTCGCTTATTTTACCTTGGCCTTTTAATGTTTTAAAGGCCTTTGAGAGTTTATCCTGTAAGTTTTCAAACAAAATACTCACTCCTCCTAAGAGCCACAGTGAGTATAACCGAAATTGGTTTTTTAGTCAACATGGTGTTATGACAGCTTAGAAAAACTTCAACAAATTTTTAATTACGTGTATGTTACGATTATCCAGCGGATAGTGTGAAACGATTTAGTCTCTAATCAAATTAAACCGGTCTGAACAGGCATATCTGGAAAAACGTTTACCGAAAGCGCTGAATAGAAGAGAAAGACCTGTAAAGCCTGTACAATGCCCTGCCAAAACGGCAACCGGCTCGAATTTTTCAAGTGCTTTTATGTTCTCGTTGATGGATGCAGTGGATGAATTAACAAAGTGAAATCCACCCATGATCAATCCGATTCTTTCCTTATTGGTCTTTATCAATGCATCTTGACAAATGTTGACAATCCCTGAATGTGAGCACCCTGAAAACACATGCACACGCTCTCCTTCAGTGATATAAAGGGCTATTTCCTCCTGTTGATGATCTTCATCTGGCTCTCCGTTTACAATTCTCGAGTAACCTTGGATATTTTCGAAATGCCTGTCGACATTATGAAAGCTACCACTAATCAATAAATCCGGTGAAATTTCAAAAGGTGCTCTTAATTCAACAAAATTCGCGCCTTTCTTTTCCATTTCTGCTTTTGTATACTCAGCTCCTGCGTATTTCCAGGGATTACTTGAAAAAGAAGGGACAAAAAAATCCTGACCAATAAATACAGTTAACGGTTTAGTTCTTGCTTCCAAAACCTGTGGTAATCCTCCCAGATGATCATAATGTTTGTGGGTAATCATAGCCGCATCAATGGTTTCAGGATCAACGTCAAGAATACGCATGTTATTCATTAAGTCTTCTCCATTTGTACCCGTATCAAATAACAGCCTAAAAGTATTTCCACCGGGATACTGGATATCAAACAAAAAAGATAATCCATGATGAGCCCGAATATTGCGCATTTTCCCCGCCAGATCATCCATAAGAACGGTTACTCGGACTTTTTTATCCATTTACAGTTCATCTCCTTTGTAATTCTCGCTAAATAATTGATGCAATTCATAATCTTTTTTTGAAAACAGAATCGCTTGCTGTTCCTCACGATTGACAAAACCTCTGTGTTTTCCAAGAGAAAAAAGATCTGCTGATTTGATGTCTTTAAACATCAATCGATATTGTCCTGTCCCTGTTATTTTTTCAATTGTTGTAATACCAAGGGCACCAGCTAAAAACTTCAATTTTGAATAATACAACAAGCTTTTAATTTGATCCGGAGCTTTTCCGAATCGATCTTCTATCTCCTTTTGAATGTCGCTGAAATCTTCTATTTTTTCGCAAAGAGCGATTTTTCTATATATTTTCATCCTTTCGATGTTGTTATTAATGTACTCTTCGGGAATGAGGATTTCAAAATAGAAACCTTTCAGCTCAACATTTACGGATGGTTTTGTATCTGTTGTTTGTTCTTGTTTACTTTCTTTCAAGCCATGTTTAACCATCACATCATCAAGGATCTGTCTGTAAAGATGTAATCCGATGGTGTTGATTTCTCCATGCTGCTCCATTCCCAGGATATTACCAATGCCTCGTATTTCCATGTCCCTCATGGAAAGTTGAAGTCCACTTCCAGCACCATGATAGGAAACGATGGCATCCAGACGGGATTTAGCTTCAGGTTTTAGTCTTGTCTTCCTGGGATAGAGAAAATAAGCATACGCCCTTCTATCACTCCTGCCAACTCTTCCCCTCAGCTGATACAGTTGAGATAATCCGTACCGGTGTGCATCGTCTATAATAAGGGTGTTCGCATTGGGTATATCCACACCGCTTTCAATAATGGTAGTACAAATCAGCATGTCTGTTTCTCCCTCATAAAATGCTTTTACAGAACTTTCAAATTGGCTCTTTTTCATCTGCCCGTGAGCGAGCCCGCAGGTAATGTCCGGGAGCATCTTTTGGAGACCTTCAAAAATCTCTTCGATATCCTCCACCCGATTATGAACATAAATGACTTGTCCCCCTCGGGAGACTTCCCTTAAAACAGCGGTTTTTATCAATTTTTCATTATAGGGGGAACTCGTCACTTCGATTGGGATTCTTCCCGGTGGAAGTGTATCGATGATGGACATGTTTTTTATACCGGAAAGACCCATATATAATGTTCTGGGTATTGGTGTAGCAGAAAGCGTTAAAACATCAATTTTCTCTTTAAAAGATTTTATTTTTTCCTTTTGAAGCACACCGAATTTCTGCTCTTCATCTATAATCAGCAATCCCAGATTCAGATATTTGATATTTTTGGATAGAAGGGAATGGGTTCCAATGACTATATCAATTGTTCCTTCATTTAAACCCTTTTTAATTTCACTTCTTTGCTTTGCTGTCACAAATCGATCCAATAACCTGACGGCTAAGCCAAATTCTGACATTCTTTGATGAAATTGGCTGAAATGCTGTTTTGCCAAAACTGTTGTGGGAACAAGCATAGCAACTTGATGCCCTGAACAAACTGCCCTAAATGCAGCTCTCATTGCAACTTCTGTTTTACCTGATCCCGCATCGCCAAAAATCAGTCTATCCATGGGTTGTGTCGCTTCCATGTCCTTAAATACTTCTTCAATCGCTTTATCCTGTGCATTTGTTTCAATATGAGGAAAACTATCAAAAAATCTTTTTTCCAGTTCCGGTTCTCCCAATAAAGAAAGTCCTTGTGCATGTGTTCTGATGGCATACAATTTGATCAGTTCTTCTATCTTTTGTTCAATATCTTCCCGAACTTTCTTTTTGGTGTTGGACCACGTTTTACTTTTTAGGTTTGTCAATTTGACAAGATTTTCATCACCCACATAGGTGTGAATTCTGTCGATATTTTCAACTGGGACAAAGATGGTTACTCCATCAGCGTATTCCAGTTTCAAATACTCACGCGTTCCAGCATAGTTGGTTATAACTTCATTTCCTTTGTATCTACCTACGCCATAATCCTCATGAACAATGAGGGTCTCCATTTCCAGATTATCTTCATCAATAATTTTTTCTGTTTCATATTCTAGAAATTTCGAGGTCTTCCTAATTTTCTTTGAAGGCTTGATGCCATCCGTATTGAGTTTGATTAACTCATAAACACCCAAATTCAAAGAAGCATCATCAAACTGAGGTTCTATTTTTGTTAAGTTGATCCATTCCCCTACTCGTAAGAGCATGGATTCACTTATCCTTAAAAAGTGATAATAGATTTCCCGATATTCTGTTCCGGGAAAGATTTCAAAAAGGTCTTTTTCATATTGTTTGATCGCTTCCAAAGAATCTTCCAGATCAACAAAGATAAATTTACGATCTGAAAAAAGGGAAATAGCGGGTACCGATTCTTTTAAAAAAATCGCAGAAAGTGCTGAATAATCTAATGGATGTTGTTCAAGGTCTTCCAGAAATTCACTATTGGGATACTTGTCTTTTAGTTTTCTTATTCTTTCGGAAAAAGCCATTTCGTTATCCTGATCAAAAACCAGCTCTTTCGCAGGAGTAATTAGGCAATGATCAAGCTTTTCAATCATTCGTTGCGTTTCAGGATGAAAAGTTCTTATCTCTGTAATCTCATCATCAAAAAACTCAATTCTTATGGGATTCTCTGAATGAAGCGGAAAAAAATCAACAATAAAACCTTTAACAGAAAACTCTCCGGGATTTTTAACTGAGAAGACATACTCATAACCTGTTTTTTTTAAAAAATCTCTGATCGTACTCATTCCAATTCTCTCAGAAATTGTAACGGGTAACATTTTTTCCTTGAGTTCTTGTGAACTGATCGTCTTTTGAAGTAATCCCATAGAAGTTGTTACAATAGGTTTTGTCTCGTTGCGATCACTCAAAAGCGTTTTCATTCTTGCTCTTAATGTTGAATAAGATGCCCCCACCGGTTCAAATGGTAAAACGTCCAAAGGGGGATACATAGCGAACTGATCCTGATTGACAGCCTCCAAAAATCTTCGATAATATTTTAAATCCGGAAGTACAATCACAACCGGTTCGTTAACGGTTTCCAGTAAAGCTTGTACAATCCCAGGTAACTTGTCGTAAAAACCGTTTTCACCTGCAACGATCATACTTCTTTTTGAGATTTTTTTGGTTTTAAGTTTTTCTAATGATTGGACCAACATGGTATCTTCCCTCTTTTGTTTTAACGACTAAAACATCCATCAGTATAGAACGCCCGACATTCCCTTTCTTCAGATAAAAATACAGTTCATTGTCTTTAGTAAAAGTCAATCTTTCTGCATTATCAATGGGAACGTTCTTATAAATACCAACAATACTTAATTTTCCGGTACTTTCATATCTTTTCACAATAAAACTAAGTGCACGTTTGAGTTCTTCTCTCTCATAACCGCTTTTGGATACCCTGAATCGTTTAATAGGGTATCTCATAACACATCCAAGACTATGTTGACACCTGACACTGGGAGTCATTTTGTAATCTTCTACTAAAGCGTTGAACACGGTGGAATTTTCAAAATGAAAGGAGGCTTGTTGCATTTGTTCATACTCAGTTTCCAAATCATGAATAACCGTCTCAGTTTTCATATTACCGTTATTTACAACCGTTTTATGCGTTCCTAACACATCCGTCTGAACTGAAAAACGAAAGACATTTATCTCAGATAATTCCTTGACCTGAAATTCATTAATCTCCTTGTTGTCAAAATGGTCTGTTACCAGATTAAGATTTTGAAATTGATTAAACTCAGACTCTTTAAAAGAGATATCTTGATTAATTTCAAACCTAGCATTCCTAATGGGCTGATACGTATTGTTGTCCATCATTTTTTTGAATTCAGGTTTAAAAGAGATTGTTGCGGTAGATACCCTGGGAGAATGTGTATGTTCGGATTCTCCTTTAATCATAACTTCAGGTATATCATCTTTAATGTCCAGTGAAAAAAACATCTGTTGAAGCGTACGGCTGTCCTGAATAATTATATCATCTTCCGTTGAGGAGAGTGAGCCGGTTTTTAGCTTAAATCCAACCGGGTTTGAGTTGATCTGAAGTTTGCCCCGTTCTCTTTTAATCGTTTCGGATAAATCTCTGAAAAACTGACCTATTCTTCTGAGCAAACGTAATTCAAAGCCTCCTTGAGTCTATGAAAAGGCTCTAAGATATCTATTTCATCAGATATTCTTTCAATCCATTTGATATCATCACTTGTAAGTGTTCCATTAAAAATGAGATCATAGCCACTTTCCAGGTTTTCTTTGGACAGTTCTTCACGAATTTTCACTTCTTTTGTTTCTTCAGAACCCTTTGCAGGTATACTAATATGGATGATCGGCATTTTAAACTGGATATCCAATAATCTTGAATCTTCAATTAAAATAAACTTTGGTTTTTCCTCAATATTTTGCAATAACTTTTTGGCAATTACATCCACCAACAGATATTTTTCTATGGAATTCCCATATAGGATCTTTTGAAGCCCTGTAGGCTTAATCGGTTCAGAATATTTAAATTCCACAGGAATAGCATAAGGATCTGTCACCATAATTCCGCCCACATATTCATTTTCAGTTGTTCTGGTGACCATCAAATAACCCAAGCTCATATTCACATCGGACATATCAAACACCTCAGTCAATAGTTTTTTATTGAAAAGTTGTGGGATAAAATATTACAAGTGGATATCTAAAAAATGGCCTCTGAATTCATCTTCAACAATTTTTTCTTCTTTTTTCTTTTTACCTTTCATATCTCGTTGAAGAAAAGCATTCTTTTTCTGCTCATCAGTAGCATTTTTTGCTTCTTCCTGCTCACTTTTTTTTGAATTTCTCGTTGATTCAGTTTGTCTTTTTGCTTCTTGAGACTGTTCTTGAGCGACTGTGGTATATGCGGCATTTTCAGCACTTGTTTGATTGCCAATCTGTTGAGCTGTATGAGGAGCTCTAATATAATTCGTCTGCATTTCCACTGGCCCTGTCATTTTAATCCACCTCTTGTCTTCCAAGGAACAGATTCATTCGTTCCTTTAACTTCAACATGATACTTCTGTGAATCTGCGAAATTCTTGATTCGGTTACCGATAGTATTTCAGCTATTTCTTTGAAATTCAATTCTTCGACGTAATATAATGACAATATCTGTCGTTCCCGTTCTTTTAGAAGTTGAATTTCCTCTTTAAGATGCTCTGTAAGTTCCTCTTTATAATAAATTTCTTCAGGTGTGTTGGAATTGGATGAAAAAAAGTCTGTAAAATCATCAGCATCATCAGACAAAAAGCCATCCAAATTCAGTAACTGCCTTCTTGACATTTCATTCAAAGCCAAAGATACTTCTTTTTCGCTTAATCCAAGGTGCTTTTGCAACCGTTCTGCGCTGGGAAATTCACCGTCTCCATTTTGTAATTCAATCATTGCAGATTCAACCTTTTTCATCAAATGTCTAGTATTCCGGGGAATCCAATCAATCTTTCTTAAATAATCGTACATGGCACCTCTAACTCTCTTCATGGCAAAGGTGAAAAAACTCGCTCCTCTTGACGGATCGTATCTCTCACGAACGTTTAATAAACCTATTAAACCTTCCTGTATCAAATCATCCAACTCAACGTTTTCAGGTAAGGAGCTTTTAAGCGAAACCGCTATTGCCTTGATTCGCGGAAGAAAATGTTTTATCATTTCATTAGAAGACATATTTTTTTGATACTTTCCATAGGAAAAAGAATTCATTTACAACACCTCAGATCTGAGATACTTCTGTTTTCTCTCCTCCGCCAACCTTTCTTACGTTTAGAATGCCTGTGCTGATGTTAAACTCAATACTTCTGGCTCGATTGCCTCCTGTATCATCCGCTCTTATTCTTACTTTAAATTCCGAAAGCGTCTTTTTAACTGCTTCTACATTACGTTTACCAACTTCCATGGTCGATCCCTTTTTTTGAAACATGGCAGCACCACCGGCTATTTTCGCTTCCAGATTACTACTTGAAGCCCCCAGTGTTTTCATATCCTCTATGAGAATCGGTATCCCGGTATCAGCATACTTCCCAGGTTTAGCAACTTCTTTTCCACCACTATCCGGTAACATGACATGAATTAACCCTCCAACTCCTGCTTTTTTATCAATTAAACAAACACCGACGCAAGATCCCAATCCGAGTGTTACAAGGATTTGAGGGTTTTTTGCAGCGACATATTCACCTATACCGATGATCTTCTTTTGTCCCATTCAATTCACATCCCGATGCTCTTCAATAGTTTCGGGATAGAATTTGGTTCCATTATTTGGAAAAGATAGGCATCAACGTTAATTTGAGATTCAATTTCAAATTCTGTTTCAATAACGATGCTTTTATCTTCCTCTTCCGCATAAGTTAAACATGATTCCGCGACTATTGCAGATACCATGTCAAAAGTGACTTGAGGGACTTCTGAATTTAAGTTGAGATTGGTAAACTGAGATAACGAAACCAGATAAGAACCACAGACAATATTTCCCAACTCAGAAAAAACCGATCGCTGCATTTCATCCATTTGGGTTAAATCTTCACTACCTTGCCCTATCAACAATTTTAATATTTGTTTAGCTGGTTCTGCATCAAAAATCAAAAGAAGTTGACCGTTCAAGTCTTCAAAAAAACTCATTTGAATTCCCACGGTAACTTTTTCGGGATCTTTAAACATAAAAGGTATTTTTGAAATTTCAACTACTGATACATCAGGAACGGTTATCTCTACTTTTTTACTCATCATGGTTGACAATGAAGTCGCTGCGTTTCCCGTTCCAATGTTCCCAATTTCCTTTAATGCTTCAAAATGAAATGGTTCCAATTTATCGTAAACTGACATAAGCTTAACTCCCCTCTTTCAATTGTTTTTCTTTTTTCCTTCTTTCCTGTTGAAGGTGGAAAATATATTTGACCATTTTATCCTCTTTGCTTTTTGACATGGAAATGAACTGGACACCGTATATGTTGTTGGAAGTGTCCACGGACACATCCCTTCTCACAATCTTTGATTCTTGATTTTCCAAACCAATACCGCCACCAATTTCCAAATTAAGAAAAATTCTCTTCCCGGCATTTAACCTTGGTTTAGTCACTATTTGCAAACCATTGGCACTTAAGTCCTTGGTAATAAAATAATACTCTGTTATCTCTTTTTCTTGCTTTTGCTCAGACATTGAATCTTTTAGATCTTCTGATTTGAGTTTGGGGGGATAAGGATCCAAAGAAAAAGCCCCCTTTTGAAAGAAGGGAATTCTGACAAATTGTCTTCTTTGGACTTTTCTGGCCTGGCCGGGAATGGTCATGTATGTGATTAAAAAACCCTCTTTATTCTTCTCATAGGAAATCACTTTTGACATAAAAACATACATGGAACTTCTGTCAAACATCTTGACATAGGCACTTACCCCTGCTGGTATGGGTACAAACTGACCTTTGTAGCTTGGCATGCCTATGGTCATTACCTGTTTTTGAAAATCCAGTTCAAAAATACTGCTTTTATACACACCCGCCAGCTCAGGGTCTGAAATATCCAACAACAAAGGTTTTCCAATGGAAAGTACAGATTCTATTGGTACTTTTGAATTTAGATAATCCATCACATCAATCCTTTAAGCCGGTTTCTATAGAATAAAATCCATTGAGCTAATTTTTTTCTGTATACCCAATAAATAGCTTTTAAGTTGCTCTGTATCCTGTTCAGGCAAAAGCTTCATTCCGTATTGAAAAAGATTAAAATCAGTAAACTCATGTACTTTTTGTACCTTTAAATCCAAATTAGTTTTCTTCAAACTTAATACCCCTGATTCTCCCCTGATTCTTTCAGTTGTAAACAAGCCAATTCCCTGTAAAGAAATATCCTTAATAATGACGTTAATTTTTTGACTCTCCAGTTCAAGCGTAGCTTTTTCCAGTAACGGTAAACGTTTATAATGTCTTTGCTGTTTGATTCTCAGCTTTTCTGGATCCAAAAGAAATCTAACAATGATTTCATCCCGACTTCCTTCAATTTCTGCTATCTTGACGCATTTCCCGGAGCCTGTTATAAAGAATGAAGGCATAAAGATCTTAAAATCCAAAACTTTTCCCGATATTTCTTCTTTATCGAAAAGCTTGCTGGTTTCAAAGAGCAAATTGCGTTTATATTTGCCAATATAAACTGCAGATACATTACTCGATTCTGTTAACAAGGCAACCTCCCAATGTCCCAGGGAAATTAAATAGGATAATTTCTGATCCTTTTCAGTCACAATAAACCGCCTACTTGATTCCAAACAGTTTCTTTATCTTTGTCAGGAAACCACCATTATCATTTTTCTCTTCCATTTCGTCTTTTAATACCTGATCGGTAAGTCTGGCAATAGTTTGAGCTGGTTGAGAATGTTTATAAAGCTCAATAAGAGGAATCTGTTTGATAACACTGTTACTGACTGTTTTATCACTTCTTAAAATAAATCTTTCTTGGACTTTCCAACCGGCGAATTTTTCAATAACATAAGAAAACCTGTCTAAAATCTTTATATCCTTTGAAGTATTTCGGGACTGATTCATAATCAGATAAAGCTCAGGAAAAATACCGTTATTGGATAATACCTTTGCTAAAGTATAAACATTCATCAATGCTGTGGGCTCAGGAGTAGTGACCAAAAACAATTTATCAGCTGCCGAATAAAAGGATATCAGTTCTTCCGTATAACCTGCCCCGGTATCTACAATAGCATAATTCATATCCAAAGCCATATGCATGAAATCATCAATGAATCTGCTCTTGGGTTCTTTTCGAAATGCGATTAAATCCTGTACATCTGTCCCGCTGCTTAAAAGCCAGACACCATAACGTGTGGGATATATGACATCCTTTAATTCCATATCACTGATCAAATAATCTCGCAACGTATTCTTCGTTGTAACACCTAGAAGAATATCAGCATTAGCGAAACCGGCATCAGCGTCAAACAACAGTACATTTTTTTGATTCCTAGCAAGCGAAACCGCCAAATTAGTAGCAATGACACTTTTTCCAACGCCACCCTTACCACTTGCTACTAAAATGATTTCAAGACTCTGGCTTGCAACAACCTGTTTAAGCGTCTCAGTTTGATCTGGCATTTTTCAACACCTCTTTGACGATGATTGATGCAAGTCTCTTTGAATCTGCTACCATAATATCCTCCGGAATTCTCTGCCCATTTGTCACAAATGCCACAGGTATGTCATAGTTGTTTGTTATTTCAACAATTGAACCGTAACAACTTGTTTCGTCTGATTTTGTCAATATGATATGAGTGGGTGAAACAACAGAAAACTGTTCAATAATATCAAACAAATCTTCTTTTCTTACGTTCATACTCTCGGTTAAAAAGATGTATTTAGGATTCACAATCTGTAAATACCTGGTCAGTTCAGACATCTGCATCTCGTTTTTTTGACTTCTGCCTGCTGTATCCACGAGAACCAGATCATAGTTCACAAATTTTTCCAGCATCGTTCTCAACTCACCGGGATTATATGCAACCCCTACTTCAATACCCATAATATCAGCACTAGTCTTAAGTTGATCTACAGCTGCTATTCTGTAGGTGTCAATCGTTAATATTCCAACTTTTTTTCTCATTTCCAATGAAAGCATGGCCGCTATTTTGGTTAATGTGGTCGTCTTGCCCACTCCCGTTGGCCCCACGAAAAAAATGATATCTCCCTTATCATATTCTTTTAAAGGATTCTCCGTTTTAATAATGGGATGAAGAATATCCACAAACTTCTTTTCGAATTCCAAAGTACTGATAGTCTTATCCTGTGTGACGATTCTTAAGGACTCAACAATCTTTCTGGAAATATCATCGTTTAATTCGTGTCTTTTTAATGCTTTGTAAATCTTCTTGTATTCTTCAGGAATCCCCGGTAAATAAGATTCTTTATCCATTTTCAATGAAAGATCCTGCATTATTCGTTTCATGGATAACATCTCTTTTTTCATCTCATTAAGGGATTTGTATTCGGTTAAAGAAACGCTGGTGCCTTCATTATGCGACTTAACTTGATCAGCAGAAGTCGCCCAACTTCTTTCAGGATGATAATTTTGATTATTCACCCTTCTAGTAGGGTATTGATAATCGATTTCAGGAATGGATGGATTATATTCATTTCGCTTATTGACAGGATTGGAAGATTGTTGGGATTTTTCGTTTTTTATCATACTGTTTTGAGAAAGTATCTTTTTTAACTCATACAACTTTTTGCTATCCACCCATCCATCGTATTCATTTTTTGATTCCTGTGTTTTTGTGTCTCTGTTCCTTTCTTTATCATCAGCTACAGCAGTAACTTCATACTTGACACTTCTTCCAATCCCCAAAAAACCGCCTTTTTTGAATTTTCGGGTTTGAAGTATGACGGCATCTTCACCAAGTTCATTTTTTATACGCTTTAAAGCTGTTTTAACATCATCTACCACATATTTTTTTATTTTCATATTTTTATCACCGTTTCTACGCTGAAGGGAATATCATCAACCAATTCCTCATAAGAGATAAATGCGATACTTTGGAGTGATTTCTCTAAAGCTTTGTATAAATAAATCCGAATATTCCCAGAACATACGATAACCGGCATGTATCCTTTTTGCATAATCCTCTCCACACCTTTTGAAAATCTGTCTACAAGCTCCTGCATTAAATCAGGGTTAAGAGCAAGATATCTTTCGTCTTCCGTTTCTCTGATTTGAGAGGATAATTGTCTCTCCAAGTTGGGATCGATTCCCACTGCATGAATTTGCCCGTCATCTGATCTGTTAGCTATACAGATTTGCCTTTTTAAGGATCTTCTGACAAACTCTGTTAAATAATCTATGTCTTTTGTTTTCTCCGCATATTCTGAGATAGTTTCAAAAATAAGCGGAAGATTTCTAATGGAAACCCTTTCTCTTAAGAGATTCTGAAGAATTCTTTGTACTTCATAAATCTTCAATACATCCGGTATTACTTCATCCACTAGTTCAGAAAAGTTTTCTTTTAATCCCTTAATCAACAGATCCATTTCTTTTCTGCCAAGTAACTCATAGGCATGTTGTTTAACAATTTCGGAAAAATGTGTTGCAAAAACACTTGGAGGATCTACCACCGTATAACCTTGACCGGTTGCCTGATCTCTTTGACTCTCGTCAATCCAATAAGCATCCAATCCAAAAGCGGGCTCTTTACTGGCTATACCAGGAAGAACTCCTTGTGCTGTTCCGGGATTAATAGCTAACAACCTGTCCGGCCACAGCTCATATTTAGTTAATTCCGTCCCTTTTAATTTTATCATATATTCGTTTGCTTTTAACAAAACGCTATCTCTGACTCTAATGGGACTCAAAATGAGTCCATACTCATAAGCGGTTTGCTTTCTAACCATGGTAATTCTATCTAACAAATCTCCGCCTTGTCCGGGATCTGCCAAAGGCAGGATCCCATATCCAAATTCAACATCCAGTGTATCGGATTGAATAATCTCGGAAACCTCCTCTGCAGATGTTAATGATGGTGCACTGGGTGCTTCTGCTCTTTCTGCTTCTCCACCTGCTGAGGGACCTTTTGGTTTAGGGCCTTCCAAACCTGCAAAGCCCCCCGTTCCTCCTCCGCCTGCTGCTGCTGCAACAGCTGTTTCCTTCTCCTTTTGTGAGGAAAAATAAGCTATAAGTATAAGCCCCCCCCCAATGATCAAACCAAGGAAAGTTGGCAAGGGTGTAAACAAAGTCAAAAAGGTTAAAACGCCACCTGTTAAGTATAATACTTTCGTTTCACTGGCTAATTCCCGAAGCATATCATTACCCAAATTTGATTCTGAAGCAGATCTTGAAACGAGAATACCACTTGATGTGGAAATAAGTAATGCCGGAATCTGAGAAGCCAAACCATCTCCAACAGTCAACAGAGTAAATACTTGGGCTGCTTCTCCAACCTCCAGACCCAGTTGGACAACCCCTATGATTAACCCGCCGATAATATTGATAAACACAATGATAATACCGGCAATAGCATCACCTCTGACAAACTTACTGGCACCATCCATAGCCCCGTAAAAATCAGCTTCTCTTCTAATGTCTTCCCTTTTCTTACGGGCTTCGTCTTCTGTTATTAATCCAGCGTTGTAATCAGCATCTACACTCATTTGCTTACCAGGCATGGCATCAAGCGTAAAACGCGCGGCAACTTCAGAAATTCTCTCGGCACCTTTTGTAATAACAATAAATTGGATTATCACAAGTATTAAAAAGATGATCAAACCAACTACGTAATTCCCGCTGACTACAAAGTTTCCAAAAGTTTTAATGACTTTTCCATCAAAATTGTTCCCATTTAATAGAATGAGTCTTGTTGATGTAATATTCAAAGACAGACGTAACAACGTCACCACTAACAGGATGCTTGGAAATGAAGATAACTCCAGAGCTGATCTAACATACATGGTAGACAAAATGATGACAAGAGAAAAAGAAATATTGATCATTTGGAAGGAGTCCAGCAAAAAGGTGGGTACCGGTAAAATCATTAAGAAGATAATACCGACAACCATTAAAGAAACAATGACATCTCTGTTTTTCACACTTTACACCCTTCCCGAATTTTTAAAAATAAAAGCCAATACTTCTGCAACAGCTCTGTACATATCGTTTGGTATCTCCTCACCTATTTCGACTCTTTCATATAATTCGCGTGCCAATAATTTGTCTTCATACACTGGCACATTATATTCTTTGGCAATCTCCCTTATTCTGAATGCAATATTATCTGCCCCTTTAGCTACTACTACCGGGGCGCTCATCTTCTCCAATTCAAATTTTATAGCAATGGATAAATGCGTAGGGTTCGTTACAACAACTGTTGCTGATGGCACTTCTTCCATCATTCTCCGCTGTGACATTTCAGCCATCATCTGCCGTTGTTTTCTTTTGATCTCAGGATTCCCTTCTATATCTTTTCTTTCATCTTTGATTTCCTTCTTTGACATTTTGATATCCCGTTCAAATTCCCATCGTTGGTAAAAAAAATCAACAAATCCCAAAACGATTAAAGCCAGTGCTATTCTCAACGCCATTTGATACAGTGAATCCGCTAAAAATATTAGAGACTGTTCGATGGAATAATCCGGCAACAAAAACAGAATAGACCAGATACCATTGATAAATGAATAACCTATAAAACCTAATAAAGCAAGCTTCGCAAGATTTTTCAGAAGTTCTATCACAGATCTTAGGGAAAACAACCGTTTAAATCCCTCTATGGGATTGATCTTGTTCAAATCAAATTTGAATGCCTTTTTAAAAACAAGCAAACCCTTTGTTTGAGCAAATCCTGTTACAACTGCTATAGCAACTCCAGAAAGCAATATGATAACTAAACCCCATAACAAATCCTGTCCTGTTACGGAGATATACTCCCCCAGTGCGGTATATTCCCTGTAATCCCCCAAGTTAGGTAAAGCACAGAAAAACACCAGCATTTGTTCCATACCTTTATAAACCATCGGGATGATTAGACGCAACATAACAATTACCCCAAGAAATACTATGGCCATAGCAAGGTCTTTGGAATATGCAACCTGGCCTTCCTCTTTTGCCTTCTGTCTTCTTCTTGGCGTGGCTTTCTCAGTTTTATCAGGGTCTTTGGCAAAAAACTGAATATCAATTTTTAGATTAATCGGCTTTCCATTTAAAAGAAATTCATCGTATTTGATATCCAATCCCCCAGTTCTCTTGTATATCTTACCATAGTCTCCGCAAGAATCGGTAAAAGCCCGATGAGAATAATCAAACCCACCAATATTTTCAAAGGAATACCCACAATAAATACATTCAGTTGTGGCAGTAATTTTGCCATGATTCCCAATACAACTGTGACTAAGAGCATAAAAACAATCATTGGCATTCCAACTTTCATACCAAACACAAAAACCTCACCCAAAACCAGCGAAAGATTCCACGTAATATCTTTATCAAAAGCCATAATACCTGCAGGAACCTGATTAAAACTTTCAATCAGTATCCCCAGCAAAATCACAGGTCCTTTAATGATGGTGAAAATATAGGTTCCCGTTAAAAAGACCAATTGCCCCACGATGACACTTTGAGTTTGACTCTGCGGATCAAAAATATTGGCTGCAGCGAAACCAAGCTGATAACCAAAAATATCTCCGGCAAATAACAAACCGAAAAACATCAGATTTGCAATCAAACCAGCAGATAATCCATATAAAAAATTGATCAGAATTATCGCCAAGGTATCCCCAACAGGTAAATCCATTGGTATAAAATCAGGAACAAAATAAAGAACAATAAAAGAAAGGGTTATAGTCAAGGGTATCTTGACTCTGAGAGGGAACAAATTACCTGAAAAGAAAGGCGCCACAACAAATAGACCTGAAAATCTTGAAAGAATCGCTATCCATGTCATAAATCTGAAAAAAAACCAGTTCTGTAAGGTGATATCCATACTGAATTAAATTAAAGCAAAATAATAATTGAATATCTGAGTGAAATAATCAATTAAATTCTCCAGCATCCACCCACCAAAGAAAACTAGCGTAAGAAAGACAACCAATATCTTGGGTACCATTGTAAGCGTCTGTTCATTGATGGATGTCACTGCCTGGAATATTCCTATCAGTAATCCAACTCCCAGAGCCAGAATCAAAGCAGGTGCTGCTGTTATCAGTAAAGTGTATATACCTTCTCTCACAACATCTAATATTGATTCTACTGTCATAGGCTCCCCCCTTCTGTCATTCTCAATGATTCATTATATCATGATTTCAATTCGCTTATTTCAATTGTATGATATAATAAATATAAAGTCAAACTTTCATTTATTAGCCATTCATGTACCATAGCATTATTTAGTATTTGTGTTGATTGTTATCATCTTCTTCAATGCATTTCGTATAGGATTTTCAGAAATTCAGAATTGACATTTTTTGGTTTTTCACTTGTTGTAAGTAACTAAAATATTAGGAGGTTATTATGGGAAAATTTGTCATCCGTGAAACAAAAACAGGCGTAAAATTTGATCTTAAAGCTGGAAATGGAGAAGTTATTGGTACAAGTGAAGTTTATTCATCGATTACCGCATGTAAAAATGGAATTGAAAGTGTTAAAAAGAACGCTGTTGCAGCAAATGAAAAAACCGAAGATCAAACTGTTGAAGGTTTTGAGAAATTAACCAATCCAAAATTTGAAATGTATGAAGACAAAGGTGGGGAATTTAGATTTAGATTAAACGCCAGAAATGGAGAAAATATTCTTGCCTCAGAAGGTTATAAATCAAAAGCATCTTGTAAAAACGGAATCAACAGTGTTATCAAAAATGCACCGGAAGCACCTGTTGTAGAAGAATAAAACTAAAGACGACAACGCTAAACATTAATAACAGAACCCATCTGCTTTTAACGGCAGATGGGTTCATGTGTTTTTTAACAGGCAATTTTTCTTACTTATAAAATTCTTTAAAAACCTGAATCAAATAATGATGATCCATGACGCCACATAATTCCTTTATCGAATGCATGGAAAGCATAGGATTACCAATATCTACTGATGGAATCCCCAATCTTCCTGCAGTTATGGGTGCAATTGTGCTGCCTCCCCTTTCATTGGAATGATTAACAAAACGCTGGACGGGAACATTTGCCCGTTTGCACAAAGTTTCAAAATAAGCAGCCGATTCACTATCACTTGTATACCTAAAATTCGTACTGATTTTTATAACAGGACCCCCATTGATCAGAGGTTTATTGGTTGGATCATGTTTTTCCTGAGCGTTCGGATGTAAGGCGTGTGCCATATCAGAAGAAATGACAAAAGAATTTTCCAATGCTCGTAAATATGATTCCCGATCTTCACCCATTCCCATTGTAATCCTTTCCAATATTGAACTTAACAACGGAGAATCTGCTCCCTGCATCGTTTTACTGCCTATTTCCTCATTATCGAAAAACATGGCTAGTTTTGTTGATGCACCAGCCGGTGATTCAATTAAAGCTTTAAGAGACCCATAGACCATGGCCAAATCATCCATTTGAGAACAGGAAATCATATCATTATCCAAACCAATGATCTGCCCCTGAGCACTATCAAATAAATACAACTCAAAATCCAATATTTGTTCTTTTTCTATTTTCAACTGATCAGACAACATTTTTCTCAGTTCAAAGTTTTTTGTTATCTCTTCTATTGAAGTGAGAAAGGGAAGAAGGTCTTTCTGCTTGTCCACGTTAAATCCTGTATTAACCTCACGATTCATGTGAATCGCAATGCTTGGAATAATTGTTTTAACTCCTTCAAGAATAACGGGTCTGGAGGAAATCTTACCGGTTTGTTCATCCAGAAAGGCTACTCTACCCGCAAGTCCAAGAGGTTTATCAAACCAAGAATATAAAATGGGTCCCCCGTAAACTTCGGTATTCAATTTCAAATAACTTTCCCCCACTTTCATTTCAGGAGCGGGTTTAATTCTAATAGCCGGCGAATCGGTATGTGAACCGATAATCTTAAAACCGGCATCTGATGAAGGTTTTTCTCCTAAAATAAAAACTGCCATGGACGAATCATTTTTTGTTGTGTAGTATCTGCCCCCGGGTTTCAGTTCCCATTTCTTTTTGATATCCAATGATTGAAACCCCGCGCCATTTAAAATTATTCGTGCAGCTTCAATCACATGAAAACGGCTGGGGGATTTGTCAATAAAACTGATCAATTCACCAGCTTCTTTTAAATAAATATCCTTCAATGATTACATCTCCTTCATTCTTTTAAGGGTTTCAATCAAAAAACTGTATACTCTTGCTGCTGAATCAAGTTCCAGATGTTCATCAGGTGTGTGTACATCGTGCATATTTGGACCAATGGCAATCATATCAAGATCATTACTGATCACATCGAGAAAAAGACCACACTCCAAACCTGCATGAATGGCTTCCACAATTGGTTCTTTGTTGTATAATTCATGATAAACATGTTTCATATGCTCTCTCAATTTTGAATGCTCCCGATACTTCCATCCAGGATAATCCGAATCGTTTTGAAAGCCACAACCAGTATAATCCGCTAATTCTTCCAATTTTCTGTTTAGTTCAACCTTTTTACTTTCTACAGAGCTTCTCGTTGAATTTTCAAACCAAATGATATCTTTCTTAAAAGTAATCACACCCAGATTATTGCTGCTTTCCACCAATCCTTCAATATCCTGACTCATGGTATGAATACCGTTGGGGATGTTTAACAATAGATGAATAATCTTGTTTTTAACTGATTTTTTTAAAGGTAGAGCTTTCTCTTCCGGAAGTTGATTTACTGGTGTAAATAGAATTTTAAAATCAGGATCGGTTTTTGTGAATTCAATCCTTATGGTCTTCTCAATCTTTTCAATCTGTTCTTTGACCTTTTCAAGAATACTTTCTTCAAATCCAATGATTGCAGTACACTCTCTTGGAATGGCATTCATCTTGGCTCCGCCTTCCAATGCATAGAGATTAAATTTCACTTTTCTTTTTAAATTATATAAAAGACGTCCCATTAATTTATTGGCATTTCCTCGCCCTTTATGAATATCAGCTCCGGAATGGCCTCCCCTTAAACCGGTGATAGATAATTCCATGGTGATCTCATCTTTCTTTTTATTTTTCTTCTTTTTAAGGGGCAAACTTAATTTTGTTCTGATTCCGCCTGCACAACTAACTATGAAAACCCCTTCCTCTTCTCCATCTAAATTGATGAGTGTATTTCCGGTGAGTTTCTCACCTTTCAGTTTCATCGCTCCCACCAAACCTGTTTCTTCCTGAGTGGTGATTAAGATCTCAAGAGGTGGATGAGAAAGCGTCTTATCTTCCAATATAGCCATGCAGTAAGCCACTGCAATTCCGTCATCTGCTCCAAGAGTGGTTCCTTTTGCCCGTAAGATGTTACCCTCAACAACTAATTTTAAGGGATCCGTAGAAAAATCATGCTTTGTGGCTTTGTTTTTTTCACATACCATATCCATATGTCCCTGAATAATCACCGGATCAAGGTCCTCATACCCCTCAGATGCTGCTTTTTTAATGATCACATTCCATACTTTATCCTGGAAAGCTTCGTAACCAAGATCCTTTGCAAATTGGACTAAAAAATCGCTGATAGCTTTTTCATTTCCTGAACATCGTGGAATCGCACTAATTTTTTCGAAATTTCTAATAACTGCTTGAGGTTCAATTGCTCCAAGTTCTGTCATCTTATCATCCTCCCGTAGAATATTATAATCTTCATCCTATTATAGTACATATTCCTTATTATTAAAAATTAAATGGTCTCATTTGTTGAGAACACATTGAAAAAAGTAAATAAAATCATGTTATAATAGGATTAATTAAATAGGGGGGGAATAAAAATGAAGAGTAAAACCACTTTTTTGTTTATTATTCTATCGATTATTATAGCCTTGGGGCTCACCTCTTGTATGAACAATAATGATGATCCGATTCCGGATCCATATTTGTCATTGGAAGAGTTGAAGGTTGGGTTTTTCAGAAATGGAAAGATTTTATTTTCCGGTGATAATCTTGACGTATCGATGTTCAGTATCACAGATGACATTGGCATAAGAATGCTGAAGCAAACAAATGAAAACTATCAAGAGGATTATGCTTACCTGGATTTTTCTTCTATCAACGAAAACGCCATCACATTTAAAAACATTTATTACACCTCTCAAGCAAGTAAAACGGTTACGCTGCATACTTTGCCAAATGGTCAGAGCCTTGATCTTAATGGCGATGATATTTGGGACATCAAATTTTCTGCAACAGATACCAACTTTGCTGACAGTAGGGGTTTAACCAATGTTCTATTTATTGAACTCAACAACACAGTAGAGATATCCACTACTTTCAGAACGATCCCCGGAAACACCGAAAGAGCCTATCCCATCATGACGATTAATTCATTGAATAAGATCTGTATCGATGAAAAAGCATTACCTGGTTTGAATCAATACGATCCCGGTGAAAGAACCATCGAAATAAACACCAGTTCTTTAAATTTCGAAATCAGCAAAGATGACTTGTTGCTTTTAGGTCCTTCTTATAACAATGGTATGGGATGCCCTATCAAAAAAATAGAAAGTGTAGAGGGATCTGGCAGCATTTGGACATTGAAACTTTGTGAGTTGGATGAGAATGATTATTCCAATTTTTTCAGAGGGACGAAATACAAAGATGTTTTCGGGGCAAATCCTGATGAACCTTATTTGATCAATGACAGAAATACCGATGAATACGTTCTTTGGTCTGGAAAAATTGATCACATGTCTCAGAGCATTGATTCCACTATAAGAATATACTCTCATGAACCCATACAAATCATACTCTCATTTATTGACATAGATTTTGAAATGGGATTAAATGATGATTTAAAAAGGTTTTTCTATCATCCGATTTTTGCGATCAGGGGAAATATCACAATGGAAGTGAACGCTACAAAAAGAGACATTTCCACAAACTATTTTTTCAATGAACCAATCGCTTTTGACGGATTGAACATTCCTCTTTCCGGTAATATAAAGTTCGGTTTCTCCAGTCAAAGCGGGGGAGACGGAAGGATCGATTCACATGTTACTTATCAATTTGATGATACTTATTATTCTTTAAGAATTGATGCACAAAATTGGGATGAAGCATCACAATGGGTTCCATACGCAGACTTTAGAAGAGATATTGAAATTGTCTCGGCAACTGGAACCATGAATACATGCGACTGTTATATGACCCCGTCTTTACATCTTGATAGCACTTTATCATTCTTGAATATATTCCAATTACAGCAAAACGACCTTCGCTTTGGGTTGACTTTTGATAATTACCAACACAACAACGATTATCATTTGGATGTAATACCTTCTTTTGAAATCACAACAGCGTACACCGTTGAATATCTTCAACAAGAACGATACCATTTTCCATCCAAACCCATCTATTCAGTTGAATTAAGTCCATACGCAATTTATTAAATAGACGCACATATCTCAAAAAGCTCCGATGCTAAATTCGGAGCTTTTTTTATTACCTGTAAAAATTATTATAATAATCGCCAATGTTTTCTGTTATAATCCCCATGTAGATTTTTATTATTATTCAAGGTGATGGTTTATGAATTCATTTATCCAGCATTTCTTAACTGAAATAAAGTATATAACCAGGAATCCAATTTACTTTGCCATACTGATTATTACTCCTTTTCTTTTATTAACTGTTTCTCTTATGTTCATCCCTACTGAAAGGGCAATGGATGATATCTCCATTGGCGTTTTAGGGGAGGATCGAACGTTTTTGGGGAAATATCTGGCAAACTTTATTTTAGGTTTTCTAAAACAACAAAATATTTATAAAATCACTGATAAAGATCAAGCTTTGGCTGCCTTGGATAAAGGTGAAATTGATGGATTGATTGTCATCCCTGTTGGATTTACGGCGAATATGCTTCAAGGAAACGAGACGTATATTTCGTATATCCCCAGTAGCGCTTCTCTTTTAGAGAGTGTAACGATTTTTAAATTGTTAAGAACTGCTTTGGGAGAAATAGAATATGGCGCCATGATCGAAATGGATCTGGATGAAAAAATGAAACCCTCCAGAGATGTTAAAGTTCCGGAATTACGCGTTGAAGGCATTGAACACAACACATTGGATTACCCCGATGTGATGGCTCCGGGAGTATTGGCATTTGTTATCCTCTCCACCATGCTCATTGGAATTACAGGTTCAGTCAGCAGAGAAAAGGATAAAGGCATTATTGACGGATTCAGAGTGACACCCTCCAGCAGATTATCATATGTTTTAGGTAAATATTGCGCATATTCCATTTTGGGATTCGTTCAAACGATTTCTTTGTTACTGGGAACCATATACATTTTACATATCAATTTTGAGGGATCCATCCTCATTGTTGGTTTACTGTTAACGATTGGTATGTTAACCTATTTGTCCTTGGGACTTCTGATTTCTGTCTTTTCACCCAATGGAGATGTTTCAATGGGTATAACCACTGCTATTGTTTTTCTCATGTTTCTTGGTGGCGGTGTTTTTTTCCCTATCTCTCAAATGCCGAAAGTAATGCAGTTTCTCGCACCTGCATTGCCCATAACTGTTTTAACAGATGTTTTAAGAAAATTGATGATTGCAGGAAAACCGTTGGGATCATTATTAAATGAATCCATCTACCTTTTCTCATATCTTGGAGCATCGTTATTCGCTTCGTTAATCATTTTTAGAATTAAAACAAAATGAGGTTGAATTAGAAAGGAAATGAAAAATAATAATGGAAAAAGATTTTGACGTTATTGTAGTTGGAGCTGGCCACGCTGGAGTAGAGGCTGCTTTGGTTTCTGCAAGATTAGGAAAAAAGACACTTCTTCTAAACTTAAACTTGGACACTGTTGCCTGGGCACCATGTAATCCTTCTGTTGGCGGTCCGGCAAAAGGGGTAGTCATCCGAGAAATAGATGTGCTTGGTGGGCAAATGGCTAAAAACACGGATGCGACTATGACGAATATTAGGATGCTAAATACCAGTAAAGGACCTGCTGTGCACGCGCTTAGGGCTCAGATCGATAAATACGATTACAGTGAATCGATGACAAGAAGCCTGATGGAACAAGAAAATCTTTTTTTAAGATATGGTTTGGCTGAAAAGATTCTTATAAAAGGCTCAAAAATAAATGGTATAAAAACTCATTTCGGAGAAATATATACATGTCTAAGCCTAATTATTACAGCTGGGACATTTATCAAAGGCAAGATATTTGTCGGACCTTCAGAATTACCCGCAGGAAGATTGGGAGAATTTTCTGCCGATGTGATTTCGGAATCCATTCAGGAAATCGGGCTAAAAATTGACCGGTTTAAAACAGGAACACCGGCAAGAATTAAAAAAACCAGCATTAATTTTCAAGTGTTGGAAAAGCAAACAACGGCTGATACCCCCTTGGCCTTTTCTTTCTTCTCAGAAAAAAAAGTCCTTTCGGATGAATGGCCGGTTTACATCACTCGAACAAACTCAAAAACCCACAAAATTATTCAAAAAAACATTTCTTTCTCGCCCCTTTACGGAGATATTAAATTAATCGACGGAATTGGTCCCAGGTATTGTCCTTCCATCGAAGACAAGGTCTTGAAATTTAACGACAGAGATTCTCATCAGCTATTTATTGAACCGGAAACCAGGAGAAATGAAGAATATTATATAGGTGGATTAAGCACCAGTTTGCCCTTTAACGTGCAGGAAGAAATGATTCGTTCCATCCATGGACTTGAACATGCTCAAATTATTAGACCGGCATATGCCGTAGAGTATGATTATATCCTTCCCGAGCAGTTAACACCCTATCTTGAAACAAAATCGATTGAAGGCTTGTTTTTCGCTGGGCAAGTGAACGGAACCAGTGGTTATGAAGAAGCCGCAGGTCAAGGTTTCATTGCCGGTTTAAACGCCGTGTTTAAAATCGATGGAAAAGAACACTGGTTTCCAAAAAGAAACGAATCCTATTTGGGTGTATTGATAGATGATCTCGTCACAAAGGGAACCGATGAGCCCTATCGTCTTCTAACCTCCAGGGCTGAATATCGATTGCTTTTAAGACATGATAATGCCCATCTGAGATTAGCTAAATATGGCTATCACTTTGGACTCATCCCTGAGGCATTTTATAAAAAAACGGTTGATTTGGAAGAAAGGATTAAATCGGAAGTTAAAAGACTGTCTGAATTACCGGTAAAAAAAAGCAATGAAATCAACGATTTACTTGTAAAAAATAATTCTTCTCCTTTAAAAGAATCCAAAAGATTCATCGATTTGTTGAAAAGACCTGATATCAATTACACCATGATAAAAGAATGGGATGATCAACCCATTGAAGATGAAGAAGTTATTGAACAAGTAGATATAGAAATCCAATATGAAGGCTATATCGAAAGGTCTTTTCGAGAAATCAAACAATTTGAAGAAATGGAGAATTTTTTGATTCCTCCCGAAGTGGATTATGCCATGGTTGAAAATCTGGCGACAGAAGCAAAGCAAAAACTGGAGCGTATTAAACCCTCATCCGTCGGACAGGCTTCAAGAGTACCCGGCATTAATCCAGCAGACATTGCGAACATTATTTTCTTTTTAAGACATAAAAATAAAGGCAAGGGCAACAAATGAGTGACTGGGGAGGTATCTTTACCCATTCGTTTGCTTCGATTATTCCGGTCTTTTCCATTTTTATTACGGGTTTTATCTTCGGTAAGGTTTTTAAAGATAAGTCAGTCATGCTTTCAAAACTGGCTTTCTATTTATTTGGAAGTGTTCTAATCTTTACCTATATCACCGAGCATGTCCCCACTTTGGATATGATCTGGCGTTATTTCCTGGGGACGCTCATTGTGACCTTCGCCATTGTGATCATTTATTGGGTATTCGGTAAAATCACCAAGAGAAATTTCATCCTTTGGTCTTATACCAATTCTTTTTCCAATACAGGTTATATCGGCTATCCTGTTCTTGAATATTCCATCGGTCCTCAGGCGATTCCTCTGGCAGTCATTATGGCAAGTGCGAACATGGTGCTCTTACCCATTATCGGTACAACAATGCTCTCTTCAAAAGGAAAAGGATTAATCAAAAAAGGTTTGATGAACATCTTAAGGATTCCATGGCTTTACATGGTGATCATCTCGTGGACGCTGGGAACCTTAGGCTTCAACTGGTTGGAGGATTTACCCAAACCGGCTGTCAATTATGTCAGCATGCTGAAAGACAGTGCTATTCCTGTAATATTGCTGGTTGTCGGCGTTAACCTATCACGCATCCCAATCAAATTAAAAAATTTGTTCAGTATTTTACCCGCATCTTTGATGAAATTATTCCTCCCCCCGGCTTTGGCGTTGATCGTTGGAAAATTTATCGGAATGGAAGGTTTGGTCTTTCAAATCTTTGTCTTAGAATTGGCAATGCCGACAGCTGTCAATACGGCTATCCTTGCAGAAGGACTTTCAGAATCAAATAGCCACGAAAAAGAAAAAGAATTCGCCAGTGCTGTGGTAGTCTATTCAACTTTTCTGTTTTTATTCACCTATCCTATCTGGTTCTCCATTGTAAGTGGAGGAATGTGATCCCAAATTGAAAAAGAAATTAAAAGATATTGCTTACGATGCCCAATACTTAAAGAATTTAAGCGATTTACGTGCCAAATCAAAATACATCAGAACAAACTGTTCAAGGGAAAGGCTAAAGACACTGACAAAAAAAACCCTTCTAGCATTGTTGAAAAAATGCGATGAGCGTTTGTTCGAAAAACTGAAACTAAAAGACACGCTCAGTATCGTCATTGCCTTTGATGAAATACTATACGGCAAATCAAAATTTAAAACTCGATTAAAAGAAACATTAAAGATCCTTGAATGTGATGATTGGACTTTGTCGCCATTTCTCTTTTACACAGCTCCAAGATACTTTTATCTACCCTCAAAAGGACTTATCAATTACGCAAAGAGACAGTTGAATATCAACTCCTCCCAATACACTTATCTACAGTTTAACACCAAAATTGCCCAAGCGTTAAAAGGATCGGATATTTCCGACTACTTTAAAGAACCCATTGAATTGGAAGCAGCCTTTAAAACCCTATCCTATGATCGTTCACCTTTTGGACCCCAAACAACCCCTTTTTCAGATTCTCAAGACATCAAAATCCAAACAGAAATTCTTGAAGAAATACAAAAAATGGATATTTATCGATTAAAGGAATTGGAAATAAAATGGATCAGAGACTTTTATGCTTCCTTGGAACCACATCAAAAAGACTCCTTAATTGAGCATCTAAGAACTCACTCTGTCCATCCCTATTTAAGAAGACTGATAACACAAATACCAAAAACCGGGGTCGTGATCGATGGCAGTAACATTATGTTTTCCGGTTTGATTGAACCTGATCCCTTGAGATTAAAAGAGTTGTTGAATATTTTAGGTATTAACGATATACTTTATTTCCCCTTAATATTTATCTTTGATGCCAATGCGGATTTTATTGTAAAAAAAAGGAGAGACTATTGGGAAAAGACTTTCATCAACAACCCGAACGTTTTTTTTCATTCTCCGGCAGATGAGCTAGTCTTAAAAAAGGCTTATGAAAAAAAATACCACATCATCTCCAACGATAAATACAGAGACTATCATGCCAATGACGTTAACATCTTCCAATTCCGTCCCGACAGGGGAGAGTTTTATTTGAAGCGGATTAATTAAACCATATTAAGTTGATATGTATATTATCTACCCTATACGGTTGATAAAATATCACTTATCCTCTGAAGACAGGATCACAAAAGTCTCGCTCTCATAATACTTAACCGGAAATTCTTCAGAGACTATCTCTTGCGCCAGAGATAATAAGCCTTCAGTCTTTTCGTACAGATAAGCTTCTGAAAAATAAGCGGGATTTGCCAAAGCAGTTTGGTACAAAGTAGAATCTGTTGTTATGAATTGACCATCTCCCTTGTAGAAAAATATAATCTGATATGTGGAGAGTTCATCTGTCAAGATAGTCGAAAAACCTTTCAGCTTGTCAGCCACCTGATGATATTCCTCGATTCTTGGATCCCTGAACTTTCCTTGAAGGGCAAGGAAAAAGTCCTTTTCTTTATCTTCTCTCAAGGTCCAGAAAGAAAAGATATCAAAAACCAAGATCAACATTAAAAAAAATAAAATCAATTTCTTCTTTCTTTTTTCATTAATCAAAGGACCTAAAAAGGGGAAAAGAATAATGAAATTGATAATAGATAGACTGATAAAGATAGAAGAGGTTGTTTCAATACCTGCTGAACCAAAAATAAACATTAGGATAAAAGGAGAAATAAAGGCAATAAAAAGTGGTGAGCGGTAGAATATTTTGTATCTGCCCACTTGGAATAAAACATATAAATAGAAAATTAAGACAGGCCAGCGATGTTTTATACTCCCTAAAAAACAATTAATTAGACACTGCAAACCATTTTGAAAATCAATCTTCAGGAATCTTCGGGAAAACTCGGAAAAATCACCTTTAAAAATCCAAATAAGGAACAAATAGCTTAAAAGAAAAAAGACTATCGGGAATAAAGTGCTAATAAGATAATTCACTGTTAAGCCTGTTCGATAATAAGTCACTCCAAAAAAAATGATTAGCAATAATCCCAACCAAAAAAACTCTATTTGTATGTAAAACTGCAATCCAAAAGAGATTGCTGCCATAAAGAGATAGAAGACCCTTTGAGTGGTATAAAACTCAAGTAAAAAGTAGAGGGTCAGGCTAAAAAAGAAAATGATCAAGACGATCATAGGTTGGTTGGTAATCACAAACAGAGTAGAAGGTAAAAGGATGAAGATCATGGGCAGTATTGTTTTTAATAAACGGGTTTTAAAATTTTCAAGGATGTATAAAATGAGAAAAGTAAAGATTAACGAACCCGCTATAATTGAAACAAATGCAGGCCATTTTGGATATAGCCAAAAACTATAATATTGTAAAAGAGGAATATCAAAGGAATCAGATTCAAGGAATCCGCTCTCATTTTGTTTGTCCATTAAAACCCTTGAAAAGATTTCAGCGTCAACAGAAGGATAGAAATTTTGACTCATTAAAAAATGACTCACATATAAATAAAGGAATAAGAGCAAACAAAAAATCACTATGAATTTTCGCCAATTTTCTCTCAGTGAGGGGAATTTAGTGATTTTCATTTTTATCATTCCCATGACTCAATCCGTGTACCGTTTTTTCCCAATAATGAGGTTTGTAAAGTAACTGCCCTAACGCTTTGTAAGAAGCTGCTGAATGCAACAACCAGTAAAAAGGGTTCAACAAACTGATGGGTATAAGCGAGAAATTGCGCCTTCTAAATGCCCCCAACAGATTCATGTATATTCCTAAGAAATTGCCAAATAAGAAATTGAAAAGAGAAAGCCCCAACGTAAAGGGAGTAAACATGTCAGATAAAAATGCCGGATTAAAAAAGAGCCAGACGATAAACAGCCCCCATAAAATGGGATTGATAAGAAATACAAGGGGAGTACCACCGATGAAAAACTGAAAAGACAGCCATTTTTTCAGACCCAAGACCTTCAACATCTTAAAGGGATGACGGTTGTAAACAAGGGTTGTTTGCATATAGCCTTTTACCCATCGTGAGCGTTGTCGAATCCAATTCCAAACTTGGGGATTGGCTTCTTCATATGTCGTGGACCGTATGATACCCACTTTATATGATTCGGCTGATGCACGAATCCCCAAATCTGCATCTTCGGTTGTATTAAACGGATCCCATCCCCCGATTTCTCGTAGTTTGTCTACTTTAAAATGATTGCTGGTTCCTCCAAGGGGTATGGGCAAATCCATCATGAATAACCCAGGTAACATGTAATCAAACCAGTAGGAATATTCCAGTGTAAAAAGTTTTGTCAGTAGATTCTGATCCTTGTTGAAATAATTTAAAGCACCCTGAAAACAAATATAGGATTCATCGTTGTTTTTAAATGCCAAATAAGACTTTTTCAGCTGATCCGGTTCCGGAATATCTTCAGCATCGTAAATCACGAGATATTCTCCCCTGGAAAAAAATAAGCCGTAATTACAGGCTTTTGGTTTGGTTTGAGGCTGCGAGGGTGGAATCACCAAAAAACGCCAATTTGACGGTGGTTTCGCCTTCTTCGCAGCCTCATACGTTTCTTTATCCTTCTCTTCCAATAAAAGAATAACATCCAATTTGTTTTGAGGATAATCAAATTTCTTGATGGCCTTAATAAGGGTTTCAATGACATCGGGTTCTTTGAATACAGGAACAAGCACGGTGTATACAGGTAATTCCGAGTCACGAATCCCAAGCAATTCTTCCGTTTGTTCTTTATAAATAATCTCATCAATAGAACCGTTGATGGTTAGTATAAATTTAAATCCTATCATGATTAAATAAACCATCTGTGCGATAAAAATCAGGATGCCTATTGTTTTTAAAGGAAAATAAAAGATAAATATTCCTGTGATAATGGTCAGTAAAGCAAAAAAGGCCACTTGCGGACCTGAAAAGACACGGTATGCTGATTCGTCCGGTTCCCTGTAAAATAAGCCGAAAATTGAATCATCGGCTAATTTTTCCGCAAAGACGGTTTGGACCAGATCCACCAAATCCAGGTCGGTAATCACCCATTCGATTACCTTATTGACAGCGTATTGTTCTCTGTAAAAATCAAGAGCCTTGACATTTCCGGGATAGGCATTTAAAATAATCAATTGATTATCTTCGGTGATCTGATAAGGAATCGCTTGCCATTGTAGTACGTTCTCTCTTGTTATGTTCTTCACAAGTGATTTGTCAATACGTTCTTTTAGTTGATCATATTCAGGCGTTGCAAACTTTAAATCATAATGACGGCTTAAAACACGAAAAAGATCGATTCGCTTAATGTACCCCATGGAAGACAAAATCCAGCCTATTCTGCCCCCTTGTTTTTGTTGGATTTCTAAAACCTCATCAAGCTGCTGTTGGGTGATCAATCCCTCCTGAATACAGATTTGACCAATTCTTTCTGCTTTTACTTCTCCTTCAGCCATTCTTATCTGCCTTTGGATGTTTTGTTATAAGAAGATAGCAAAACGAAAAGAATGATAACCACTACTAATACAACTATCCATAACCTGTTTTTCATCCAAAAAGATGATGGGGTGATTTCCTCTGTCTTTTCCGATTCCACACTAAACTGATCTTTACCTATTTCAAAGGAAAAGACACCGGATTCTGATAAAAGGGCAAAATCAGAAACAGCCTTTGACATTTGCCTAAAAAACGCATTTGTAATGGAGACATCCGCTTGATTGTACCCCGAGAAAACAATCGCAGGCATGTCTTCATAGTTAAATGAATAAACCACATCAAATTGATCCGTTGTTGTTGCTTTGAACAATACTTCATCTTTGTTATTAAGAATATTGAAAGAGTCTGATAAATCAATGAATTGAGTCAAAGAATAAAATGCTTCAGAGTCGATCAGAAACACCAGACTATCATAATTACTACCCAGTGATTCCTGATTAAACCATTCATTTAGCATTAAAACCTCAGGTGGTTCATAAATTGTAGATACTCGGCCTTTTTCAAATGCCAAATTAATCAAATTTTGTGCAGTCCCTATAGAATAATCGGAAACAACATACAGTGTTTTTCCATACGCAGAGTACGGAAATTCGTTAATATATGGATTCTGATAAGGTTTTGAGTTCTTGAAAGTTATCGTTGAGTCACCATAAATCATCAAAGAAAATTCATCACAATCACTTTTCTGGTTTAACACTTCAAAGGTTAACGTATTATAGGCTGCAAAATAATTAGAAGGGATTGGTATAGTAACCTGACCACGTTCATCCAATCCGTATTTTGACAAATCAATGGTTTTGATTAAATAGTCGTTTAAAAAGACATTTAACAAAAAGCCTTCTTTTCTGAGTCTGTTAAAGACTGAAAAATTCAATTTTAAGTCTGCCCCTTCCGGAACGCCACCAAATGCATCTAAAAGCAGGGGATAACTCATACGATTAGAAAAGACCACATCAGTTCGAAAAGTCTGTATACCCAATTGTGACAGGGATAAGGTATGTCTTTCTAACACATCATTCTGTGCATATGAAATCGTAATTGCTGATGCAGGGACCGTATTGATGTAATTGAGAGCCGTCCAGTTATCAAAAGCTGTCGATATGCCAAGTGTTTTATCAGATAGTGAAAATGTAGTTGAACTTTCATTCATTTCTATTTTGTTGCCTTGTCCTGTTGGAGAGGCAGTGACTTTAAAGGTTCTTTTAATCCCCTTGGATAAATAACCAATATATTGAGCAACTGAACTATACGCTTTCAATTGCTCAAAGGATCCATTGTAAACCATCTCATAATCTCGCTCAGAGTTTCTTGAAGATAAGAAGAGGGGAATGGTGTCAATTTCTTTTTTAATATAAGAGTAAGACAAAAAACTGTCCTTCTTTAGTCTGACCCACAAAGCATTTCTATTTACTCTCGATTGATCACAAACTGGATAATCCAATGTGATGTGAATGGTTACTTTAGCCAGAGCTTCAGATTCGAAAAGTTCTGTTGGAATAGGAACAATAATCTGTCCTTTAGACTGTTCAAGGTAATCCGTTTGTATTGGCTTATCATTAACCATTACAACATACATCGTTTTAGGCCCACTGATTTGGGTTATTTGGTAATTAAAAGTAAAAACCCCTTCTTGGATTTGATCGGAGTAAACCAACGGGAAAAAGAAATCAAAGTTATGATCGATACCAGTTGATATGATATCTTGATCGTAATATAATTCTGCAAGATCAAATGATATGGTTTGAATTTCACTCCCAAACCCAATAAAAATAAATGTTATTATTATAATGATAAATAATATTTTTTTCATGTTATCCCTCCAAATTAGACAACTATACCCATACATCAAACAAAAAATCAAGAGATGGTATAATGAAACAAAATAAGATGATAAGTCGTAAAAAAGTGTTGCAAAATTACAATTGAAACAAAAAAATAAAAAAGGCCAATTCAATCACTTTTTGAAAGAGAGCCATTATTTCTCATTATGGAAAAAATTTATCCACATTTGTTTTAGGAAATCTGTGTTGCTCGATTATACACTATTATCAACATTAAGAAAAATAAAACTAAAAAAGGGATGATATGAATGTCAATACTCGTATGTGGTGGTGCCGGTTATATTGGTAGCCACACTGTAAAAGCCCTGTTGGAAACAGGAAAAAGCGTTGTTGTCTACGACAATCTTCATAAAGGACATAGAGAATCCGTTCCAAAAGAAGTCCCCTTCTATCTTGGAGATTTACGTTCCAAAACTGAATTGAGAGAACTCTTTGAAACTGAAGAAATCGAAGCGGTAATTGACTTTGCAGCTGATTCCCTTGTTGGTGAAAGTATGGAGAATCCATTGAAATACTATAACAACAATGTAGGTGGAACGATATGTCTATTGGAGACCATGAAAGATTTTGGTGTAAAGTATATTGTATTTTCATCAACTGCCGCTACATACGGTGAACCAGAAAAAATTCCCATCCTTGAAACCGAACCTACCACACCTAAAAATCCATACGGTGAGACCAAACTTACGGTAGAAAAGATGCTGGGTTGGGCAGATAAAGCTTATGACATCAAATACACAACATTGCGTTATTTCAACGCTGCAGGTGCTCACCCTAGTGGTGAAATCGGTGAAGACCATAATCCTGAAACACATTTAATACCCCTTATCCTGCAAGTCCCTTTGGGGAAGCGAGAGAGTATCTCCATATTTGGAACAGATTATCCCACAAAGGACGGAACATGTATTCGTGACTATATTCATGTTTCCGACTTGGCATCAGCCCATATCCTATCACTTGAAAAACTAATGAACGGTGGAAAGAGCGAAGTGTTTAATCTGGGAAATGGCGTGGGTTTTTCAGTTAAAGAAGTGATTGAAACAGCAGAAAAAGTAACCGGTGAAGACATTAAAACCATAGAAACTAATAGAAGACCAGGTGACCCGGCGGTTTTAATCGCTTCATCAGAAAAAATCATCCAACGATTAAATTGGAAACCACAGTATAACGATTTAGAACAAATCATAGCCACAGCCTGGAAATGGCATAAGAATCATCCGGATGGTTATCATCAATAAATTAAAAAGTTCCTTTAAATAAATATTTAACAACCATTAAGATTCATCACCTGTAATGATGTTATAATTACCCTTGAACATTTTTTATTCAGTTCAGGGGGTATTGGTGTGTATTCGAGGTTTGTAATGAAGAGGTTGTTTTGGGGTGTGTTTTCATTTGTTTGTATTATTTTTATGTACTCCTGTGTTTTAAATGCCAAAGTAGAGGCGACAGCATGGGCTGACGTGGTTGGGATTGTTCAAGGGTTTATGCAGTCAGAAGCAGCCAAAAGTATCCCGGAAGATGAATTTGCTGATGCTAAAAAGCAAGTGGAACAAAACGCCATCAAAATGTTTGGTTTAGATCGCCCTATTTTTATCAGAATACTTGAATTGACAAAGGATTCTTTGATCTTTAATTTTGGTGAAACATCCTTTCAGTCTAAATCAGGCAGGCATAAAATCAGTTACTTGGTCTGGGAAGCCTCTAAAAAATCTTTGTTGTTGTTCGTTACTTCATCTGCCATCTGTTTTTGGCTCGGTCTCGTTTTTGGAAAATTAAAGGCAGTACATAGCGGTTCCGCTTTCGATAAAATGAGTACGGTTTTCACCATGATCTTTTTCGGAACGCCTGCTTGGTGGATGGCCAATATCTTTTTGTATTTATTTGTCTATCAGCAACGGATTTTTCCCTTTGGCGTGTTTCATTCTACACCCGTACCGGTGGGATTCATCCCATATGTATTGGATTCTCTATACTATTTAAGTTTACCGATATTCACATTATTAGTGGTTGGCTTTTGGGGAACAGCCTATATTGTACGAAATATCCTATTGAAAAACCTGGAAGAAGATTATGTCATGTCAGCAAGAGCACGAGGTATTCCCGAAAAAAAGGTGGTTCACGATCACGCTTTGAGAACAGCAGCCCCTCCGATTGTCACAATGGGATTGTTGTCTCTGGCTACTGCCTTTGCAGGCAATATCATCGTTGAGATTGTCTTTTCCTATCACGGATTAGGAATGCTCCTTTGGCAAGCTATACAAACAAACCGAATCAAAATAATGATGGCAACTTTGGTGGCTATCACTTTAATTTACTGTGCCACGCTCATCATCCTGGATCTCATATACGGATTTTTGGATCCAAGAATCAACTATAATACCAAATAAAAACGCCCTCTTCGTTTCCCAACGAAGGGGGCACAATATCCGGAGTGAGGACTTACAGTTGTTGACTGGCTACCTGCATTCCTCGTTTAATGGCTTCTATATTTATTTGTACCAATTTTGCCTTCGATCCAGTGAGTTTCTTTTCCAACGCCTTTTGAACAGCTTCTAATGTAATAATCTTTGTGGCTTCTAGATAAGCCCCCAATACGACCATATTGGCTACTTTTAAATTCCCGATTTCATCGGCAATTTTGTTTGCATCGATTTTTATAACTTTGATATCTTGCCTTTTTGGCTCTTTATCAATAACGGATGTATTTAGAATCATCATGCCATCTTTTTCCAGTTCATCTTCGAATTTGAACAAAGAAGGAATATTCATGGCTATGACTTCAGTCGGTTTATCGATGATGGGTGAACCTACCGCTTCTTCATCGATTACCACCATACAGTTAGCCGTTCCACCTCTCATTTCAGGACCGTAAGAAGGCAACCAAGTAACGTTTTTCCCTTCTACCATCGCCGCATAAGACAGAATCTGGCCTATGAGCATAACACCTTGTCCGCCAAAACCTGAAACGATTGTACCGTGAAGACTCATTTGTCATCACCTACCCTGTCAACAAAGACACCAAGCGGATATTCAGAAAGCATCTTATCTTTTGCCCATTCAAGAGACTCAAGTGGTGTTTGACCCCAGTTGGTGGGACATGTGGATACAATTTCGACTAAAGAGTAGCCTAACCCCTTCTGCTGTGCTGTGAAAGCCTTTTTAATAGCCTTTTTCGCCTTTTGTATTTGTTGAGGCGTAAATAAGGCGACTCTTTCCAAATAGGCAACGCCTTTTAGATTTTGCAGTAATTCACAAACATGAACCGGGTAACCCATATCTGTGACATCACGGCCATATGGTGATGTTGTGGTTTTCATGCCTTCAAGAGTCGTTGGAGCCATCTGTCCACCAGTCATACCATATATGGCATTGTTGATAAAAATCGTGGTAAACTTTTCTCCACGGTTTGCAGAATGAATAGTTTCTGCTGTACCAATTGCTGCCAGGTCACCATCACCCTGATATGTGAACACCGTTCTATCCGGTAAGGCTCTTTTAATTCCCGTTGCAACAGCCGTCGCTCTTCCGTGTGCGGCTACCGTTCCATCCACGTTGAAAAATTCGTACGCAAAAACAGAACATCCCACGGGTGCAACCATAATGGTGTTTTGTGTTAATCCCATTTCATCTAGAATTTCAGCTACCAGCCTGTGTGCAACGCCATGCAAACAACCCGGGCAATAGGTAAACTCTTTATCCGTCAAAGCTTCCGGTCTTTTCATGATTAATTTTTCAGCCATAATCAAACCCCCATTTCCTTTTTTAAAGCGTTAAGGACTTCTGTGGGTGTTGGCACCACACCACCCATTCTTCCGTAAAAGGGTGTTGGCACCTTTCCGTTAACACCAAGTCGTACATCTTCCAGCATTTGTCCGGCACTCATCTCAACACTCATGAGGAACTTACATTTTTTAGCAGCTTTTTCAATCGCCTTGTAAGGGAAAGGCCAAAGAGTGATCGGGCGTATGAGACCTACTTTAATACCCTCTTCTCTTGCCATTTTTATAGTCGTCTTAAGAATTCTGGCCATGGTACCGTAAGCCACAAAGGCATACTCGGCGTCTTCCATCATATATTCTTCAACTCTGACTTCATTATTTTCTATTTTTTTATAAGTTGCCTGATACCGTTCATTCATCTTTTCAAGCTTCACAGGATCAATATCAAAAGAGGTTACCATATGCTTTTCTCTTCCGTTAGTTCCTCTTAAAGCCCAATCTTCGTGAACTGATTTTAAGTTTTTCTTTGAAAAGT